>JAJYHJ010000041.1 GCA_021784785.1 Actinomycetes bacterium | reverse complement strand
GTTTTCGAGATATAAGTCTCTCCTGATCCTTGACCAACCCCTCTATAAGTTGTGAAAGTCGATCCAAGCGTGAGTCAACCTCTTCCTTGGTGGACTTAACCTTCTCCGCCTCAACAGTCAGATCACCATAGCGACGATCTACTCTTTGGAGGTCCTCCTCCAAACGCCTCTTCGTCGACCGTTCCTGGGTTAGCTGGATATCCATATGATCCAGAGCAGAACGCTTTTCCATGACGCTTTTACGAAGTGAGTCAACTTCCTCCTCGAAAGAAGGGAGATCGCTGACGTCCGGCTCAAGAACCTTCGAAGAAAGTTCCGCTAACGATCGTTCCTTTTCTAAAAGATCCTTGCCCTCTTGCTTTAGTTTCGCTTCTAGCTCATCTCGAGTTCTTCGAAGCCTCATCACCCTGGTTGAATCAACTTCACCGCTTAGTTGAGTCGATCTTTGACGTAAAGACGAGACTCTCTCAGATAACACCAGCTCCTTTGAGGTTAACTTAGAATCTAGAGCGACGACACGATCCTTTAGCGTTGTAGTAGCTTCGATCTCGTTTGAGTTGTCAAAGTCTCCAAGCGTAGCCAACTCCGAACGGACTAAGTCAAAACGGCTCTTTTTCCCCGCTGCAGAACTTCGAAGCATCTCCCGTCTTTCCGAGAGATGCTTTTCACCATCTTTGAGTTCGTCCAACTCCATCTTGGCGATCCAAAGTGACAATGACCTCTGTCTTCCGATAAGTTCATCACGAAGACGTGCCGACTCATACTGTTTCTCCAGAGGTTTTATGCGCCGTTTAAGATCCCGTTCCAACTTCGCGATCTCCTCCAGATCAGATTCCACCTCGAGCAAGCGCTTTAGTGCGACGTCTCTTCGTTTTTTGAAACGAGTGACTCCAGCGGCTTCCTCTAGTATCACTCTGATCTCTTCAGGGCGAGCATTTACGATATCATCAACCTCACCTTGGGAGATAATTAAGTGTTGGCTCTTGCCCACGCCTACCTCGCCTAGTAGGTCGACAAGTTCACTCAGACGACAGGTAACGCCGTTGAGTTTGTAGCTACTCTCACCGGAACGAAAAAGGCTTCGAGAGATCGAGACCTCATTTAGCTTTAATGACATCGTCTCGTCAGAGTTATCAAAGGTAACGGTGACCTCGGCCCTGCCAAGAGGCGCTCTGCCCTCTGATCCAGCGAATATTACATCTTCCATCTTGGAAGAACGAAGCTGCTTGGGTCCTTGAGCGCCAAGAACCCAAGCTAAGGCGTCAACTACGTTAGACTTTCCTGAACCGTTCGGTCCAACGACCACGGTCAATCCAGGGGAGAACCTCACGCGGGCGGGGTCCGCGAACGACTTAAATCCCTTAATGGTCAAATACTTTAGATACATAACCCCGTCTCGAGCAACTCCCCATCAACCCTCACGTGCTGAGCTATCAAGACAAAACCTTATCTCTGGCAGTCTCGACAATAGCTAGAGTACCTTCCTGAGAGCAGAACCCGTTCTACTATAGATCCACATCTGCTACATGGCTTTCCGTAACGCCCATAGATGAGATGTTTGCGTTGATACGTACCCGGTAGACCCGCGAGATCCAAGTAGCTCAAATCGTTCAAAGACGAACCGCGCATCTCGATCGCCTCCGTCAGGACCTCATTAATCCCTTCAGCCAGTATCTCAATCTCAGTGCCGTTCAAAGATGCTATCGAACGGTTAGGTCTTAGTCCACAACGAAATAGAACTTCGTCGCTGTAGATATTACCGAGGCCTGCTATCACCCGCTGATCCAAAAGAACCGACTTAATCGGTCTCTTGGACCGATCAGCCGCCATCTTCAAAGCGAGCGGGACTTTTTCACGATAGAGAATAGGGTCCACTCCAAGAACAGAGCTTACAGTACTTGGACGGCCATCTGCCTCTAGGTGTTTCTCCATAAACACCTCCCCGAAGGTGCGAGGATCCCAGAGAACTAACTCTCGATCTCCAAAGCGGAGATACAACTTGCTGTGATCGATACCACTACTAACGACTGCGCTTTTGTACATAAAACGTCCCGACATACCCAGGTGCACCACAAGGTAGGGGTTGGACTTCGTCAAATAATCTTCAAAATAAAATAAAATGAACTTGCCGTAGCGAGCAACCTTAGCTAACTGTAGGCCTTGAATGGCATGAACTATATCCTTATCGGTCCAGGTCGACCTACGTATCGTACGTTTCCCATAGATATCAGCCTCATCTAAAGTCAACCCGCAGAGATAGTCCGATAGATCTCGGCAGACCGTCTCAACCTCTGGAAGTTCAGGCACCTACCCCCTTCTTTCGTTTCGGAAAAGGTGTTCGATAGCGTGCATAGCAGCGTTTTGCTGAGCCTCTTTCTTAGTCTTACCGATGCCAGAGCCTGCCGAAGTATCGCCGACAAAGACATGAGATATAAAGGTCCTATCGTGATCGGGACCAACCCAGGAGTCCTCATACCTTGGCAACCCATTCACGTCAGAGGCCGCCAAACGTTCCTGCAGTTCAGACTTAAAGTCCCCAAGAACCGCATCAGGCACACTCCGTTGAATCAAGTCCCCAAGAAGCTGAAGTACAAACGTCTCAGCCTCTGCCATCCCTAAAAATAGGTATATAGCGGCCACCAGAGCCTCAAAGGTGTCTGCCAGCATTGACGAACTCGCAACGCCTTCATCTCCCATATCGCTAGGGACAAAACGAAGGCTATCGTTCAATGCGATCTTACGTGCAGCTTCCGCCAAAGAGTTCGTACCCACAACGACGGCTCGAATCTTTGTCATCCGACCCTCAGTAAGGTCATCAAAGTTGCTAAAGAGATACTTTGTAACCACAAGTTGTAGTACAGCGTCTCCTAGAAATTCAAGACGTTCGTTGGAGTCTCGCTCAGAGTCGGCCGCTGACTTATGCATCATAGCTTGATCAAAAAGCCTCGAACCCAAAAACTCTTTAGGCAGGATATCGTCTAGCTTCAAGATCGGTACTTTATTACTTACAAGCGCTGAGTTAAACGCTGAGCTTATCGACGACGTAGTCAACGGCGTCCTTCATAGTCTTTAGATCCTCTAGCTCGTCATCTTCGATTCTAAAGGTGCTCGAACCTTTAGAGAACTCATCTTCAATCGCCTCTACAAGTTCTATGAGAGCTAACGAGTCCGCGTTGAGATCCTCACTAAAGGAGGATCCTTCATGAATTTTAGAAGGATCGATCTCCAAAATATCTGCTAGATGGCCTCGAATTGTCTCAAAGATCTGCTGACGAGTCAACTCTGACACCTTTATCTCCTTGTAAGTAGTACTATCTGAGGGTTGAAGCGATAGCGTCCACCAGATTGAGTCGCACAATTTTATCCGCTTCTACCACTGCATTGTATATGGCGTCTGACCCTGACGAACCGTGACCGATCAAACAAAGGCCATCGACACCCAGTAAGGCAGCTCCACCGTAAGTATCAGCTGATAAAGTAGTTATAAGCGGAGCAAGACGAGGAAGCGCTGCGTCTAAAAGCGTGTCTGACTCATCTCTCGGCGAAAGTGCTTCTAGGGCCGCCCTGGCAAAGGCTCTCATTCCACCTTCAAGAGTCTTTAAAACGACGTTGCCGGTAAAGCCATCGGTAACGACGACATCAACCACTCCGGTCATAACGTCTCGACCTTCACAGTTACCTATAAAGTTGATCCTCTTGTCTTCCTTTAGGAGTTCGTAGGCCTCTTTGACCATAGAGTTACCCTTACCAGCCTCTTCGCCAATTGAAAGGATACCCACTTTAGGTGATTGAAGGTTAAACCGAAGTCCGGAGTATATAGAACCCATTACTGCAAACTGTACTATCCACTCTGGTATACAGTCCGGGTTCGCACCTGAGTCAAGCAAGATGGTAGGGACGTCTTGTCCAGGTCTTGGAATAGTCGTTGCGATAGCTGGTCGGGAGACCTTCGAAATTCGGCCCATCTTGAAAAGAGAAGCTGCCATTGCAGCACCGGTATTGCCAGCTGAAAACATTGCAGAGGCTTCGCCATCTCGTACAGCTTCAGCGCAGCGAACGATCGACGAGTCTTTTTTCCGTCGAACTGCATAAGCTGCGTCCTCGTCCATCTCTATCACTTCGCGGGCCGAGCGAACCGTTACGTTCGATAGGCCCTCAACCATCGCGATAGTTTCAGGTGTCCCTATAGCCAAGATCGGAGTCTCCGTTTCCTTAGAGACTCTCTCCAATCCTTCGACCACTACCGTGGGCGCATGATCTCCTCCCATGAGATCTACAGCAATCGTTTCAACTAAATGCCACTACTCCACTTCAACAGCTTGACGGCCCTTGTAGTATCCACAGGTCGGACACACATAGTGAGGCCTTTTAACTCCACCACAGTAAGGGCATGTACTTGACGATGCCACATCCAAACGCCACGCGCTTGCTTTACGACTTGCCGACTTCGCCTTGGAGGTCTTCTTCTTAGGAACTGCCATTTATAGTTTCTCCAGAGTTACGTGACGTACATTAAACCACAAGGAAATAAATCTAGCCGGAGTTGCTGCATTAGCCATCCGAAAGAGAGCTAAGTTTGCTCCATCGAGGGTCAATATCGTCCTTTGTGCAGTCGCAGGTACCTTCGTTGAGATTCTGCCCGCACGTTACACACAGTCCCTTACAGTCACTTGCACACAAGGGGACGATCGGGAGTTCCAAAACGACGAAGTCCTTTGCTAGCTCAGTCAGGTCCAAGACATCACCGTCAAAGTGATATGTGTCTTCTTCACCGACCCCTTCAGGTTCAAACAGTTCACGGAAATGAACCTTGACTACGCCTGAAGCGTCCTCAAGGCACCTAACACAAGAACCCTGCCAGCGTGTTTTAATCTCTCCGCTCACCAAGAGACCCTGGTGCACTGACTCCACCACACCGCTCACGACCACGAGTTCATCGTCGGCGACCTTAGAGAACGTTACATAAGCATCTTTTAATGTACCCTGCAACTCGAAGTGAATTACGCTTGCCGGGTCCTTTATGAGCTTGGTTACACCAATTGCAAAAGGTTTCATAGACTAACCCTCATCTTGATCGAAAAACTCATCTTCAAGAGACTCATGTGAAGCTGCTATAGGTTTTGACGGCTCACGCACAGTCACCGATATCGCTAATCGCTCTCTACCTGCCTTCACTGCTTTTAGTGTATTCACTAGAGCAATCTCTAGTGCAGCAAGACGTTGATCGGCGTAGTCTTCGGCCTCAAATCGCATCTTAGAAGCCTCCTCTTTCGCTTGCTGAACGATATGACGTGCCCTAGAGCTAGCTTGTCGGACGACTTCTGTCTTAGATACAAACCCTTCTGCCTGTGCTCTAGCGGCCTCTAAAAGCTCCTCTGCCTCTAAGCGAACACTCTCAAGGTAGGACTCTCTATCCCTAAGCAGCCTCTTCGCCTCCATAATCTCATAGGGAATTCGATCCAAAGATCTGTACAGAAGCTCCAATAACTCCTCTTTGGAGACCATAACCGAGGAGGATAACGGCACGGACTTGGCTGACTCCACCATCTCGATAGCTGCTCTTATGAGATTTAAGACATCGTCCCTTGGATCAGGCACTAACTGCTCATTTGGGGTCCACTCTTTTGACATTACATCTTACCGTATCTATTCGAGAACTCCTTGGCTACTGGGCCAGGCACCATAGAGGAGATGTCTCCACCGTATTGAGCGACTTCACGCAAAAGTCTAGATGCCAAAAAACTGTACTCCGAGGACGTTGGGATAAAGACGGTATCTATACCCGAGAGTTGTCGGTTCATCTGAGCCATCTGCAGCTCTGACTCAAAGTCCGAAACGGCTCTAAGGCCACGCACGATAACCGTTACCTCTAACGACCGCGCCAGATCCACCACTAAAGTCGACAAAGACACTATCTCAACGTTCGTCAAGAACGAAGTAGACTCTTCAATAAGGCGTTTACGTTCCTCTAGATCAAACATTGGGCTAGCTTTTTGCGGATTCCTCATTGCCGCTACAACAACCTGGTCAAAAAGTTGTGAAGCCCTCTCTACGACCTCAAGGTGTCCATTATGGAACGGGTCGAAGGACCCAGGGAACAGAGCCTTTTTCAATTCTCACTACCTCTTATCTCAACTGGGCTCAGAACTGTAACTACACTGCCACCGTAGCGCTTACATTTAACGGTAGTTCTACCTACCGGAGGTTCGATCTCTCGGTTAGATTCGAGCACCAAGATAGCCCCTGTAGGCATAAGCTCTAGGAGTACGTTCCACTGCGAAAATTCGTACGGCGGATCACAAAACACAAAGTCGATAACGTCTTTGTCCTCGTCCGAGAGTCGCTGTAGGTACTCCAAAGCGTTCGCACGTACCAACTTAGAGCGATCCCTCACCCCAAGGTTCAAGATATTTTGTCGAAGAACTCTAGATGCCTTCGGTGACCAATCTACAAAGGTTGCTTTAGAAGCTCCACGAGAGAGCGCCTCGATGCCTAACGCACCGCTACCAGCATAGAGATCAAGGATATTGGTATCGGCAAGTTCATATCTTGATACCAAGATATCAAAGAGAGAGCTTCGGACTCTAGCGGTAGTGGGTCGAGTAGATGACCCTTGAGGCGCTACAAGACGTCTCCCTTTATCACTTCCTGAAAGGACCCTCACAATGGATCACTTTACCACCTAAGAGGCTTGAGTACGACAAGGCTGACAACGTCCACATCATCCAAGAAAAAGGTATCTAATATCTTCGTCTTTAAAGAGTTCCCGAATCTCCTCTTTCAACTCCGGACTAAATGAAAGAGTCGGGTCTTCAGCGATGATCCTCTCGGCCACTCGCCTTGACTCTGGGACGACCTCACGGTCACGCACCAAAGAGGCAAGCTTTAGGTCATTGTTACCTCGTTGCTTGGTACCAAATATCGTACCTTCACCACGTAACTCCAGATCCTTCTCCGCAAGATAGAAGCCATCCGATGAACGTTCAAGAGCCTTCAAGCGCTCTTCAGCTTGCTCACGATCGGCCTTAGCGAGTAAGTAGCAGTATGAAGCCTTCTTTCCTCGACCTACACGGCCTCGCAGCTGATGTAGCTGTGCTATACCAAAACGATCTGCATCTTCGATAATCATGATGGTTGCATTTGGAACGTCAACGCCAACCTCAATTACAGTCGTTGCAACTAAAACGTCTAGCTCATGGTGACGGAAAGCTCCCATAACCTTGTCTTTTTCGTCCGAAGACATCTGTCCATGCATTAGACCAAGCCGTAAAGACGATAACGGTCCTGTCTTCAACCGCTCAAACTCCTCCACCGCGGACTTTGCCACTACCTTTTCTGAGCCTTCGACTAATGGACATACCACATAGCCCTGACCACCATCTCTCACAGCTTCCAAGAGGTGTTCGTAAGCTGCATTCTCAGCCTCTCCAGAGAGCCAGCGTGTCTTTATAGGAGTTCTTCCTGGAGGAAGTTCGTCGACCACGCTTACGTCTAGATCTCCATAGACAGTCATCGCTGCGGTTCTTGGGATCGGCGTTGCGGTCATCACCAGTGTATCAGGATCTAGTCCCTCACCTTGGCGTTCCCGAGCCCTGAGCACACCACGTTGGTCGACTCCGAAGCGATGCTGCTCGTCGATGACGACAAGACCGAGCGAGCGAAACGAAACACCTTCACTAAGCAAAGCATGAGTACCAACCGCTATATCAATCTCACCTACACGTATCTGCTCAGCAACTTGTTTTCTTTTAACTCCTAAAGACCCAGTCAAAAGTCCCACGTTGATACTTCGCTCGGCACCTTGAAACAGAGAGTAAATACTTAGATCACGCGTGACGAACTCATCAAGGTAGCGGCTTAGAGACTTGTAGTGCTGTTCCGCTAGAACCTCAGTAGGTGCCAAAAGAGCGGCTTGCCGACCGCTTTGAACCGCAAACAGCATAGATAAAAGAGCCACGAGCGTCTTTCCCGAACCTACATCTCCTTGTACTAAGCGATGCATCGGTATCTCTTTTGCCATATCGACCGCTATCTCGCCTACTACTCGCATCTGGGCCTTAGTTAGAGAGAACGAAAGAGAGGACAAAAACGCCGAGACCAAAGACTCTTCTCTCTGATTTTCTCCCACGAATGGATTGACGTCATGGACGATGCCACGAGAATCTCTAATGTATCGAGCCTTTCTAGCTACCAACGTCAACTGAAGACGGAACAGTTCATCGAAGATGAGCCGTTTACGGGCTGCCACGACATGATCTATAGAGTCTGCAAAGTGAACCGATCTATATGCTGTGTCTCTTTCAACAAGGCCAAACTCCTTTACAACTTTTTGAGGTAATGGGTCGTCAAGCTTTGGAACGGTCTCTTCAAAAAGTACCTTTAGAGCACGGTGGATATCCCAAGTCGATACTTGCGCTTTTTCGCTCATAGGATAGACAGGGACGATAATTCCAGTACGGTCCCCCACCGTATCTACGATTGGGTTAGTCATTTGAAAATCAGATCGAAACCGCTGGAGCTTCCCAAAGACCGCTACCTCTTTCACGTTAGCTAACTGTCTTTGTCTCCAGGCCTGATTGAAAAACACTAACTTACAGCGGCTCTGACCATCAAAGAGTTTCGCCTCAACAAGTACCCTTCCACCTTTCAATCTGCGTGCCGTCACCTCAGAAACAGTACCCAAAACTACAATCTCTTGATCAATTGCGGACCCGGTAATGGGAGATTGTCGCGTCCTGTCGATATAGCGTCGAGGATAGTAAGTTATAAGATCGTATAAAGTCTCGATGCCAAGAGCATTGAATCCCTTAGATCGAGTTGGACCTATGCCTTTCAAGGTTTCGACAGGAGTCTTCGTCAACTCGACGAGGGTTGTTCCTTGTGGCCGTGTCGCTTTTTCGTACATACGTTCCATCATAAGAGCAAGCGTCACTCAATCGATATCAATAACGGGTAGTTGGGTTGTCCTCCATAGAGCAAGTCAACGTCTAGGTGTGACATCTTCTCCCGAAGAACTTTAGTCACATCTGTAGCTTGTTCTAAAGTAAGTTGAGATCCCCATACCAAGGTGATGAGCTCATCTGTCGCTATCATCATCTTCTCACATAATGAGATAACCACCTCAGAAAGGTCTTTCCCTGCCACCTCCACATCAGAGTGATATATCCCAACGAGATCACCTTCAACAAAAGAACTCGTTTCGTCGCGAGTGACACCGCTTCTAGAGGCAAAGGTTATCTCTCCATAACGCACTTTGGGCATCTGTTCTCGCATCAAAGCCGCATTATCGGATGCGTTTTTACTCGGATCAAAGTCTAGAGCCAGTGAAAACGCTTGTAATACTGAAGCGGTAGGGATAACCTCCACAGGTTTGCTCGCCAGGTCCTGAGCAAGGCGAGCGGTTGCTAGGACGTTCTTGTTATTGGGAAATAGAACTACCGAACGCGCTGCAACCGATTCAACGATCTTCACAATCTCTTGCGTCGAGGGGTTCATCGAATCTCCACCATCAACAAGTCCCGATACGCCAATAGACCTAAGAGTCTCTCCAAGTCCTACTCCGTTTACCACCGCTACCATAGCAGCTTCTGTAACTTCTTGATCATATTCAGCGGGTTCAAAAACGTCCGTCTCTTTTGCCTCATTCACCAATGAATGTAGAGATTCATCGTCTTTGTGAAGCTTTCCCTCTGCGATAAGGTCATAAAGATCAGATACTCGAATATTGCTCACCTTGCCGGCAACTATGCCGGCCTCTATCGAGGCACCAATATCATCTGAGTGAATATGACAACTATGCATGCCGTCGCTACCAACCACCACTATTGAATCACCGATCTCGGCCCACTTGTTCTTCATATCTTCCACGTCAGCCGTTTCAGCTTCAAGTAGGTACATGATCTCGTAGCGCGGTCCTCGTTGTGACTTTGAACTTTGCGCGTAGCTATTATCACTTTGGATCTCTGTAAAATCAGCCGAATCCTCTAGCCAAGGATGGTTTTTTAGAGACTCCGGGAGTTCTTTCCCCAAAAAGCCTTCATACAACGCTTCAAGGACGTGGACGAATCCAGCTCCTCCGGAGTCAACAACTCCGGCCTTTTTAAGTTGCTCCAACATATTCGGTGTCTCGGCAAGGGTTATCCGAGCTCTTTCAAGTGTGCTACGAATCACACTTTCTAGATCTACTCCCGCCGTCTTAGAGGCCATTAGTGCCTGCTTTGCAGCGCTAGAAGCCACCGTTAGGATCGTTCCTTCCATAGGCTTCAACACTGCGGAACGAGCCTCGTCAGAGGCTTCTTGGAGAGCTTCAGCCCAGCTAGATATGAGTTCACTTGAGTCTCGCACATGCGCTACTGAAGTGGATAAATGGGACACGAACCCTTGGATCATCTGAGACAAAATAACCCCAGAGTTTCCTCGCGCACCAAGCAAAGCCGCCATCGATACCGTCTTGGCAAAGTTCGCTGCCTCACCCGCTTGGCCCTGGACTTTGCGTAAAGCGTCATTGACTGATCTAACGGTCAACAACATATTTGTCCCAGTATCACCGTCAGGAACTGGAAATACGTTGAGCCTGTTTAGTTTCTTATAGTTAGCCTCAAGGAGCTCCTCAAGTCTAGAGAAGCTCCTCTTGAGGGCGCCAGCCGTGTCAAAGTTCTTTACATCCACTGCACAAATAGTAGTATGCCTACCCTTTAGTTCGCCTTTGATAGCGAAGCGTATAAACTAATTGTTCCGTGTTCGACAAATGAGGAGATAAAGTGGCGGCAGTTTGTGAACTGTGTGGGAAAAAGCCGTACTTCGGCATGAGTCTTTCTCACTCCCATCGTAGAAACAAAAAGAGATTCAACCCAAACATACAAAGGGTTCGTGCTGTAGTCAGTGGTACACCTAAGCGCATATCAGTTTGCACCTCGTGCATACGGGCCGGGAAAGTAACTAAAGCTTAGGTATATGTCCTTCCAAAAGGACACCCCTTATCAGGCCCTCCTTTGGCTCTCCTTTGGCGGACCCGAATCCATGGAAGATGTAATGCCTTTTTTGGAGAATGTAACTAAGGGAAGACACATACCCAAAGAACGTTTACAGTTGGTAGCCGAACAGTACTACCAATTCGGCGGAACCTCCTCTATCAACCAACAAAATAGGAGTCTCATCAAAAGAGTCAAAGACTTCATGACAAGACAAGGATTAGACCTTCCCATCTACTTCGGAAATAGAAACTGGACACCCTACGTCGAAGACACGGTGCGGGAGATGATAGGAGACGGGGTCACCAAGGCATTAGTATTTGCGACCTCAGCATACTCCTCGTACTCTTCGTGCAGGCAGTATCTTGAAGACATCGAACGAGCTCAACACGCAAACTTAGGAAACGGCTTCATCGAACTGCACAAGATTAGAGGGTACTTCAATCATCCAAAGTTCCTATCGTCTCTTGAACAACTCACATTATCAACGTTCAGTAAGGTTGAGTCGCCATCTGTCAAGGACACCGCATTTATCACAACAGCTCACTCCATACCGCTAGAGATGGCCGCCGCTAGTGATTACGAAGAGCAGATAAAGTTCGTGAGTTCGCACCTTGAGTCCGTCACGGTAAGACACCTAGGAGAACCCTATAAATTCTTTAGGGCATTCCAGTCACGAAGCGGATCACCGTCACAGCCATGGCTAGAACCAGACATCGGGGACAAGATTGAAGAACTTGCCAAAGAAGGCTTCAGTCGCCTTGTCGTTGTTCCTATCGGATTCATCTCAGATCATCAAGAGATACGCTACGACCTCGACACTCTAGCTCGCCAAAGAGCGCTAAATGCGGGTATAAACCTCTATCGAGTGCCAACTGTGTCTCACTCTGGCGACTTCATAGAGATGGTTGTAGATCTCGTATCAGAACGCCGGGATCCTACCGCAGAAATCAAAAGCATCGGAGTCCCACTCCCCAACTTCTGTTCCTCAACATGTTGTCGTTCACCGAAAGAGTAATATAGACGACGGCGTTACGGTAAGAGACAAAGGCTCAAGTTCATACAACTAATGCCCATAGGCTCTCTACTAAATTTCGCTTCTACCCATCATCGCATTAGTACAATCATAAATCCCAGGTAGCAGCATCTTGGCTTCGTCGGCTTCACTTCGGCTATTTTCACGTCATCGTCCATGGAAACCAGGCTCTCTCTTGGCTCAGTTTCTTTTTAGGGCCAGTTAGCTCGGAGCAGAGAGCGGGCATTGCAAAATTCTCATCTACGGAACCTCTCGAACCATCCGCTGTTTACTTCGACGACTCGCCTCAGCCCTATCTCGCGGTCCATCTCCAGATTCTCAAGTGCCAAATCGCAGAGTCGTTGACCGTCGATGAGATCTACTGTGGGAGTGCTAGTGGTCGCTGCAATTTTCGCGGCAGACGAGAACCGACCGAGTGCGACGAATATGGCTCTCTCCGCACCCTTGGCCGCAGCATCGCGTTGGAACAGCGCCACTTCTTCTCGCGAGATCGCAGTTGAGAAGCCATCCTGGTTTACTTGAACCGCTACCACAGATGACAGCACGGGACTCAGTGGTGCGATGCCGATCCCAATAATACTCTCGTCGCCGGTGCCACCCTGATGAGTGAGCAGATCGGAA
>JAJYHJ010000076.1 GCA_021784785.1 Actinomycetes bacterium | reverse complement strand
GAACCGCTTCGACAACGGTGTCACCACCGTTTAGGACATCTCCACCTATGAAGTACTGTAGGTTCTCGGTTTGCCCGGTCGATGGGTTGGCGACAATGTTTCTAGAGTTTGCCTCGAGGCCATAGATCCAGCCAAGAAAGTAGCTACGGGGCTGCTGACCAATTGCATAGATCACGGCGTCCACCGGAACTTCGAATTCGCTCCCTTCAATCGGCTCAGGTCTACGTCTTCCGGAGTCGTCTGTGTTCCCTAGTCGCATTCGCTTACACTCAATAGCCCTTACGCGAGTGTCACCTAGAATGCGCAGTGGTGTCGTTAGCCAGAGGAACTCGACGCCCTCTTGCATGGCTTCAGCGATCTCCAAAGGAAAGGCAGGAGCCTCAGCTTGAGTTCTACGATACAACACGACAACGGTTTTTACCCCAAGTCGAAGTGCCTCACGAGCAACATCGATAGCAGTATTTCCACCGCCAATCACTGCAACTTTATCTCCAACATGTGGTAATTCTCCAGCCTTTATCGCTTCGATAAAGGGAAGTGAGGACCAGACGCCCGATAAGTTGGAACCTTCGTTGCTGATCTCTGCGTCTTCGCCCATTCCGATGCCCAGAAAAATAGCATCAAAGTCCCGCTCAAGTGTCTTAATGGCCTGTATCGAGTCAATGCTGGTCTCTAGATCAAATCGTACCCCCATTCTCTCGATGCGCTTGCGCTCTTCGGGCAGAGGATCATTTAGCTCGCGATAAGGGGCGATGGCATAACGTACTAAGCCTCCGACCTCACGATGGTTGTCATAGACAACAACCTCGTATCCCAATCCTCCTAACACTGCTGCACATGACATTCCAGCAGGGCCGGCGCCAATCACTGCTACCCGTTTACCGTTGAGCGGTCGGGAGACAAGCCCATCAAAGTCTCCAAGAGGACCAACCGAATCGATAGCAAAGCGCTGCAGTCGGCCAATATCGACTGCTCGTTGACCTTCGTGTAGGAGCACACAAGACCCCTCGCAAAGTACCTCAGTTGGACAAACACGAGCACACGTCCCACCCAGAGGATTTGAATCCATGATCGTCGTCGCCGCCTGACCCAGATCGCCCCGACCGATTGAATCTATGAACTTTGGAATGTCGATCTCTGCAGGACACGCTAGCGTGCACGGGGCTGGTGCCTTTGGTCCACCACAGAGTAGACAGCGATACGCTTCCGACTCTGCTTCTATCGAGCTGAGCGGCGGTTTGAGTTCAGTGGTCAGAGCGACCCATGGATCTCGGATATGTGCAGCGTCGTAAAGATCCGTCCTGTCCGCTCCGGTCCTCAGTCCCCGTATCTGTGGTTTAGCTCGCATTGGGCTTTTCCTCCATAGCTGCCCGTTCTGAGCGGCGGTCCAGTATCGTCATTGACCGTCGTAAACGTCCTTCTAACCCAAGTATATCGACACGGCTGCAACAATCAAAAACAGAGTCCTCAAGCTGTTGTGGCACCTCAGTGAGGCGCCATCGGGCTAACAGGCTTATTCACGCAAGGAACGGTAGCCATCGATGTCAAAAGTGGCGCTCCGTTGACAAAGCAAAGTACTGTGAAACAAGCACAATGGAGCTTTCAACTCTGGCGACCCGATCAGGTAAAACGCCGCCTTCGTCGGCACTTGTTGTTCGTACTAGCCTGCTTTTACTGCCGCGACCAACTTTGTTAAGGACTCCTTCGCGTCACCAAACAACATGATAGTTTTTGGGTCATACATGAGCTGGTTATCGATACCAGCGAACCCAGGTCGCATGGATCGCTTTAGAAAGACAATGTTTTTCGCCCGATCTGCATTCAAGATCGGCATCCCATAGATTGGTGAATCCTTAGACTCTCTCGCTGCAGGGTTGACTACATCGTTTGCACCGACAACCAAGACGACATCGGTAAATTGGAAGTCGTCGTTCACTGCCTCCATCTCCTTGAGCTGGTCGTAAGGGACATCGGCTTCTGCGAGAAGTACGTTCATGTGCCCGGGCATTCTCCCCGCAACTGGATGGATGGCATAGGTCACCTCGACGCCACGCTTTTCTAGTGTTGAAGCTAGTTCCCTTGCCACATGCTGAGCTTGCGCTACAGCTAGACCATACCCAGGGACAATGATAACCTTCTTGGAGTATGCCAGGAGTACACCAATGTCCTCAGCAGTACCGGATCGGTAGCTTTTCACTTCACCGGACTCATCCGTCTGAGTGCCAGCACCAGGAATTACTTTGCCAACGGCGGCAAACAATACATTTCCTAAGTTGCGACCCATTGAGTCGGACATCATTTTAGTTAGGAGAGTTCCTGACGCCCCAACCAAGGTACCGCCGACGATCAACCCGGTGTTCCCTATAGCGAATCCACTTGCTGCTACAGCGATTCCCGTAAAGGCGTTGAGCATAGAGATCACCACTGGCATGTCCGCCCCTCCGATTGGGAGCACGAAAGCTAACCCCAATACGACCGAGACCACCAACATAGCCGCCAAGATCGGTACGCTTGCATGAATTCCCACCAAGTAAACCGCTGCAGCCAGGATCACAACTATCAGACTTGCGTTGATCAGCCGTTGTCCCGGATAAGTGATCGGCGTCCCAGACATCACCTCCTGAAGCTTCAAGAACGCAATGACCGAACCGGCAAAACTTACCGATCCCACAACAACAGAAAATACTACCGTAACAATAGATACGATTGCTGGAGAGCCTCCAACGACACGCATGTACTCGTCGATAGAGACTAAAGCCGCTGCTCCACCTCCGACTCCGTTGAATGCCGCTACCATCTGCGGTATTGCAGTCATTGCAACTTTACGCGCCGAGAACCACCCAGCTGCTGTGCCCACGATCACGCCTACCAGTATTAGGACTACCTTGATAGTGGATGGGTGCAAGTCTGTCAGGGATGCTCCAAGTGCGATCGCCATACCAATAGCTGCGGTCCAGTTACCTTTGCGTGCACTCTTGGGTGAACTCAACTGCTTGAGGCCCAAGATAAACAGTATCGCAGCAACTAGATAGGCAAGCCGAATTCCTTGACTTAGGGTCAATCCGGTGGTCGCAATAAGGTAGGTGCTCAATTGACTTCACTTCCAGTACTGTCCTCGGATCGGCGCGGTTTGAACATCTCCAACATTCGATCAGTCACCACGAAGCCGCCAATAACGTTAACCGTGGCCAGTACCACGGCGACAAAACCCAAAGTCATCTGCAGTGTCCCAGTCGCCTGAGATTCAATGGCTATGGCTCCGACCAAGATAATTCCGTGTATGGCGTTGGAGCCGGACATCAAAGGTGTGTGCAAGATGGTGGGAACCTTCGAAATCACCTCAATACCGACGAACGCAGTCAAAACAAAGGTAGTGATGTACTCAATCAGGGCATTGCTCACTTCGCACCCCAACGTGACACTCGGTGCTCATGGATTACCCTCTTCGACTGCATACCCTCGTCCTTACTTTCCATAACGTACTACTCCTTCATGTGTAACGCAGATCGTCCTAACTACTTCATCTTCAAGATCAACCACTAAAGCACCATCTCGAACTAGTGAGAGTACCAGGTTAGTCAAGTTCCTCGCATAGGTTTGACTGGCATGATGAGGTACGGTTCGAGGGAGATCGTTCGTTCCCACCACAGTAACACCGTTGAAGTTCACCTCTTCTCCGGGTACGGTAACTTCACAGTTGCCACCGGTATCTGCAGCTAAGTCAACTACCACCGACCCGACCCGCATGGCCCTCATCATCTCACCTGTTAATAAAAGTGGGGCCTTACGTCCTGGAATCGCTGCGGTAGTTATAACAATATCGGCACTAGTAACCTTTTCTTCGAGCAACTCACGCTGCCGTTGGAGTTGCTCATCCGACTGCTCTTTTGCGTATCCACCAGTCCCTTCAGCGCTCTCCAGCGGAACGTTAACAAACTTAGCGCCAAGACTTTCTACTTCCTCACGGACGGCCGAACGGACATCAAAGGCCTCCACAACCGCCCCGAGTCGACGGGCTGTCGCGATCGCTTGGAGTCCCGCAACACCTGCACCAAGGACAAAGACACGAGCAGGAGCCAGCGTACCGGCAGCAGTCATCTGCATTGGAAGAATCTTATCCAAGCGGGAGGCCCCCAATAGTACCGCCTTGTAACCAGCAATCGACGCCTGCGAAGAAAGCACATCCATCGACTGCGCTCGAGATATCCTAGGGATTAGCTCCATTGCAAAGGTGGTTATTCCAGCGGCTGCCAGCTGCTGGAGAAGTTCGGCGTTTCGAACAGCATAGATCATTGATATTACCACTGCTCCAGATGGAATAGAGGCAATTTCACTGAGCGTAGGCGGTTGGACTCGAAGAACAACGTTGGCACCTTGATAAAGTTCTTCAAGATGATCAGTCACCTTAGCACCAGAGTTCTCATAGTCTGACGTGGCGAAGTTAGCAGCGATGCCAGCGTCCTCTTGAACCCAAACCCCAACTCCAGCAGCAGTCATCTTGGCCACCGTGTCTGGAACCCCGGCAACCCGAGTCTCACCCACGGCCGTCTCTTTAGGAATGACAACCTTCATAACCCAAATCCTTTCCAGATCTTCCATCGCATGCCCTAATACTTTAACCTTCAACCTCTAACTCTGTAAAACACTTCCCCGAGTCCAGTCGGATCGCTATCTCACCAACAAGTACAGTGAGGATCATACTCCCTGACTAATAGCCTGTGTCGTTAGGTGACTGTATCCGTAGAGGCATTGGTCAGCTTCGTTTAGGAGCAATGGTCCGCGTCAATTCACAAAATGAGCTAGCGACTGAGCTCCTCCACCCCCTTATATCTAGTGATAGTCCCGGATGATTTCCGCCTCCGGGACTGGACGGATGACAACTGCCTGTTCTAGAAGTCGTCGAAAGACGAGTCCCCTGGATCGGGAGTTACAGCAATTGAGCCGGAAGGTGAACTCTTCCAAATAGGACTACAGGTGTACAGGGTCAACGGCGCCTTGAACTCCAGGACGATTAAGACGATCCATCTCTTAGCGCCTCTGTCACGTTTGCCAGCATCGTCTACGCCACCCACAAGAGTTTCATCGACTTCGACATTGCCATACACAGGCCATACGACGGGTCTCTATTGGCCCACACCAAAGCGGCCCGGTAGCTACGAAGCATCCGGCCAGGCGATCTGGTAACTCACCCCGAGCGTCCCGACGACCGTGACTGCCGAGAGCCCTCTCATAGCAAGGGTAGCAAAATAAGCTTGTCAAAGTGACTGGTTCTGCGGGGAGGTGGTGTAGTTCCATTCACCATGGAAGTCGGCTCGATCAATATTCACTTGGCGCAACCGTTCATAACTGACTTTTACGCCGAGAAGGTAAGCGTTGGTGCCAAGTTCAGCCTTGATTTGTAGTCCAGTTGTTGTTTGCATATTGGCAGTTGAGTTGATGATGACTTCATTTGAGACAAGGGGTCTTTCACACCAGTTCATGGTGATGTATGAAAACATCCCGTGTTCGATCTTGTTCCACTTAGATGTTTCAAAGGGCAGATGACAGACGGTGATTGGTGTGCCGATTTCATTTGAAAGCTTTTGAAGCTCGAGTTTCCAAAGACGTACCCTGCTGCCGTTGCTGCCTCCACCGTCAGCTGTGATCATGAGAGTGGTGGCACCTAGATAAGCAACAGCTCTCATTTTTTGCCACCACCTAGCAATAGACTCTGTCGCAAAGCTTGCGGCATCGTGATCAACCCCGACACTTACCCAGCCTTGATTGCGACCAAGGTCGTAGAAAACGTAAGGATTGGCCCTGCCAAGGAATGAATCGACGAAATGATGAACTAGGACTTCTTCCGAATCACCCTTTGGTCTCCAGGTCTTAGCGCTGTTGGCAAAGCCAACAGCCAGTTCTTTCTTCTTGACCTCTACTGGTATCACAGGTTCACCTTGACCTAAAAGAGTTTTTGCCATAGACACTATGAATTCGAACTGTCCATTGCGATCAGGGTGTTGGGTGCCTTCCAGGTTCTTACGATTTGGCTGCAGGCTAAAGCCGAGTTCGTGCAGCAGATCAGCCACCATCGAATGGCTGGTTTGGTGGCTCTTGTCTTTGAGCTCATTTGCCAGAGATCTGGTGCTCTTTGTTGTCTATCGCAGTGGTGATGTGGAATCGCCAATAGTTGTTGGTTCGAGCTGTGCTTCTAGATTACTCTGCAACGTCTCATCCACTAGGACTGTTCTTCTCTGTCCACTACCCAGACGTCTAATACACGACCATCTTGTAATCCGCTGGAGAGATCCAGCTCCACCAGCTCTTTGAGATCCGCATGGATCACCGGACGTGAAATATGCGTAGCACGGGATACCAGAGAGATTCGGTTATGACCAAGCACCTGAACCTCGGCTGCTAAATAAAGGCGACACTGACGTTCCTTCAATATGTCCGAAATGAGTTGGTAACGTTTGGATATTGACGCTTCATCGTCCACACCTAAACCATAGAAGACAAATTTCAACAATATAATATCTATTTCGCTAGAATTCCTAATTAACGATCCCACGGTATACCCCAGTCTCCTTCCTCAGGGTTTCGCTGTGAGACGATGAGTTCTAGGCATTTCGTCATGCAATCGGAGGTCTTGAACGCACTCTTGGTCGAGACGAAAGGTTGGCAAATGCCTCCCGGGGTTTGATGTTCTGAAGCGTTTTGCGACTAGACCCGGTCTTCGTGGACTACGGACCGACTCAGATCAACCATTAAACGCCCTGTGACTTTGAGTAACCGGTGGCAGAAGTCACTAGCAAGGATCGCAACTGCCGCATCTAGGGGGAAGGTTGAGCCAGAAGGTCTTCTTATGCTGATGATAGATCTAAGCCCACTGTGCCTCCTCAAGTAGCCACAGTGTTTCCCCAACTTGGATCTCGATAACCGATAGACACTCTACTTCCACTGTCAAAGACTAAATAAAGATCAATGGTCAATGACAGTTCTATAACCATGCCCTAAGATAGACACAGTTCCAAAGACTCTATGGCCTATTTGCAGAACTTTAGGCACACAACCTCTCGACGGCTGATGCACGATGCGCAACCCGATGTCACAGAAGTCTTCTACACTCGCAACTGACATCGACGTGAAGAGATTCTTTACCAGCCGGACAGCCTTCATCCAAAGACTTCTAAATTAATCGTTCTAAGGGATCAAACACAAGATTTCGATATAGCTTCTCACCTGAGTCAGGATTAGCCGGTTAATGTGCCGTAACAACTACTCAGGAGAGCCGGATAAGTGTGAACAAATATACGAGTTCATCGGTACCAGACCAGTTGGTCGTGGTGGCGTGATGGGAGCGATGCCAGGTAACCTCAACCGAACGGCGAGGCCAGAAGCCCCGTCCGTAAGGGCGGGGAGGTTCACATATAGAGCGGGCTAACAGCACCGCCCATCTCCTCTCACATTTCTCATCTCCAACAGATCTGGGAGGGAGACTTCGTTAAAGTTTTCGAATATGGCAATAATAGCCTGAAGGTGCCCCTTGAAAAGAGCTTCTCTCAAGTTAGTATCGTCCCAGTCACGATAGAGGCAAAGTTCATCATAACTTTGCCTCTATGTCCACGTCTATTGAATGCCCTTGTTCCATCGTTTTGGACTTCACAAGAGTCTTTCGTCCCTACCTTGAATACCACGTTCCAAATTAGTATCGAGGTGATGCACTTTTAAACGTCGAAGAGAAGCTCATCACCAGAGAGCACTAACCTCGAAACGGAGATTTGATATGTCCATGCCTAGCGACCTTGAGATCGCCCGAGCGGCTCGTCTCAAACCGATCACCGAAATCGCTCACAGTATGGGAATCGAAGCGAACTTGCTTGAGACCTATGGTGAAGGGGTCGCGAAAATCAAATTGGCTGCCATCGCAGAACTCGCGGACCGCCCGAAGGCTAAATACGTCGTAGTTTCAGCTGTTACTCCAACGTCGCTCGGCGAGGGCAAGACGACGACGACCGTCGGACTCGGTCAGGCAATGCAGTACATAGGCCAGCGTGCAACGATAGCAATTCGTCAGCCCTCGATGGGTCCCACATTCGGCATCAAAGGTGGCGCTGCCGGTGGTGGCTACAGCCAAGTGGTTCCAATGGAAGCTTTAAACCTACACCTTACTGGTGACATGCACGCTGTAACTTCAGCGCACAACATGTTGTCAGCCATGCTCGACAACCATCTTCAACATGGCAACAAACTCAAGATTGATCTCCACAACATCACATGGAGACGAGTACTTGACGTCAACGATCGTACGCTTCGCAACGTTGTGATCGGACTTGGAAACAAAGGAGACGGTATCCCGCGCCAGACGGGCTTCGATATCACAGCCGCATCGGAAGTGATGGGCATCTTGGCACTTTCGACATCGCTACAGGATATGCGGTCTCGCCTGGGGCGAGTAGTTGTCGGCTTCACCACCGATGGCGAACCGGTAACAGCCGAGGACCTAAAGGCTGCTGGTGCCATGACCGTCATCATGCGCGACGCCCTCAAGCCAAACCTACTCCAAACAATCGAGAACACTCCAGTGCTCGTGCACGCTGGACCCTTCGGCAACATAGCGCATGGCAATTCGTCGATCCTCGCCGATCTTATTGGAATTCGCTCAGGTGATTTTCTTATCACGGAAGCAGGGTTCGGTGCTGACATGGGAGCCGAACGTTTTTTTAACATTAAATGCCGCGCCTCGGGATTGACTCCTGACGCAGCCGTGCTCGTTGCTACGACGCGAGCATTGAAGGTTCACTCTGGTAGACATCAGGTCATAGCAGGACATCCGCTACCCCCGGCCATTCTTGAGGAAAATCCTGATGAAGTTCACATTGGCGGGGCAAACCTGCGTAAACAGATCGAAAACATCTTGATTCATGGCGTAAATCCCGTGGTCGCCATCAATGCGTTTCCTGGAGATTTCCCCTCAGAACACGAAGCCATCCGCGAGATCGCGCAGTCGATGGGTGTTCGCGTGGCAGTCTGCAACAACTTCGCCGAAGGAGGCAAGGGAGCAATCGAACTTGCCAATACGGTTGTCGAAGCAGCCAAAGAGCCAAATCATTTCCAAATGCTTTATTCGAACGAGGCATCATTACGCGAAAAGATTGAGATTGTGGCCACAAAGGTTTATGGCGCCGAAGGTGTCGACTTCCAACCAGCCGCCAGTCGTCAGATCGACTCCTACGAAAAAAATGGCTTTGGGAAACTGCCGGTAGTTATTGCCAAGACTCACTTATCGATTTCGTCGGATCCGCTACTAAAAGGCGCTCCTACGGGGTGGCGCATGCCAGTGCATGAAGCGCGCTCCTCTGTCGGCGCTGGCTTCGTGTACCTCATCTGCGGTGACATCCGAACAATGCCGGGACTACCGACTCATCCAGCAGCAGAGTCCATAGACATCGATGAGAACGGCGAAATTGTCGGACTCAGCTAACAACCCGTCATATCTCGACCTATCTCTCAGCAGTTTCTTCAAGCTCGTCTCGGGAGGCGAACCTGCACCTGCTGGTGGATCTGTTGCTGCCGTAACGGTTGGACTAGCAGCGAGCCTTTGTGCCAAGGCGGCGCGACTCTCTACAAAGCAGATGCCGGACGCTTCCACCATTGCCGTCGCTGCCGAGCTTTTCCGAGACAGAGCGGGCTCTCTCTGCGAGGCTGACGCCAGAGGGTACAGCTTTGTCATATCCGCGTTACGTCAGCCACGTACACATGATCCAAAGATTCGCCGCCAGGCAATCACCGAAGCGCTATCGCTAGCGAGTAACGTACCTGTTGAGATCGTTGAGGTCTCCGCCGGAGTAGCCGACTTAGCCGCCCGAATCGCCGAGAATGGAAATCAAAATTTGCTTGGCGATGCTGTTACCGCTGCACTTCTGGCCGAGTCCAGCGCTCGCTCAGCTGCCGCGCTTGTGTGGATCAATCTCGAAGGTATGCCAAACGACGAACGCCTCTCGCGCGTGGCCATGTTGCTTGAAAATGTAGTTGAGAACTCCGCTCGGGCGCGGCGACACTTTTGACTACAATGTTGACCTCGGACATCGCCATGGAGGCAGAACCTATCTTCGAGCACTTGCCCCACGTGCACTACGACTCCTAGGAACCACGCGTTGGACAAACGAAACCGATCAAGGTAGTTGGAACATCTCTCTTCGACGGACAATCAGTCTTGAAACTCAAGTAGTTAGGCTTTGTGTTCGGCACCCGTTAGCGGTCCCAACAACAGCGCAATCTCCTTAACTATGGCTCATCCGATGAAGGATTTCATGATCTCTAACAAGGACTTTAGCTAAGTCGATACCCAATACATATGTTGTATCTGACTCAACCCCAGATCGGCTGTAAGGTTGACAAACTTGCGAAATAGACGGGCGAGATTTTTCAAGAACCACAACATGGTTTTATCAACATGGAACAACTGATCAACTTTACGGGTTCCCCTTTGTAAGGAACTGGAGGATGGCAAGTGCAACAATTCGATGTGGTAGTTATAGGCGGAGGATCATCTGGAGAATGGTTCTCGGGTAATCTTCCGGGATTTAAAGTAGCTATCGTAGAGATGGATAGAGTTGGGGGTTCCTGTCCTTTTGTATCGTGCATCCCTTCTAAGGCGCTCTTGCGATCAGTGAACATAAGGCACTCTGTGGAAGCGGCCTACAAACTCGGAGCAACTAGTAACCAACTGGATCTTGGAAACAATCAGTCGGCTTACAAAAATGCGACTGATCGCAGGGACCGAATAGTAAATTACCGTAATGACTCCAAACACGTTGAGTCCATGAGAGAGAGTGGGGCTACCTTATTTCGAGGAAGAGGCGAGATACTTGGCCCCAATCGAGTTCTGGTAACGTACCCAAATGGTTCCAGCGAGGAGATCGGCTACAGTGACCTCATTATATCGACTGGATCTTCACCGACAGAGCCTCGGATCGACGGGCTTGAAACTGTTCCCACTTGGTCAAGCGAGGAAGCTTTAAGTTCGGGAGAGCTTCCAAAGTCTTTGATAGTTCTCGGAGGAGGAGCCGTTGGATGCGAACTATCTCAGGTATATGCCAACTTCGGTGTAGCAGTAAGTGTTGTCGAGAGTGCAGATCGCCTTCTCCCCAATGAAGAACCTTTCATAGGAACGGTCATGGAAGAAATACTAAAAGACGACAGAGTAGACGTCCGCGTAGGTGTTTCAGCTTTAAAGGCCGAGCCAACAGATAAGGGCGTGACACTTACTCTTTCAGACGGGACGGTACTGTCAGGAGAACGCTTGCTAGTCGCGACTGGTCGCAAACCAAACGTCTTTGGAATCGGTCTTGAGTTGCTTGGTTTAACGGCTAATCCGAGCGGAATTCCAGTCGACGAACACTGTCGAGTTCTTGGAGTAGACCATCTATGGGCAGCCGGAGACGTCACCGGAATACTTCCATTTACTCACACAGCAAACTACCAAGCACGGATAGTAATCTCTAACCTAAGAGGTCAAGAAATGGTAGCTGACTACAGCGCCATACCTCGAGCTGTTTATACAGATCCTCCTGTTGCTTCAGTCGGTCATAGCTCTAAAACTGCAGAGAGTTCCGGTGTGGTTACGAAAATGGCGACGATGTCATTTTACGACACTGCAAGAGCACATAGCGAAGAGTCAAAAATAGGGGAACTTTTTCTAATAGCTGATGCGACCAAGAACGTACTTATTGGAGCAAGCGCAATTGGGCCATCGGCTGACGAGATAATCGGAGAAGCTACGCTTGCAATTCGAGCTAGAGTACCACTTTCAGTACTCGCAGACGTAGTTCATGCCTTCCCTACTTATGGAGAGATATATGAACCTCCACTTAGGGAACTAGCTGGACTGTTAGTCTAAGGAGCTATCGCAAGTTGCCAAGGTAGTTGTGCTTGATGGTGCTACTGCTTGGGACACGGAACTTGTTATCAGGGATCAGGGAATGTGGATCAAGATAGCTTGAGCACACAGCAAACCTTTCTAGGTTAATATCCCAGATCGTATAGCACCGCTATGGTCTAGTACATCCTTTTGAACGTACCGTCACTTGAGCATCGAACAATGCACAAACACCCTTGGCTAACTGGAGTTCGGCCTCAAGTTCCTTATGCGCTTTCGTGCTTTGGCCAGATCATCAGATTCGTAGCTTTCGATACAGCTGTTCAAATTGGCATAGATTCCCTCCTGAGTATTCCATCTATACAAGGTGCTCTCGCAGATTCCAGATGCAACGGCCATGTCAATAACTACTCAGCCTTGGAAAATTTGCTCACAAAGACTGTATCTTGGCACCTTTGGATACGATCTTGGCACCTCTGCCTCCAGGGGCAAGTAGCGTCAATACTTTAATATTAGGTGGCCCGCTACGTGGGGGCATATAACTTTGGACCATTTTTGGGGCCGGATGGCGAAGCCAACGTGTAATAGAGGTACCGAACTCTAGCAGAAATACTCCAACCGGATTGTTTGACATGAACGCCTTAACGCAGAAGGTCCCTCCAGTTGAAAGGACCTTTACCTGCATTTTCTCTAGTGGCGGGGGCAGGATTTGAACCTACGACCTTCGGGTTATGAGCCCGACGAGCTACCTGACTGCTCCACCCCGCGTTGCATAAATCATTCTATAGGAACGCGTCCCGCAATCGGCTTCTAATACAAGTAAAGATCAGCTGCTTTGAAGCTACCCAGGAAGAGTGGTCGAAGTCGTCGAGGTGGTCGACGAGTTTGATATACCAAGCAAAGCTCCAATGGCATTAATATCTTGCTGGTAAAGGGCCAAGTTACCGCTCTTTAGGGCCGCTTGT
>JAJYHJ010000137.1 GCA_021784785.1 Actinomycetes bacterium | reverse complement strand
CGATACTGGCCGTGCTTGGAGAGGCGAGAACGACTCTCAGACGAGTGAGAATGAAGCCCAAGGGAAGAACCTTGAGAACGGTGCATCTGGTGAGTAGACTCACTATTTATCATTCAGATGCAACGGTCTCACCGAGGATGTCCATGGAGTCCAAGGAGAAACGCTGATGGTGCTGGTTATATCCTCTCGGCGTCATTTGCAACATTAGTGTTGCGTTCCCAAATGTTTCGAGGTTCCAAAGTAATGAACTGAGCATCTTTCTCGCTTTAAATAGGCGGATGATATATGTGACTCGATCTCACGTGTTTGGACTGATATGCAACGTTTGTGTAGGGACCCACATACACGACGAGTGAGCCACGCCAGAGCCTTTCGAGGCAAGGAAGGTGTGTTGAGGAGCTCCGAATTTGGAGCTTCTTACTACAACTTCCCTGTTGACTCGTTCGTTTTGAACAATCTCTGCTTCGCGTCTTCCATTTACACTCGAGCCTAAGGATTTAGACTTTCCAGACTGGCGCCTCGTGTTTCTTCGAGGAAGAACCCAGCGAGAGGTATCGATACTATTGAGATCGCAACTACCACTACCGCTGCTTCTGATATTTTGAGTCCAAAAGAGCTTTGTGACGCTAAAACTCCGACGAGTGCTGGCCCAACAACAGCACCACTATTTGCAAACAAGTTGCGCACCCATCCAGATGCATTAGCTCGAAGATGAGTCGGAAATAGCTCTGCGGTGAATGCAGAAAGTACAGGACTCACACCCAGTCCAAAAAATGCTGCCACGAATAGAAATAGACTTAAAATTGTAAAATTAGACGACAAGAAGGTTCCAAGCCCACCGACTATTCCTAGGCAGAGATACAAAAGCAGTGTAGGCCGTCTCCCAAATCTGTCCATTAGAAATCCGCAAAGTAGATATCCTGGTATCGCGACGAGTGCCGCTAGAGCAAACAATATGCCGGTGGTTGCTACTGGAACGTGCCTCTGGCTTTCAACGTAGTATGCCCACCAACCGATGGTTCCAGTTAAGGCTAGTTCTTGAAGTAGAGACACTCCTCCAATGACAACGGTTGCTTTACGTAGCGCCTTTGTTCTAAGGAGCTCAAACACTCCTTGGCGAAAGGTTGTATCAGGCGTACCGGTACGATTCGCTAGTTCCCGTTCCTGAAGAAAGAGGGGACTCTCTTTTAGTTTGGGGCGAAGCAGAAGAGTAAATACGAGGGGTGGTAATGAAATTAGGTAAAAGAGACGCCATGTTAGGAAGGTGTTTAGAAGACCTATGGCTAAGAGAGAGCCGGCAAATACTGCTCCGATCGGAGCTACCATCAGGAGAAGGGAGAGGTACCTTCCACGTGATACATCGGGAACGGATTCAGCGAGGAGTGTTACCGCAACTCCGAACTCTCCACCAATAAAGACCTGAGATAGTGACTGAAAGGCGCCATAGCTCCAAATATTCCAGCTAATTGAGGTAAGAGCAGTAGCGGCTATATATCCGGTGATCGTCCAAAGAAGCAGCGACCGTCGCCCGTATCGATCCGAAAGTCTGACAATAAAAAATCCCAGGAACTGCCCGGCTTGAATCGGTATGTTTACGACTCCGAGTGAGGCAATTGGAGCGTGGAAGCTAACTTGAATTTGCTTAAGTAGCAGCGCTCTGAGCTGCCCGTCGTAGCTCGCGAAAAGTGCTGAAGGAATTAAAAGACCGAGAAGAAAAATACGATCCTTCTTACTCATTGGCGCGCTTGGTGTGTGTAGTACCACGAATTCATCCTCATAATGTTAGGGCAGCTTTCTCTCTTGCCAGTGTTAGGTTCACACTTGGGGTCGCAGCTTCGAAATGAAACGACCGTCTTTCCATGCTTTAATTGCGAACTTGGGGATTACCGTATGTAAGACGTTTGACTTTGTTTGCCCCCGGTATTCTTTGTGTTGTGTTAGGTCCGCCTCGCTGAAACGACCGATTGACGAAAGGTTTCCTGAGGACATTGGTTAGGACTGCCTATGTTTCAATATGAAGTTTATACGTGACTGCGCTAGTATTGATGACAATGAGTGAAGTAAAAGAGTCTCAGCAAACCTGCCCCATCAACTTTGGAGGATCGGTTCCTAGTGCAGCTGACCTTGCGGTGTGCAAGTTGTTGCGTGTTTCAAAGGTGCAAAGGTCTAGTCAGCAAGAGGAGAGAGCTCAGAGACTTTTCAGTATTGCTATGGTCATCTCGGGGCTCCGATGTATCCTTAGCTACGTGGTGGTGCCTTTTGTACTTCCCGCTCTTGGCTTGGGGGTTACAGCGGGCGTAGGTCCTGCAATTGGGATTCCGGTAGGGCTGGTTGCACTGTTTTTTGACGTTCGAGGGGTTAGGCGGTTTTGGATCGCAGGACACAAGTGGCGGTGGCAGATGACAGCCATCTATGTAAGTGTTATGGCTTTGGTTGCTTACTTGGTAGTGGGGGACTTCCTACAGATGTTTAGGTAGCGGTCTCAATGCCGTTATGTTGCGCTCTCGCGGGTAGAGATCCTGGTTATTGAGCTACCTTTGAAGTAATGAACGCATATGACTCTTCTTCGACATTCGCCCAGTTGCCTCAGGTTCCTCCGCCGTGTGATCTGACCTTAGGTCTATCATTAGTGGAGAAAGATGTTGGTAGAACCAAGTGGAAGATGTTGGCTGATGAGCGTTTTGCTAATCCAGCCGGAGTGATCCAGGGTGGTTTTTTGTCGGCGATGATCGACTCGGCTATGGGTGCCTCAGTTATTACATTTGTTGAAGATAGAAAAGTATTTGCTACTAACACTGATTTGACGGTTAGGTTTTTAAGACCAGGTCGAGTTGGTTCACAGCTTTACTGCGAGGCGACCGTGGTCTCTGGCGGTAAGACTGTCGCATTTGTAGAGGCGAAGGTCACTGACGAAGAGGAACGACTTGTCGCCTTGGGCTCATCCACCTACCTGCTATTAGAGCGCCGGTAAGTTATATCCGGCAAATTACTTCTCAAAGTGATAGCTATGTTGCTCGCTGTAGTGTCTTTGCGGATTCCAGGATTTAATCTTTGAGATCTGCTTGCGTTTTACAAACGTAAGATTTCGGTGAGTGATACCATTGCGACGTCGTTTCGACAATGAATCGAGGTTTGTATGTTAAACCGAATTAGAAGACGCCTTTGGATGTCGATTGTTACAGTTCCAACTCTTGTACTATCTGGCTTTCTGGCAGTCATAACGCCCCAAAGCTCGATGGTTTCCTATCGCCAAGGCATCTCTGCTGACGTGACCTATACTGCCTCAAATGTGGCTTTGACGTCGATAGGGACCGCGAATTTGTCCACGGCGGAGTTGGCTTCTCCAAGTGGAGCGCCGGTCTTTGGATCACAGCGGGCTATCAATTTCCCATTTGGCAAAGCGCCAGCAGCGGGGACAGCTACACATAGTGGAAACCTTATCGTATCGGGTAAGTATGCGATTGTGAACAAGAACTTGCCTGGAGAGATCGGCTTTAACGGAATATCTGGCTCTCAACAGGCAGCCACTAAAGGAGGCTTTGATCTTGAACCCCCAGATCAGGGAACATGCGCAGGCCCGCTTCCCAATGGATCTCCAGTCACGATGGAAATTATCAACAACGCACTTTCTGCCTATACTCCTACAGGTCAGCAACTTCTTCCAACTACAGCTAGTGCACTACTTTTTGCACAGGCGCCAGGGACGTTTATGTCAGATCCCCGTTGCTACTACGACTCATCAACACAGCGTTGGTTTTTTACGGAGTTTACCTTTGGCGTGCCAGCCGAGCAGTATATAGCTGTCAGCCAAACGAATAACCCGCTCGGTATGTACGGCGTCTTTGGAATTAATACTACTGATGTTTCAAATACGACGGGCAACTGTCCGTGTTTCGGCGATTTTGACATGATAGGGGCGAATGCTAACGGCTTTTATATAACTACAAACGAGTTCAGCAACGTGAACTTCCAGTTCAACGGTACGGTGATGTATGCAATCTCTAAGCAAGAACTGGTATCCGCTGCTGACGGTGGATCGCTGCCATCTGTAGCACGATATCAGATAACTGGAGACGCATTTGGCTCTGGTGTGAACAACGGTCCTTATCATATTGCGCCAGCCTCAACACCAGTGGGTGGCTCGTACGCGCCAAATACCGAGTACTTCGTAGAGTCTAACTCCGATCAGAGTTCAGACAACCATCTGATCGTCTATATGCTCAACGGTACGAACACTTTAGCCTCCTCGATGATACCGACCTTGCAGGCCGTTGAGATAGGCACTGAAGGCTATGCATTTCCGCCGAACGCAACTCAAAAAGCTGGGCCTATACCTTTGGGTTCCTCTTATGGCGCAACGGTTCCGAGTACACTTCAGGCTGATTTTAACGCGATTCAGGAGGTAACTTATACCAATGGACTTTTGTATGCGGAGATGGATACAGCACTTGGAAGGGTAACTAGTCGAGATGCTATCGGCTGGTTTATAATCTCTCCAAGTGTGACGGGTGCTCTATCTGCGCGGCTAATAAGTCAGGGATATATCTCGTCGAGCCAAAATCTTCTCTACCCAGATATAGTGGTGGATCCAAATGGTTCGGGGTATATGACGTTCTCTATAAGTGGAACGTCTGAGTATCCGAGCCCCGCCTATATGGTGTTCCGGACGAAGGCGGGCCCTGCTGGAGATATCCACCTGGCCACCATGGGTACGGCTCCAGAAGATGGGTTTACGTGCTATCCCCAGCTAGGAGGTACGGGTTGCCGTTGGGGTGACTACTCAGCTGGTGCCTACTTTGGAGGACGAATCTACATGATGACGGAGTACATACCGTCTAGCCCTCGAGATACTTATACAAACTGGGGAACTTACGTATGGAGCCTTCCTTCTGCGTAGGTAAGTATTCTATTTAGATCTTTTTAGACACAACTTGCGCACTAAAGGTTTTTTACCGAGCTTTTAGTGCGCTGCTTTATCAAGCGGCGCATGTAATGGAGGTTAGGCGATGATTCAAAAAATGAACTGTAGGAAGCACTCGATTTGGTCATCGACGTCACTATCGTTTGGACTGTACTTCGTAGTTGCCGTAATGACCGAAGTTGTTCTGAAGCGGCAATGCCGACTAGCTTATCTAGGTGATAGGCGGCTAGTCGATCGCTTCGGCCTAGCCTGTAGCGGAGAGTCGAGAGATTGGTTGGGAGGAAGTTGATGAAGGCGACGCTTTCTGAGGGTCGAGGACAGGTTCGTGAAAGTATCGAACTAGTGGTTCGTTACCTAAAACAAGAGACTCTAACACCTCTTAAGTCGATTCTGAAGTACGTTGGCTTTGGACTCGGTGGGGCCGTTTTTGTTGGCATTGGAACGATGCTTGTGCTTTTAGGCATTTTGCGTCTTTTACAGACTGAGACTGGGTCTTCTTTTACTGGTGATCTGTCGTGGCTTCCGTACCTTATAACCTTGGTAATTGGTGCCGTCGTTGTCGCTGTTTCTTTGATGTTAGGTCGTAAGCGGAAGACCTCCAAGCTATAACTTTATCTAGACTTTTACTTGAATGGAGGATTACGTGTCTTCGATGGACAGAAATAACGAAGTTACAAAGTCTCAGTTGACCGAGGCATTCAGGTCTTTGTCAAACGGTGCTTCAAGGGTGTCTCAGGCTGCAGCACCATCTTCTCCGAGTATTACAGTGATGGCTGTCGCTTTGGGTGTTGGGATAGTATTCGTCGTTGGTTATATGCGCGGACGTCGTAAAAGTTCGGTAATAGAGATTAAGAGGCTCTCTTAATTTGTAAAACAATAAAGAAAATGAAGTGATCGGCGTGCTTACAAAATATTTGCGTTCAAAGTTCAGACTTGCTTCGGTTCGAGGAAGGCTGCTCGCCTCGTCTAACCCATACATTGTCGTACCAGTCGTCGGAATTCTTGTGCTTAGGAGAATCTCGAGGTTTTTCAAAGAGAGAGATAATGCCCGTTCGAAACCGTTTACGCTAAAGATAGGCCCCGATGAGTCGTTCCTTGTCACGTCTCAACTGCGTTCTGCGCTCAAGACGAGGTCGAAATAGATACTTACTCCGACTCTCCAGGCTCGAGCGAGACCTTTAATGAGGGCGATTTGATAGTAATCGAAGATAAAAAGGGTAACCGCTACTTAGAGCGTGTCAAGTGTGGGAAAACTCTGAACAACCATCTCGGGAAGATTGATCTTGGAGCGCTGGTCGCTGCTAGTAGTGGGCATGAGTACCGATCGGAAAGTGGCAAGGAGTTTTACGTATATAGGCCCACCCTTACCGACTACATATACCTTATGCCACGCGGGGCACAGATTATTTACCCGAAAGACTTAGGTCATATTCTGTTTCATCTCGACCTTCGTCCCGGTGTTTCGGTTTTGGAGTCAGGCGTAGGCTCGGGTGCGCTATCTTTGGGGCTCTTAGCTCACGGCGCCAAGGTGCTAGGAGTTGAGATACGTGAAGACCATCTCAATCTAGCGAAGAAAAATGTATCGAACTACTTTGGCGAGTCCATAAAGGACTCTTACGATCTCGTAAATGATGATATTACGACCTTTGAGTCAACAAGACGATTTGATCGCATGGTTTTAGATCTGCCAGAGCCTTGGAACGCTATCGAACAAGCTCGAGCTTTGATGCGCCAAGACGGAATACTGTGCGTATATCTTACAAACGTAACCCAAATAATAACACTTAATGAGGCTCTTGATAGGTTTAGGTTCCACTCAAGGAGTTACGTCGAACTTCTTGAAAGACCTTGGCACTACCGATCAATGGTAGCTCGGCCGGAACACAGGATGGTGGCCCATACCGGATTTTTGATATACGCCCGACCGGGCAAGGCTATAGACACCAACGGCTAGTTAGCCTCTACTAGTCGTTTTCTACGAAAATACACTCTCCAGGGCACTCCTCGGAGGCTTCAACGACGGCTTCTTCTTGATCGCTAGGTACATTAACCATCTGGGCGGACCCTCCGGGGTTGCTCATTACCTCGTCTCCATCTTTTACGTAGGCTAACCCATCGTCTAGCAGGGTGAACACTGCAGGGCAAATCTCTTCACAGAGTCCGTCACCAGTACAGAGATCCTGATCTATCCAGACCTTCATCAAACTCCTCGCTTTTGCAGGGTGGGAAATCATAGCTAATTTGTATTACAGGTCACTCTAGTCTGAAAACGTTGCAAACTAAGTTTCTAAGAATGAATTAGTTTACGTTACCTAATCGATCTCCAGAGGCTATAGCTTACTTATAAGGAGGTGATTCAGACGACTAAGTTTGATCGTGAGAATCAAGGTGGTGCCGGGATGTCGGACGAATCAGAGGCGGTGATAGGCCGACTTCAAGAGGAGGTCGCTGAGCTTAGGCAGAGAGTTCAAGACTCTCCTATACGAGTTAGAGCTCTTGAGGAGAAGTTACTTGAGGTGACAGGTCAACTAGCCCAGGCACAGCTTCGAAATGAAAAGCTTACATTTACGCTACAGCAAGCCCGAGAACACATCGCAACTCTACGGGAAGAGGTTGAGAAACTTACGCAACCTCCATCTGCCTACGGAGTCTTTCTTGGTGCCAACGATGACAAGACCGTGGATGTCCATACCTCGGGACGCAAAATGAGAGTGGCAGTACACCCAGATGTTGATATTGAACAGCTTCAAAAAGGCCAAGAGGTCGTCCTCAATGAATCCTTTACTGTGGTCATGGCGCGTTCACCCGAGGTCGTTGGTGAGGTGGTCGCCATTAGAGACATACTTGAAGTCGGTAAGCGCGTTGTGATCGTCGGGCGAGCCGATGAAGAGAGAGTAGCCGAACTCGCTGGCGATCTGACCAACGAGAAGTTACGCGCAGGCGACTCAGTTCTTTTTGATTCAAGAACTGGTTTTGTGATAGAGAAACTTCCAAGGCCTGAGGTTGAAGAGCTAGTTCTAGAGGAAGTCCCTGATGTGAGTTACGAAGACATCGGGGGCCTGGACACCCAGATTGAAGAGATTATGGACGCCGTTGAACTTCCATTTCTCTATCGGGAACTCTTTCAGTCCTATCGGCTGCCCGCTCCAAAGGGTATTTTGCTCTATGGCCCTCCGGGCTGTGGTAAGACTTTGATCGCAAAAGCTGTGGCTAACTCCTTGGCGAAAAAGGTTGCAAAGGTAACCGGTAACGAATCCGTTCGAAGCTACTTCTTAAACGTCAAGGGACCGGAGCTTTTAAACAAGTACGTTGGAGAGACAGAACGTCAGATACGTCTCATCTTTCAGCGAGCAAGAGAAAAGGCTGAAGAAGGTGTACCTGTAATCGTCTTCTTTGACGAGATGGACTCCCTTTTTAGAACGCGAGGTACAGGTATATCATCTGACATGGAGTCGACGATAGTGCCACAACTGTTAGCCGAGATAGACGGTGTCGAGACTCTCAAAAACGTGATCGTGATAGGGGCGTCAAATAGAGAAGATCTAATAGATCCAGCGATACTTCGTCCAGGACGTCTTGATGTGAAGATTAAGATCGAAAGGCCGGATGAGTCTTCCGCAACGCAGATATTTGGTCGTTACTTGACGGCAGATCTACCGATTGCTCCTATGGAGGTCGAATCACTTGGAGGTGGCGATATCAATAAGGCGGTATCTGTGATGATTGAAAGAACGGTAGAGACCATGTACCGTACTGATGAGTCGAACCGATTCTTAGAGGTTACCTATCAAAATGGAGATAAAGAGGTGCTTTACTACAAAGACTTCTCTTCAGGCGCCATGATTGAAAACATTGTACGCAGAGCGAAAAAGCAGGCTATCAAGAGGGAGATAGCAGGAGAGAAGCCTGGAATTCGCACGGAAGATCTACTTTATTCGATTGCTAAAGAGTTCAAGGAGCACGAAGATTTGCCTAATACTACAAATCCAGATGATTGGGCCAAGATCTCCGGAAAGAAAGGTGAACGAATCGTCTATATACGTACCCTAGTGACCCAGGGTAAAGAGGCTGAAGGTGGACGATCGATTGAACGAGTAGCTACGGGTCAGTATCTCTGAAAAGATTCAGTATTTAGGAGTGTTATGGCTATAGCGAAGGTCTGCGGAATTGAAACGGAGTACGGGATATCAGTTCTTGGTTCTCCTGATGCCAATCCGATATCGATATCCTCGGTTCTAATCAACGCCTATGTGTCTGAAGTTGCAGGCAGGGTGGGCTGGGACTTTGAAACGGAGTCTCCAGGCAATGATGCTCGTGGATTCTCGTTTGAGGCACCGGTCAACGCTGAGATGGAGACGCATCTCGTCAATACGGTACTAACCAACGGAGCTCGTCTTTATGTTGATCATGCCCATCCTGAGTACTCCTCTCCTGAGTGCATATCGCCTAAACAGGCGCTCTTGTATGACAAGGCCGGCGAAGAGGTATTGAAGAGAGCGATGAAGGCCTCGAGGAGGTTCATGCCTCCTGGACAGGAGATCGTCGTCTATAAAAACAACTCTGATCGTAAGGGAAACTCCTATGGGTGTCATGAAAACTACATGATGGATCGGGCAGTACCTTTTGCCAAGATTGTCAAGCAGTTGACGCCCTTTTTTGTTACCCGTCAGATCTTCTGCGGTGCAGGAAAGGTGGGCACAGAGTTCCTGGGGTCTCAAGGAGGGGTATCATTCCAACTAAGCCAGCGAGCGGACTTCTTTGAAGAGGAGGTAGGTTTAGAAACCACCTTGAAGAGGCCGATAATAAATACTAGAGACGAACCGCACGCTGACGCAACGAGGTTTCGACGCCTTCACGTCATACTAGGTGATGCCAACTTGTCAGAGTTTTCGACGTTTTTGAAGCTTGCATCTACGGCGGTTGTACTTTCCATGATCGAAGACGGCGTGCTGGATGATGGTGAAATTCAGATCCTCTCTCCGGTCCAAGCCCTCAAAAAAGTCTCGTGCGACCCGACGTTAAAGGTTACGATTGATACTACCGATGGTCGGTCTATGACTGCTCTTGAGATCCAGTGGAGCTACTTAGACATGGCGAAGAAGTACTATGAACGTGATGGGATTCCGACGGTTGGTACCTCCGAGGAGGTAGCGGAGCTATTGAGTCTTTGGGAAGATACGTTATGCAAGCTTGAAGAGAATCCAATGATACTTAAGCAACGTCTTGACTGGGTCGCGAAGCTGAATCTAGTGCAAGGTTATAAAGAGCGACACTCACTTAGTTGGGATGATCCTAAATTAGCTGCAATAGACCTTCAGTATCACGATATTCGTCCTGAGAAGTCACTAGCGTTGCGTGCAGGATTAGAAACACTGCTAGATTCAAAAGATGTGGGTATGGCTGTGTTTGAACCTCCGAAAGAGACTAGAGCATACTTTAGAGGAAAATGCCTGGAGAAGTTTGGAGAGTCTATTGCGGCAGCAAATTGGGACTCGCTAATCTTCGACACGGGCAAGGATCCTTTAAGAAGGGTTCCCATGATGGATCCTTTGAAAGGAACATTTAGTCACGTGGATGGTTTAATCCAAAGTAGTAATAGCGCGTTAGAGCTGCTTGAGGGTCTTGGCGCATAGGGGTAAAGATGGCTGAAAGAGAACAAAAGAAAAAGACACAGACGCAGAGAGAATCGGAAGAACTCCGTGAGGATGTGCAGGCAAAAAATGAGTCGGCCGAGAAGTTGAAGGCAGATCTAGACGATCTCTTAGACGAAATCGATGAGGTTCTTGAGGAAAATGCAGAGGAGTTTGTGCGTAACTACGTTCAAAAGGGAGGGCAGTAGCGACTATCTTTCTAGAGATAGCACGAGCGGTGTGTGTGATTCTAGATATGTGTCAAGTTGAAGGGTGATAAGTGAATCTTCCAATTTTCGAGGTCAATGAAGACCCAGGTCCGAATTTCTTTAAGCTGTTAGGCTCCTTGGACCACGGTGAACCTTCCTTTTTAAAGGCAAGCCAGTCACTTGGACATGGTTTGGAAGCGGTGCAAGCAAATGAGATTCCTCACGGAACCACTATTGTGGCAGTTCGTTTTGATGGCGGAGTCTTGATAGCTGGAGATCGTAGGGCGACGGCGGGTAATATCATTGCTGATCGTAGGATCGAAAAGGTTTATCCAGCAGACCGTTTTTCGGCCGTGGGTTTCGCTGGATCCGCTGGTCCTGCCATGGAGATGGTGAAGCTTTTCCAAGTTCAACTTGAGCACTATGAGAAGGTCGAAGGAGTTACTCTTTCTCTAGAGGGTAAAGCGAATCAACTTGCTCAGATGATAAGGGCAAATCTACCGATGGCCATGCAAGGCCTTGTGGTGGTTCCGCTGTTTGTCGGATGGGATAAAGAGAGTCTCAAAGGCAGAATCTTTAACTATGACGTGACGGGTGGACGCTATGAAGAGGTGGACTACTACGCTATTGGATCTGGGGGTCGGGAGGCTCAGGCTTATGTTAAGTTTGCGTACCGTAGCCAGTTGTCCAAACAAGACGTAATACGACTTGCGCTTCGGTCTCTATTTGAAGCGGCCCAAGAGGACTCTGCAACGGGAGGACCTGACTTTATGCGAGGGGTCTATCCGATTGTCGCGACCGTGGATGAGAATGGATATGAAAGGGCCTCGGAGGTTCAAATAGCGGAGATCTCAAAAGAAGTTGTAGATGAGGTTGCTCAAGGGGGTCCAAGACAATGAGCATGCCTTACTACGTCGCTCCTGAGCAAGTCATGAAAGATCGGGCTGACTACGCCCGTAAGGGAATTGCTAGAGGGAGAGCACTTCTCGGCACTCTTTACGATCGGGGAGTTCTTATATGCGCGGAGAACCCGTCCCGATCGCTACATAAAATTTCAGAGATCTATGATCGTATAGCGTTTGCCGGAGTTGGAAAGTACAACGAGTTCGACCAATTAAGGGTAGCGGGAGTGCGTCACGCCGATACGAAGGGATACGCATACTCTCGTCATGACGTAGATGCCCGGTCTTTAGCGAATATTTACGCACAGTATCTAGGTCAAGTTTTCACGCACGAGATGAAGCCTATGGAGGTGGAGATTCTCGTAGCTGAGTTAGGTACGAATGTGTCAGAGAGCCAGCTATACCATATCTTATACGATGGTACCGTTGTTGATGAGACTAACTACTGTGTACTCGGAGGCGACGCTGAGGCGGTATTGGGTCGGTTTGGTGAGTTATTTCGAACCTCTTGGACTCTTGAGGAGGCGATAAAAGCCTCCGTAAGTGCTTTAGCGGGACCAGAGAGAGGTCTTTCGGCTAACGACCTTGAGGTCGCCGTTCTAGCACAAGGGAATGGTCGACGGACATTCAAGCGAGTCTCTCAGGAAGAGCTAAAGGAGATTGTCACAGTTAAAAAGGAGTAAAGAGTCATCGACGAAGACCCTAATTTCAATGGGCTAGAACGACGAATCTATGGTTTGGAGAACGAGTATGGTGTCACATGTACTTTGCGAGGTCAAAGACGACTTTCTCCGGACGAGGTTGCTCGTTATCTGTTCAGGAGAGTAGTTAGTTGGGGCAGATCATCTAACGTGTTTCTTGAGAATGGTGCTCGTCTCTATCTTGATGTAGGCTCTCACCCCGAGTATGCAACGCCAGAGTGTGACTCTATATCTGACCTTGTAGCCCATGATAAAGCAGGAGAGAGAGTTCTAGAGTCTCTTGTTGGATCAGCTGAGGCACGAATGAGGGAAGAAGGTATTCGTGGATCTGTGTTTCTCTTCAAAAATAACACGGATTCAGCGGGTAACTCCTACGGATGTCATGAAAACTACTTGACGACTCGAGGGGAAGAGTTCTCGCACTTCGCTGAGGTACTTATTCCATTTCTGGTCTCCCGACAGATATATGCCGGCGCTGGCAAAGTGCTCCTA
>JAJYHJ010000162.1 GCA_021784785.1 Actinomycetes bacterium | reverse complement strand
GATGAGTTTCCACGTCTTCGCCACAGACTCCCAACGCTGTGGACAAACTCATACTTCGTCGCTACGGTCGGCGGTGCCCCGCTAGAAATCATCAAGCAGTATGTGGCTAATCAGCACAACGTTTGAGCGCAGGTCTCAGGGCTTCGCTATGGTGGGGCTCTACATCCCTATGGCTAAAGCCAGAGACATTGCGACTCACACCCCATTTTGGTAAAAGTTCTAGTATTTCTCCCAACCAAGGATCCACTTTATGATACGTTGTACGTAAGTAAGGGCAGTATTTCATTTCTCTTACTTGATGAAAGGAGATGAGATAATCCATGCAGAGTATGAACACAGTACTTCGAGGGTAGCACTGGTATTAGCAACCGGAGTAGTTGTAGGTGTAGGTGTAGATACTCCTAGTGCTTTTGCGCAAAGCAATAAAACGGGTAACTCTACGTACGCAGTAAGCTCACAGGGTAATTCGACTGGGTTTACTAAACTCAAGCAAGTTGCTCAAGGAAAAGAAATAGCTACGCCGTACACGTGGTGGGAAACGAGATGCTTCAACGTATATAACAACGGCCAATCAGGTCAGATTTGTCTTTCTATCAACCAAAATGATCTTACTCGAGTGCAGTATCAAGCGCTTGTCACCTTCAGCTCTAACCTTCCGATAAGAGACGTTTCGGTACAAGACTTGGTCTTAAATGTCGCTGGTAGTGCTCAACGCTGGACAAATTTTGAAGATGTTTCGGCAGGTGGGAGCAGTAGCGCTTATATAAGCACTAGTTGGTATGTGAGTACTTACCTTGAGTACATCTGGGTTGATGTAGAAAATGCTTGTATCGCATGGGTCGATGGCGACTCTGCCTGCTTGCCCGGTTGGTATCAAACCGATCCATTACTTGTATGAAAACTATGAGATAGAGTGGGTAAATTGCAACCAGATGAAGTGAAGTGGGGCTCCATAGTTTTTTCTATTCTCGAAAACACATTAGGTCGCTCTAAAGGGTACGAGTTTCCGGTGGTTCCTATCCAGTGTCTCTTCATTGGGATAATGGACAGCGACAGGAAGAAGGACGGTGGGATCGTTTCAATCCGCGATTTGAAGTCGATCTATGACACCATAGTATGGCAAATCAACTCGAAACATGACGAGATATCACGGCTGGCAATATCAACTGAGGTTGAGGGATGGAGCAACGAAGTAGTTTCTGTGCTCCAGTACGCACGAATAGTAGCGCTTGAGAGAGGTGCTCGTTATGTCGATCAGTTCGATCTATTGGTCTCTATGCTTCGCGGATCTAGCTCTTGCTCCTGGCCACTTCTCGCTAACGCTGGAGTTCGAGAAAGGGATATCAAAAGCCGCCAGGCTACCTTCTATCAAGAAAGTAGGCCTGAGGACAGAGATTTTCCAGTCAAGGTATCACCAGAGATACTTTACCTAGCACAGTCTGGTAGTGACATAACTATATCACGCCAGAGAAAACGCGAACTGATGATGCTAAATGCAAAGTTCACACCTTCAAGGGCTGTGGCCTACAATGCTATGTGGGAGTTTGCACTTTTTGCTGCGATCGGTCTCCTAAGTAATTTTGTTACCCATTTAGGACTCATACCGTCATTAACTGGCGGAGTTATAGTATGGGCGGCCCTTGAAGTTGCGAGAATTCTCCTCGGATTTGCAAGATTCCGTAGAGCAAAGCAGCGAATATTGTCACGATTGCACGAATAAGTAGCAAATCAGCCATAATAAATCGTTCCAAGTTTCTGCAGACGTGGTTTCTTGATAACCGTCCGCTTCTCAAGAGTCCTTTGAGAGAGCCGTCTAGGACTCGAGATAGTGTTGGTTGGCTATTTCATCCCAATTGAAGCGTCGGGTCACTCGTCGATGGATCTATGCTGTGGATCAACTGCGATTCGATGCAGTTGATCGGCGATACTGGTTGCACACCTAAAACGCAAGTGAAAGTCGACATAGGCGGAGACGACGAACGCGTCGAAACTACGAATTCACACCGTGTGTTGTTTTGTTACGTTATCTCATTAGCAAAGGGTGTTAGTGGCAACTATGCCGACTTGGTGACTAAAAATCTCCGTTCCCCACGACAGCGTGTTCCTGCCTGCCGAAGGGTTTACCTCTCATCAGGGTCTAGACGCAACTAACGAAGATCTACGTCTTGAATGAGACCGTTGTCATCATAGCTATAAATGGGAAAAACATTGTCAGTGTTGTCGCCAGCATGCACGTTTCCAAGGTGGACGATCGAGCATCATGAAGAGCTGTGACTCCCCTATGTAAGAGCGAAGGTGTCCACAAAATCACAAGTAGGCGGAGGTTCCTTCGGAGTTATCGTCGCAGTGCTTCATCCTATAGGACTCTTGCCCAAACGTAGTGTCCAAAACCACAACTACCTACATTCAGAGCTGGAAGTTTGTACTTAGTAGCCAAAGCACGGGCGAAGCCTAGGTGCTACACAAATAGGTAATAGCTACCCAATCTGAGCAGGGGTGAAAGGGAGGCAGTTCTCCTTAGCTAGGAAAGTCCCGCTAACGCGTACTGGGAAGATACTAACGTAAAACATACCTAATACATATGGCGGCTAAATTACGTACCCGTTGTACCACGCGAAAATGACACGGCGGCAGCAACGACACACGCCACCAGGGCAAAGGCAAATGCTTCATGAAGACCAGAAGAGAATGCGGTGGAGATGAGGTGTGGGAAAAACTGCCGTCCCGTCAAAACCGAGACATTTGATCGGGAAAGATGGTCCAAGACCGAACTCCCAAGGAGCTTCTGGATTGGATCGTAACCCAAAAACGCTGCGAACAGAATCGACACTGCTGGTAGGTGCCCAACTTTACTCGCCAATATCGGACTAACCCCATGACTTATTAACCCACTTGTCATCGCTCCCGGTAGGGAGACTGAAAGTCCGGCGATCATTAGTGAAAAAAATATGCCTATGGAGAAGACTTGAGCTGAGTTCTGAAACGTTGAGTTCATGGCCCCGCCAACGCCACGGGCTTCAGCGGGAAGGGAGTTCATCACTGCGGCTCTATTAGGAGACGCAAACAGACCTTGAGACAACCCAGATAGCAAAAGTGTAAAACCAAAGTATGGATATGAAAAGTTCACAGGTGCGAATATCAAAAGTATAAACGCTACTGCGGTTCCCAACGGACCAACAGTGGCAAAGATTCTCGGACCAAATCGGTCAGAAAGATATCCAGAGATCGGACCTGCGATCAGGAATCCAACCGTCAAAGGGAGCATAAATATTCCGGCCCATAGAGGAGTAGCGGCAAAGGAATAGCCGTGCAAGGGAAGCCAAATGCCCTGGAGCCAGATTATAAGCATAAAAAGCAATCCGCCTCTTGCTATCGATACCAAAAATGTAGACAATGTACCAAAGGTAAACGCCTTGATCTTGAATAAAGAAACTCGAAACATAGGGTTCGATACCTTAGTTTCAATAACAAAAAACACAACCAGGAGAGTAAGCCCTGCTCCCAACTCCGAAAGCACAGGCAATGAACTCCATCCAGTAGTACTATGGCCATGGGGTTCTATCCCATAAGTGATTCCGATCAATATCGATATCAGTCCTATCGCAAAGGTGATGTTCCCCGCCCAATCAATGGAAGACGGCCGACGAATACCTCTCTCTTCTAACTTGTAATAGGCCCACACGGTGCCGAAAAGACCTATCGGTACTGATATCAAAAACACCAGGCGCCAGTCTATCGGAGCCAACAAGCCACCGAGAATTAGGCCAATAAATGAGCCACTGATACCTGCCACCTGATTAATTCCTAGCGCCATCCCACGTTGGTTCGCTGGGAATGCGTCTGTGAGGATTGCAGAAGAGTTTGCCACCAAGAACGCCGACCCAAGGCCTTGTACCAGCCTCATGAGGATCAGCCAGGTAGCTCCGCTTCTGCCATGCATCCAATCTATAGTCAGCAGTAGCGAGCCGGCAGTATAGATGACAAAGCCTAGATTATACATCTTGACTCGCCCGTACATATCCCCCAGGCGACCTAGGCTCACAACTAACACACTCGTAACAACAAGGAATCCAAGTATCATCCAAAGTAAGTAAAAGCTGTTCCCAGGACCCAAAGGATTTAGGCCAATACCTTTGAAGATATCGGGCAGAGCTATTAGCGTTATTGACCCGTCTATCGTAGCCATCAAGACACCCAGCGTAGTATTAGATAAAGCTATCCATTTATAGTGAGAATCACTATCAGACTCAACTCCCTCCTTAGAGGACGGCTGAACGTTTGCAGTAATGACGTCACGAGTCAAGGCAAGTCGCCCCATTTCCAAATACACGCACGTAGAATCTTCCCAAAGAGAGCTTCACTTGTTGGGCAAAGGTTAATTAATACCCTAGCAGGACCTAGTTGATTAATACAACCATTTTCGAAGTAGCACTTATTTTTCGGGCGTTACTTGACTATGCCTATATTTCTTTAACTCACTTCAGCGTAAGCTGCGCGTCCACTTTGAAATATTCGGCTGAGTCCAAAACGCTCGCTAGCCAGCAAAACTTTTTCTCAATGCTCGTGTATTCAAACTATTAGACACAGGAATAGGTTTATTGAGGTCGGCAAGGACGACCTTCTCTCCAGAGTGAAGTTCCTTTGAAGCAACCGAAGTCTCGGAAAATCCTACGACGCCAACATTAACCGCTACCGTTGCCACCGATCCGTTAGCCTTCAATACCTGTACCGTTGCCTTTGACCCCGAAACTGTAATCGAGGACGTCGGTACTGCCAAGACTTTCGTGGCCTCTGCCTGATAGAGTTGCACTTGAGCATCCATTCCATCGAAGATCTTTTGATGAAAATTCGTCAAAGTCAGTACGACGGACAACGTAGCGATGCCTGTCGACTTGTTGGTTGTAGGCGTAGAACCGATCGATGATACTTTAGCGAGGTAAGACGTCGCTCCCCCAACAGGTGTTACCTTAGCCTCTTGACCTATGGCGACTGAATCTATCGTAGTAGACGGCACCTGAATGGTTACTTGAGTTCCACCACCAGTCCCAATTACTGTAATTGAAGCACTACCGCCATTTGACCCTGGCGTAACCGCTTCTCCGAGTGACATGTTAATGGCCCCAATAACACCAGCTATTGGAGCAGAAAGCGTTTCCGTCCGATCTTGATTTTGTGCAGCCGCTAAAGCACTTTGATCGGCTGCGACAATCTGTTGATCAGCTGATACAACGGCCTGCAAAGAAGCGAGCGAGGCTTGATTTTGAGGTGAACTCTGAACTTTAGACTGTGCTTTCGTACTCTGACTTCCTATTTGACTGAGATCAGACTTCAACGTACCACACTGTGAACCCGACGACGCCGACGAATTTGAGCAGAGCTCCTTTAGCGACGTTTGAGCTTGTGCAATAAGCTGCGACAATTGGTTACTCTGATTAGGTGGGGACGTTGTGGTTGTAGTACTTGCGCTTGACTGCGATGTCTCAGCTTGTGCTAGGGATGCCTCAGCTTGTGCTAGGGATGCTTGTGCTGATAAAACTGCCTGCGCGCCTTGATTAGACGGTGCAATCGATGCTAGAGCTTGGCCTGATCTCACCGCTTGACCAACAGATACCAGTATCGACGTAACAACGCCAGATGAACCTGGCGACACCACAGAAGACGATACGGGTGAAAGAACGCCTTCATAATCGCTGGTCTTTACGACATTTACCACTTTAGCAATACCAGTTTGGTACGTTGGACTCTTTGAACGAAATGAAGTGATGGCGAATATTACAAGTACGAGAGCCAAAGCGAGTACCGCAAGCCTCATCGCTCTCCTTTTGAATTTATCCACCGGAACCAGAACCTCGGAGTCGAGTTTTGCACGTACCGTTTACCGAAGGAGATATCAGAACACTTTTAGCCGAAACGGTACCGATCGTATTAACTGCACCTCTTACTACCACACACTGGCCTACAGAGAGACTGGTAGGACTCCCAACTCCGGTAGTTAACACAACGGTACTAGGAGTGGTCCCTATGTCAACTACCTTTGCTGTTTTGAGTCCCTTTGGAACCGTCGTAAGTTGAATAGAGTTGTTCCCCAACGCCTTAATTATCCCACGGACTGCCCTCGTCGAACCCTTGGTTCGGCCACCAGTCCTTGCTCCTTTCGATTTCCGACGATGAGTTGGTGTACCCGCGGGTGCGGAGCAGTTTGAAGCAGACTTCGCCACGGTAACGTCAACTGCAGTTAGCGCAGTCCCCGACGACGACGCAGATCCCAGAACCGTCACGCACTCTCCTACCGAGAGAGCCGACACAGTAGTCCGAGTGGTTATTGAAAAGCGAGTCGACGAAGACCACGTAACTGTAGTTTCGCCAGTCTGAGTACCTTGGACCTGCATCTGTGGTGCATTTATGCTAGCTACTACTCCGGCCGCTGCTGGTGGCTTGATTGAGCGAAAACCCGCCCCTTTAGCAGTCGTTGAAGCCGTTGCAGAGGTCGTTGCGGTTGTTGAACCAGAAGAGCCGCACGCCGTCAAGAGAAGTGCAGTCGTGCCAACTGTCAAAACTTTACCAAGACTTACCATAAAACCTCACCTTTACTCCGATCTCAATGCATCTATCGGCGACAAACGAGCCGCCCTCGCGGCTGGATACACTCCAAATATTAAACTGATTGAGATTGCCGCTAGTATCGACGACGCTGTGACCGAACCGGGTATCTCAATCGGGTACTTGATTACACTTGGAAGAAATATCTGTCCCAAAATGCCGACTGCCCCACCGACTGCTCCACCGGCTGCTCCAAGTATCGAGGCCTCCGCTAAAAACTGCCGCCTAATAACACTAGGAGTTGCGCCGAGAGCCTTCCGAAGACCTATCTCCTTGGTCCTCTCAGTTACCGAAACCAACATAATGTTCATCACCCCGACTCCACCAACTAGAAGCGAAACAGCGGCGATTCCACCCAGCAAGGCAGTAAGTGTCGAAGAGACTGACGTTGCCGCACTAACTAGAGACTGCTCGCTCGCAATCGTAAAGTCTGCGTTTGAGGGGTCCGTTATCCCGTGAAGCATCAGTAGCTCGCTGTCTGCCTCTTGATACGCTGCTGACAGAGTTGCGGCGCTCGTCGACTTTATCAAGATCGACTGGACTGAGTCGTTGGAAGAAGTACCAAGTAGAGAGTACTCAGCAGTCGTTATAGGCACTATCGCCAAGTCATCTTGATTTGACGTAGCTGACGTGCCAGTACCAACAGGCGCAAGGACACCGACGACCGTCATGGGCAAACCCCCAACATCTACGCTCTGGCCAAGTGCATTTTTTGAGCCGAATAGTTCTTGCGCAGTTACAGCACCCAAGACAATAACGTTACTACCTGATTTCAGGTCGGACGACTCTAAAAACCGACCCTCTTCCAGCGTTCTTGACCGTATGGAGAGCCAACTCGGAGTAGTGCCATACACGGTAGTCGTCCAGTTGGCAGACCCAAACGTTAAGGTCTCATGACCAGAGACGATCGGAGCAGTGCTTTTGATCGCGGGTGCTACCTGAGGATTCGACAAGGCGGAAGCATCAGATAGTGTCAGAGTTGATCCGGATCCTAGCCCCCCGCGAACACCTTGTAAGGACGACGAGCTACCAGGTGAAACCGTTAACAAGTTGCTCCCCAAAGCACTTATAGTGCTCTTGACCTTTGCTTGTGCTCCTTCTCCCAGTCCAACCGTAACCATAATTGCAGCGATGCCGATAACGATGCCAAGCATTGTAAGGACAGACCGCATGCGATTCCATTGGACGGCTTCAATAGCCGTAGCTAAAAGATTTCTCCAACTCACTGTGTAGGCTCCAGTTTTCCATCGCGAATACGAATGATTCGAGATGCCCTCGACGCAACCTCGCTATCATGAGTGATAACGACAATAGTTCGTCCTGAAGCGTGCAACTCATCAAACAGGGTAAGCACATCGAAAGCATTTTTCGAATCCAAGTTACCAGTAGGTTCATCGGCAAGTATTAATGAAGGGCCGACCACTAGGGCTCTGGCGATCGCCACCCTTTGTTGTTGACCGCCGGAAAGTTCATTGGGACGATGCTTGACATGGTCGGCTAGTCCAACTCTTTCCAAAAGGGCAAGTGATCTCTCTCCTCTTTCTCTCTTGGTGTGAGAACCGTACATCAACGGCAGCTCAACGTTCTGCAATGCCGTGAGCGGCGCTAAGAGATTGAACTGCTGAAATACAAATCCGATTTGCTCATTTCTGATCTGCGCAAGTTCAAGTTCATTTAATCTTGAAACGTCTTTGCCGTCGATAAGCAACTGCCCTGAGGTCGGAACGTCCAAACAACCTATAAGATGCATCAGCGTAGATTTTCCGGAGCCTGAAGGCCCAGTTATAGCAACATACTCTCCATGGTAGATTTCGAACGAGACCGAAGTAAGAGCCTGAAATCGCACTGAACCTAACTGATACACCTTCGTTATATCAACTAATTGAAGAAGAACTTCACGTCCTAAATCCACGTCAGCGTCACCCAGCACCGGCACCGAATCCTCCGCTAGCGAATCCCCCACCACCGAAACCTCGGCGGCCGAATCCTCCTGCACCGCCTGCTCGTAGAGAGAGTTTTGCAAGATTAGGAACTCTCTCAACGATCCGATCACCGACTTTTAGCCCACTGATTATAGTCACGTTAGCTCCTACAATCTTCCCAATCGTGACCGACACTTTCTTATCGCCGCTAGAACCGACCTCCAATACGTATGGAGTCGTGGTCATGGAGCGTACGGCAAAAAGTGGGACCTCAATAACGTTGGTAGAAACGCTTGTAGTAATGGTTACATTCGCAGGAAGTCCTTCATACAGTCCTTTAGGGGATCCAGTTACGGAAACTGTAACTGGGAAAGTAGCTACTCCGCTTGAGTCCTGCGCAATCAAGCCAACGCTTGAGACCGTACCGTAGACCGTCGAAGTAGAGCCTTGAGGCGCAATCGAAACTTGTTCTCCGTTTTTCACCTGACTTATACTTGCGTCACTTACGTTCGCAGTGACAATCCAGGAGTTAGGGGAGATGATAGCAATCCCACCATTCGACGAATTAGAATTTGCCGAAACAGTCTGTCCGACGACATAGTTCTGCGAGGCAACCGTCCCAGCGAATGGAGCTGTGATCGTAGCGTCATTGAGGTTTTGTTGAGATGTATTCACATTGGATGTCGCACTTGCCACCGACGCCTGATCCGCTGCTATAGTTGCTGAAGAAGCACCTGACGATTCATCGGCGCTTAAACGCGCCTGCGCACTTGAGAGCTGCGCTTGCGCCTGCGCCAGATTGGCAGACAAAGTCGACGTATTCAAAGAAGCCAAAGCCTCTCCTGACGTAACGTTTTGCCCAACGGATACATCAACGGAACTTACGGTTCCAGAATTAGAAAACGATACGGTCTGTTGCATCGAAGGTTGCAGTATCCCAGAAGCCGATACCGTCGTTTTAGCAGTCCCTTCAGTCACTGTAATAATACGCGACTTTGCAGCTCCTGCCGTAGAAGTTGACTTCACTGTTATAGTTCTTAACACATACCCAAGGACAAGGAAAAGTGCGGCAAACATGATCCTGATCGCGAAGTAACGAAAACTACGACCCTTCATAAAAACCTTTCGCACTACCCAGGTGTAAGTTGAGTTTCAACCAGTCCAAACTTAGCAGAAAGAATCTGAAACAAGGCTAAACGCGATAGCAAAAGTACTAACCGTTAACAGGACATCGATATATATCGATAACTCATAAAGATACAATCATTTCTCTATAATACTCATAATACTTTCATAGTGTTTAGCAAGCGACTGCTTCATTAGCCGAGTGCTCATCCGGGATGACAAAGTAATTCACTGGCAGGTTTTCAGATGCATCTTAGGAAACTTAGAAAACCTGCCCTGCGCCAAAAACCAAACCCGGGTCGAAGCTGTTTGTGTCTCTAACTGCTAACTGCTTAGACATCACGGCTACTACCATTTGTCACTTGAACTGGTAGAAATCGCACAACTTTAGGAACACAATCCCTGTCAAGATGAGACCTATGATAGCGGTCCTGCACCTCACGCTTTCAATATCTGATCTAGACTCAGTCACATGGAAACTGCTATAGCAATAGTTGCTAGGTGGTATAGTCCACGAGATAATCGATGATTGGCGCAATGGAAGACTTGTGATATATCGATTGCATGCTCACATTGCGCTGATTCCTAGATATCGGCGTGATGTAACGACCGAAGACTAAGCAACGAGATTAGATCTGCTCTCTTAGTGCGTATGTTCTCGTTATTGATACCACTCTCGATGGATTTGAGACAGATCGCGATCATGTCCACCTGTTGATTAGCGATCCACCTAAGGTTGTCTAATCGAGACTGGTGATGTCTATGAGACGTTATCGTCCATGAGAGTAAGGGCAAAGCGTTGACCAAAAGTTCAGGATGCTTTGTGAGCAAAACACTTCTTGTCACCTTAGGATTCCGTTGAATCATGCGGCGACGCACTACTTCAGATAGTAAAGAAACATCTAGAGGATCAAAGGTTCCCCCTACACGTAGAGCAAGGAAACATAAAAGGGATGAGGCCGCTTTACCCCGCTCTTACGGAAGGGCTTGCGCTCCAGTTGGGTCAAAAGTGACTACCGCTACATCTCAAAAAGCGACCAATGGCTTTTGGATATCGGTCACCCGGGCACCTCCAAAAGAATACAGAACGAGTTCACGGCATCACACGAAGTCCATGCGTGGCTGCGCAGTATCTATCGCCTACTACTTATATCATCGACTTGACGCATACGCTCTAAGCTTATAAGCATCATCATTTATCAAACTTCGGAGGACACGTGGGTCTATCAATAGGAATAGTTGGACTCCCCAACGTAGGTAAATCAACCCTATTCAACGCCCTAACTCGCAACCAAGTTTTGGCTGCCAACTACCCCTTTGCAACCATTGAACCTAATGTTGGAATCGTCGCCTTACCAGACTCGAGACTCGAACGTCTTGCCAGCCTGTACAACAGTGAACGGATCGTTCATGCTACCGTCACCTTCGTTGATATTGCAGGTATCGTCAAGGGCGCCTCTAAGGGCGAAGGTCTTGGTAATAAGTTTTTAGCGGCAATTCGAGAGTGTGATGCCATCTGCCATGTCGTAAGAGTGTTCGACGATCCGGATGTAATTCACGTTGATGGAGTTATATCGCCAAGGTCTGATATCGAGACTATCAACACCGAGCTAATTTTCGCTGATCTTCAGACACTGGAAAATCGACTACAAAAACTGGAAAAGGACAGTCGAAAGAATCACGATCTGAAGCCCACCTTAGACTCGGCCAAATTGGCGATAGAGATCTTAGGTAGCGGCACCACTATCTATGATGCATCCAGCCGGGGGGCTCTAGAGCTAGAAAACCTGCGCGACCTACATCTTTTGACCGCTAAGCCCTTCATATATGTCTTCAACGTTGACGAAGGCGCTCTCAATGACACGGACCGTGCAGTTCAGTTAACGTCGCTCGTATCTCCAGCTGAAGGAATAGTACTTTCTGCGCAAATCGAGGCTGAGCTAGCATCGTTGGATCCCGAGGACTCGATAGAGCTGCTAAAGGAGTACGGGCTCGTAAAGTCTGGACTTGAACAGCTAGCTCAGGTAGGGTTTGAAACGTTAGGTCTTCAAACTTTTCTAACTGCCGGACCCAAAGAGACGCGAGCTTGGACAATCAAAAAGGGCGAAACAGCCCCACAAGCTGCTGGTGCAATCCATACGGACTTTGAGCGAGGCTTTATAAAGGCAGAGATCGTGAACTATGAAGATCTACTCAAGCACGGATCGATAGCTGCCGTACGATCCGTTGGAAAGTCTCGTATAGAAGGCAAAGACTACGTAATGCAAGACGGTGACGTTGTCGAATTTAGATTCAACGTCTAATAGCTTTCCATAAAGTCTAATTACGGAGATGAGAAACTTTTGCGACACTATCCAAAAAACCATCAACGAGTCGATAGGCTCTCAGCCTCGCCAAACTCTGCTTTTGCAATGTTTCATCTACGATACGGTCTACAGAGATTCCTAAAGCACTAAGTTCCATATCGGCTCCGGCGGCAAGCCAACTGGAAAGAACAGTTTCATTCACTTCAGGATGAAACTGCACACCAAGTAAAGTGTCTAGAATAAATGCTTGCAAGGCTCTGGATGAACTCGCTAACGTCGTTGCCCTTGGAGGCGTCGTCCAGCGATCATAATGGAACTGAAACCACTCGCCAGCTGGTATCAAATCTGCGTCAAGACTATCCACCATATGCCATCCAATCTCAAAATGAGGAGCTCTCGAAACCATGCCACCAAAGGTATGGGCAATCGCTTGCCCTCCAAAACAAACTCCAAGCACGCCAACCCCGGCACTGCGAGCGCATTGGATCTCCTTACGTTCACCGTCAAACCAGGGAGAAATAATAGGATCATAAACTGACCATGGAGCGCCCAAAAGCACAACGACATCAAAGTTCACAAAGCTTGGCACCTTCACTGCTACACCCGGACAGTAGTAACTTTCTTCCGACACGACTTGAAACTCTTTAATGTCAAAGCCTCGCTCTACAAGGCGTTCACCAATAAAACCTGTCGGAGACGTATGATCATGTTTTACAATTAGGGCTTTCACAATGACTCACTATATCCTTAGCTAAAATGCACGCACACCAAAATAGTGATTTAGACACTCAACTGAACGTTGGTACCAACCCTCGTTGTCAATAAGTGTCTCAGCACTCATCCATCAAGCTATAACTTTAACTTCTTACTAATGGTCCCGCAGAGGATCATATACCTTGGGCATCAAAGACATAACCCGACTGGCCGAATGCTTGCGTTGCTACAGCTGTGTAGTCTCCTAAGCCATAGATCGCATAAAATCCAGTATTCCAGTTATTTTCCGAGATTGAACTGTCCCACTCAAATTGCGTTGA
>JAJYHJ010000102.1 GCA_021784785.1 Actinomycetes bacterium | reverse complement strand
TCATCCACCAGTACTCATTTATCAGTACCAGACCAGTCGGTCGTGGTGGCGTGATGGAAGCGATGCTAGGTAACCCCAACCAAACGGGGGAGCCAGAAGCCCCGTCTGTAAAGGCGGGGAGGTTCACACATCTACTTTGCATCTGACCATCGTTTCCCGACTCCAACGTTCACTACAAGAGGTACGATCAACTCAGCCGCGTGAGTCATTGAGTCTTCTAGCACATGCACTATCTCAGGTGCTAGTGAGCTTTCACATTCCACCATAATTTCGTCATGTATCTGAAGAATCAGTCGCGCGTCAGCATTCGACAAGCTTTCTTCAGTTCGAAGTAGTGCGATCTTGAATATGTCGGCCGCTAATCCTTGAATACCTGCATTCATAGCTTGGCGTTCAGCCGCCATCTTTAGGGATCGATTTGATGAGTTTAGGTCTGGAAAATAACGTCTTCGTCCAAAAAGTGTCTTAGTGTATCCAAGCGCGCGTGCCTCCTCTACCGCTTTTTCGGTAAAAGACTTTACCTTCGGGAACGCCTTGAAGAACGATACCAAGATCTCTTCCGCTTCTGAGGTAGGAATATTTAGACGTTGAGAAAGTCCATACGCTTCCATACCATACGCAAGACCGTAGGCAACCATCTTTGCCTTTGCCCGTTGGTCTAGAGTAACGTCTTTGATATCGACTCCGAAGACCATGGCTGCCGTTTCGGAATGTACGTCATGATCTGAGGTTAGTGCTGCTACTAAGTTTTCGTCGCCGGAGAGGTGTGCAATTACTCGAAGTTCAATCTGAGAGTAGTCTGCCACGACCAATAGGTTTCCAGGCGGTGCTATGAACACCTCTCTAAAGCGCTTCCCACGCTCAGAGCGAATTGGTATATTATGCAAGTTTGGAGAGTCAGAAGATATCCTACCGGTTCTCGCGACCGTCTGTGAGAAGGTTGCATGAATCCTACCATCAGGTGCTACTTCGTTGAGTAGTCCTTGCGCAAACGTAGTCCTCAGCTTATCGACTTCACGATACGCCAAAATAAGCTCTACTACGGGATGTACATCTCGCAGCTTCTCAAGCACTTTAGCGTCTGTCGAATAACCGGTCTTAGTCTTTTTACCAGTAGGTAACTGTAGGTCTTCGAAAAGGACTTTGGCAAGCTGTTGTGGTGAGTTAGGGTTCAGATCAGATCTTGTCAACGCTTTAATTTGTCGTAATAGTTGTCCACTTTCAGCATTCAAATCCGCGTTAATTGTATTTAGCATCTCAATGTCGACCCCAACACCCCTTACTTCCATCTTGGCAAGCACTTTGGAAAGTGGAGCTTCAATGTTGTAGTAAAGATCCGTCAACCCCCGTAAAGCAAGCTGCGTATCAAGCGGCTCAGCGAGCCTCATAATCACATCTAGTCGATGAACAATCTCATCATCTGAACGCTGTTCAATCCTATCAAAAAGTGAATCGCCTTTCTCCACAGACTCGAGTGTCTCTCCCAAGTGCCTCGATGCGATCGCCTCCAAAGTCAGTCCGCGTGATCCAGGATCAATAAGATACTCTGCAATAGTGATGTCGAGTCCAACCTCGATCTCTGGGAGACCGGACAATCCAAAAACCCGAAGAAGGCTCTTCAGTGACGCACCCGAAGCAGGAGACACGAACACTTTCGACATTGATCTGGCTGTTTCAAGATCGACATCGAATCCGTCAAATCGCAAGATCGAGACCTTGAATCCATCTGAAACAGCCATGTAATTAAGTAAATCCCTAGAGTTGCCTTTGAGGTCAAAGTCGACAAAAATGGTTGACGCTCCGATCGCTAGATCATCCATTTTTGAGATCTCGGCAACAGTAAACACACTGTCTTTAGAGACAGCGCTTGGCTCGCACAGGTCTGCATTGAGCGTACGTCTTGACGCAAACACCTTTAAAAACGTCCCGAAGGCTCCACGCAGGTCTAACCCAAGAAAGGTCGTTTCAGCAGCTTTGGGATCCCACGCTCCGACTCTAATGGTATCCAAGGTAGCGTCCAAAGGAACGTCTCGCACCATCATGGTCATCTGTAGATTTAGCTCCACTTGAGCCCGATGCTCTTCGAGCGCTAAGCGCTGACGCTCAGGAAGAGCTTCCAAAGCGTCAAATACTGCCTGAATTGACCCGTACGCTTGAATAAGCTTGGCCGCCGTCTTCTCTCCGATACCAGGAACGCCCGGGAGATTGTCTGAGGTATCACCTCTAAGCGCAGCCAGATAAGGATACTTTCGCGGTGGGACTCCAGTTTTATTGACGACAGCGGCTTCATCCATGAGATCTATCTCGCTAACCCCCCGTCGATTATACAAGACAGACACCAAAGGGTCTTCGACAAGTTGAAACGAGTCCCGATCGCCCGTAACGATATACGTCTTTAAACCCCTGTCCCGTGCCTGGGTAGCCAATGTAGCCACGATGTCGTCGGCCTCGTAACCCTCGCGTTCAATAACGCTGACTCCTAAACTACTAACCAAAGGACGCAAGATTTCCAACTGAGCCTTCAATTCCTCGGGAGTAGAGGGGCGCTGACCTTTGTAGCTCGCCAAAAGTGCATCCCGAAAGGTCGGAGCAGGGTAATCTAAAGCCACCGCCAAGTACTCAGGTTGATACCTATCAATAAGATTGGCGAGCATCTTTGAAAATCCATGCAAAGCGTTCGTTGGCTGTCCAGAGGAGTTTGTAAGGGTGAGTGGCAAGGCATAGAATGCCCGAAAAGCCAAAGAGTACCCATCCACCAATAAGCACGTTTCCACCAGGAGGTCCTTAATTTACACTAGTTCGGTAGCTTTTCATAAAACTCTGCACTACCGTAAGAGAATCCAACAAACAAAGGCTAGCGTAACTAACATGAAGTCCTTTCTCCCATTGATCCTGGCGTTATTTGGCATCGCTATGTTGTTATGGACTCGTCGGAAAAGACACTCTTTCTCCAGGGCGCTTGTAATTGGGTCTTACATCTTTTATGGTGCTATCATCGTCGTCTCGATCGCTAACGCGGCAGGTGCGATAAAATAGATACCATCACAATGCCACAAAGTTGGCAGATACGGCAACGAGCTGATACTGCAGGGAAGAAAGCGGCATCAGCGAATAAGCAGCACGAACTTCCACCTCCCAAGACGCTTATGCAGTTTCACCATTCGCAGGTAGACTACCTCCACCATCGGTAACCTCGTAGCGTCGATCTAGCCTAATTGCTTCTCGCTCCTCCGCAGAGTACCACTGAAAAAAGATGGGCACTATCCCGCCAACTATCGAGAACTCGCTCAATCCCCACAGCAGTGCCCCTCCAGCGTGAGTAGTTCCCAAAGAGTACATAGAAGCAACTGGCGACGAAGCACCCATCAACGCGATTCCCAAAAACGTGTCGAAAGGTACACCAAGTACCAGCGCCAAAAACTTTAATCCAAATCCCATCTTCCATCTGACTATCGGATCTGGACTAACAAGTGGCCACCAAAAAAGAGTTGCTCCGAAGAGAAAGAGCAAATTGATTATATCCATAAGCCACATGTGCGTCATAGCGACGTTTATTAGTGGGGTTAGGAAAAAGACGTACATCACCCCGTAATAGAGAATCCATGCGCTTAGAGGATTAGACACGAGCGCAAAGAGTTGAGAGTGTAAAACCGCCAACCAGCGACTCTTGGTATTTCTTGAGGATGTCTGAAGCAGTAATGTGCTCGGAGCACCGAGTGCAAGTAGAGGTGGCGCAAGCGCCATTAGGATCATATGTTGGGTAACGTGGTCTGAAAAGGACGATCCAGCTAGAGTGGCTATCGGTGACTGTAGCGCAATGTCGACACTTAAAAGTCCCAACATAAAATTTACAGTTCGAGAACCTTTCCAATGTACGCCTCTTTGTTTCAAGGCAGTGACGCCTTTAATATACCAAATCCCTACCGCAACAACCCCAACCAGAACCAACACTGGGAAAGGGGTCCAATCCCAAGACGTCAACAAAGCGTTCCACGTAAACTTAGGAAACATCTCGGATCGTGAGGGTGTCGTTCCCATCTGAACAGCTAGAATAACCGAATACAAGGCCTCGACCACCCACCTAAACTAGATAGCCATTGACAACATCGAAGTAGCCACCTAAAGCCACAGTATCACTCAAGCACGATCCAAATTAAATCGATATTACTAGTTTTGCGAACCAGGAGGCAGTACGGCTGGCCTCCTGATTTTCTTGAGCCAGGGAGTAGGCTCGTCGTATTCTCCTGCATCTGACTGGGACATCCAAAGCTTTATGTTGTAGTAAGCCGTGTAGACAAAGGGCTCCATACACAAAACCCAAAGTACGGATGCCGCAATCTGCTGATCAGCCATCGCGCTCAACGTCTTTCCAGGAATATGTGAATAGACGGAGTACCACGGTCCAGATGACAGTCCTAACAACATTGCAAGCATAAAGGACGAGTAGGTCCCAACCAAAATCATCCCCAACCGAATTACTGGGTTGTTCACCCTCTTTGGGAACGGAGGGTTATCGATAAGATGCATAAATAGACCCATGCCCGCAGTAATAAAAGTGTAGTGCATTAGATCCATCACATACTTATTAGTTACAGCGTAAGTCATGAAAGGTGGATAAAACCATACCCACATAGCAAATATGAAATACAAGAGCGAAACAAGCGGGTTTGTCACGAAACGAACTACCGGGTTAAGTAGTCCACCTTTACCAAGTATACGACCAAGCCCACCTACCAAAGAAGTGCCATGCTCTGGAAGTCCCTTGCTCATAAGCATCCAGGGTTTTGAACCAACGATGAACGGAGGGACCGCTATCATGACCAATACGTGAATGAGCATGTGCATGTACAGATAGACCATCGACCAATACATGATTGGCGTAAAGAAACATAAAGAAAGCAAAACAATACCGATCAGGAACATAGTCACGCTTTGCGTATCCGCTCCAAGCGGCAAAGATTTGCCTTCACGTTGCTCACGATATGCTAAATTGAGTCCCCTGAAGTACAGCACCGTTGGGAGGATAATAAAAGGCACGGTAACAACTAAGTCCAGCGACCAATTTGAAAGTAGGTACTTAACAACAAAACCAGCGTGCAAAGTAACCGCTGACATATTCATATCCGGCACATCAACCACCTTCCCCTGTCAGAGTAGTTCGACTTTTCAAAATCCAACGCTTAGCCTTTCATCACGATCTAAGAACTCGCCTCGAAGGCAAAGTTCAAGTAGCTAGTTTGCGCGGGCCTGTTTAAACACGTATGCCAACACCCCATTTATTGTTCCAGAGAAGTTGGTAGAACTCGTCAGATCTCGAAGTTCAACATGGGCAGGTGTGCCACTGTACAGAAAAAGGCCGTCTTTGAACGATGAAAACGCTAAAGAAGTGCCGTTTGAATATGGAGCGAGATAAGAACTCATCGACGCAGAAGAGGCCTGGTTTCCGATCAAGTTCACTTGCATTCTCCCGTTGTTGGCTTTAGACCAAACTGCGACAACCAGTTTTGGAGTGACCTGTTGAGTCGAGCATCCCAAAAAAACAGAGGACGAGACAGGGCTAGACAGAGTCTCCAAAGTTGCGTTCGGCGCGCTACCTACAAAAGTCCTGACCGACAACGTCACTGAGCCAGATGATTGGCCACTTGGCGCACACGTTGATGCAGCCTCACCACCTTTGGTCTCCCCCACTATGGAGCTCCCATGCACCTCTTTCGGTACCTCACCATAGCTCGTCCAGTTTCCGGTAGTGGATGAGTAAGTAGCCTCGTAAGTGGCTCCTGAGGATCCATTCCCCTTATATAATGCCAACAATCCTCCGCTATACCCGTATAGTGCGATAAAGCTATGCAGGCCAGGAGGTGTCTGGATCTGTGAAAACTTCGAAGCACCAGGCAGTGAACCCTTAAGGATTAGCTCTGAACCATTGCTCTTCGATACCGCTATATACACGCTTTTCTGGGTCATGGCAATTGGTTTCCCAATAGGAGCCAGGGGATATTCCAATTCGGTAGTCGTCCATGATTTACCGTTCGTCACTGAAAAGTAGACAGGCGAAAGCAGTAGTGATTGATAAGCGTGAACGCCTGCAACGATCGCTCCCAGACCGTTGGCAGCCACGGCTATACCACCCCTGGTACTAACACCCGGAGGTGTTATGAACTGGGTCTGATGTGTTTGCGTGTCAAACGACACTAAGGCCCAATATGGCCCAGATCTTCCAGTGACAAGAATTTCACTCGCACTATAGAGGGCAGCTACGTTTAATACACTCTGACTCGTCGAGAGTGAGGGCGAGAGTTCGACGGGTCTCTGCGCCACCTGAGCTTGACTTTGGCAACTAGCCATTAAGACAGCTGCTACAGAGATAGCGGTCAGGCTAGATAGCCTCCCACGCAAGGATTTTGGGAAAGTAGCAGGTAGCCAAGGATACTTCAATGTACGAGCGACTAACAACACGGGCAGACGACACTTTCTAATACTTTTGTTTCTAACATTATTTATTTTCAGTACCAAGAACTTACGGTTTGGTTTCGGGTCCGACTACTCTAACATCAACTTACGATCGGTTGGGCTGCTTTGTACAAAAGAGATACATAGCTACTTGTCAGCTGTTCATTTGCAGTATCCTCTAGAAGCGACACCTCTTGCCCACGCGAATTTATAAAGTAGACTAACTGGGAGTGGAGAATCATTCCCTCTCTCGGGGTAACCACAGTGACTTCATAGCTGTTCCAAATCTTTTGAAGCTTCGACACGGACCCCGTAAGAAAGTACCAGTTCTTATACTTACCTAGTCCATGAGACGCAACGAACGCAGCCGTATTAGACGTGGAATGAAATACAGGATCGGCGACTACAGCAACCAGAGCCACCTTTGAGGCCTGTTTCCCAAACATCGAATCTGCCGCCACCAGCTCCTGCGCTATTAGAGGGCACGAGTCATAACACATGGGATCCAAAAAGGTTAATATTACTGGTCTGCCTTTGAAAGATGCCATTGTCACATGTTTACCGTTATAATTTACCAACGAAAATCCAGGAGCTGGGGTGTTACCTAGAGGCTGAACGCCGGCTGAGTCTACCTGCGCCATCGCATCCGACACGGGGCCAAATACCGCTACCACGATAATAGCCAACGACAACATCAGACCAGTTAAAGGTAGCCCAAATATAAAGCCTTTGATCTTGCTAAATGGTCCTTCAATCGTCACCGTCTGATCGGTTGCAAAGTTCTTCACAACCTCAGGAACCTCGGCCGTTCTCAATAGTGACAGCGTTAGTAGGATAAATGGAAGTCCTGAGTTGAAGTCTGTAGCTGTTGATGAAAATATCCCAAAATCCATTCCCACCCACCAACCTATAAACATTGCCGCCGAAGCCCAAATGGCTGAGAGTTTGGACTTTGGCAAAACATAGAGTAAGAGTGCGGAACTAATCGGCAGCACGACCAGGATTAAGTTCGCGATAGTAGGTGACAGCGCTGCAAGATTTGCAAACTCTCGAATTCCAAACGATGCGATACCTGGCTGATTCGCCTGACTCATCTGAGATATCATTGAGGACAACGCGTTTGCCCTCCAATACCCCTCACTTGGTAGCGCCTCCATAACTCCACCGACCAACAAAAACGCAGCGCCAAAGTAAGAGATCGCTCGACTGTCTTTAATCCAATTACGTCCTGATTCAGCACTCAGCAGATAGATCGATACAAATCCATAGATAAGTATCGCTGAGGGAGCTCCTGTAACGAACGCTGCTCCATGATAAAATACCCCCGCTCCATTTCCAACAACGAAGACAATCGCTGACCAAACGAGTGAAAGATAAAGCACGACCCTTCGCAGAACTCCTCGAGGCAATGTGATTAGACCGACCCCGATGGCCAACTGGACCCAAGACGTAGCCAGATCAACACGAATGGGATGGGCATTCCAGACACTTAAAAATACGTTCGCAACCGAGACAATAAAGGACGGCGCACCTTGTAATACCGGTTGCGCCACCTGTGATATGAACCCGCCAGGCATATTCGGTCTTAGCTGGAAAAGTCCATCGACAATCCACAAAATGCCAAAGCCGATCCTTATAAGATGAGCTCTTGGCGATCGAGAAAGATCTTTGGCATTCAACCAAGGACGTCCTTTGAAGTAGCGGTCTGCACCACCTCTAAGGGTCACTCCAAACAGCGAACTCATGATACCAAGTATCACCACCAGTCCCACCGCCGCCACTGTGCTCAACAACAACAGTGAGTATAGAGACGACGACAGGACGCCGAAGTCTTGAGCAGACGATCCCATACCGGGCATCTAAGAGTACCTCTCTTCCATATTCATATCTCTAAAGTACCTTCCTAAGCTACAAAGCCATGTGTGACGTCTTACAAGTACACCTTTGAGTCCAATAACTTCTCTCTCTCAACCGGATTGCACGGTAGGGACGAAACCTCCTTCGAGTAAGACTTGAAAACTGAGTAAGCAATCGGGGAAGGAGGCGCCGACACTCCCTTTACGATCAAAGCCGTTATGAGAATTGGGGCACTTACCGCGAGCACCATCGCTAACCGATAGCGCCATTTGGTCCTTTTTGACTCAATAAAAAGCGATCGTACAGTGGTCAGTCCTGCACTTACCCGAGCACGATTTATCGATCGTATGACTAGATCACACGAAACATATGCTAGAAAAGATCCAAGTGATGCGAGTAGGTATTCACTATTGTATCGAAAAGACCCAATAAATCCAGAAATCGGCAAGCATAGATAGAATACGAGCTGTATTAGGAGGACTCTCCTTATAAACGCGGCATGCCTTACGACTAGCACTGATGCCCAAGGGAGTATGGCGACAGTTACCAGCACTCCAAGGTACGCAGAACTGTGAAAGTATGTACCCGCCGAAAACTTTCTTGCCATATCCATTGCCAACGCGAGAAATGTAAAGGTCGATCCTACAGCAGCCAATATCGCACCTAGTCTCAGCTTGGGTCGCTGCAGATCACTAGCAAACAGCTTCGTAGCACTTCTAGAGCTGAGCAGCGTTCCTTGGGTTTGGAACTCTTTGAGCCTGCCTTGTACGCCGAGAATTTGATATACGTGTTCACGACACGAGCCGCATTCCTCAATGTGGACATCGAATGCGCCCCAGGATAATCCAGACTCTCCATCTAAGAAGCTGTCGAAGGATTCACAGAAAGTACCACATAGTATTTTTTGCACCGTCTATGCATTCGTTGAAAGCGCGTGAAAAGTTGGAACTAACCTAAGATTTAATTCATCGGAAAATAGAGAAGGGCAATAGTTGAGTTCTGCAGACCACCTAAACAGGCTGCTTAACGCCGCTGCGAAAGGCGACGTCTCGGCCTTTGAAGAGTTCGTAAGGTTGACAAAAAGTCAGGTCTATGGATACGTTATTGGCTTTGCACCAAAGTCGCAAGTAGAAGATGTTGTTCAAGATACCTACATGAGACTTTGGAAGTCACGAACGTCCTACGACTTCCGAAAAAGTGCACGAACTTTTCTTTTCACTATCGCATACCGAAGCTGCACAGACTCATTACGCTCAGCATCGAGAGAGGCCAAAAGTTTAGACGCTTTTAAGCTTCAGATCAATAGAACAATTGGATCCATTACACTAGAAGAGTCAACGTTAGACCTCTCAACGTTACCTAAAGAACAACGCGATATAGTTCTCTTGGTGACAGTGGCCGGATTTTCGTACGCAGAGACGGCCGAGATAGTGGGCGTGAAAGTACAAACCGTAAAATCCCGCCTCCATGAAGCCAGAAAGCGCCTGATAGAGCAGTCCAGAACAACTAGTTCGCTTGACAGTTTACACAAATTAGCATAGGTCACGAACCAAAGCTATCGTTGCGGTCAAGAGCCCCTGCCAACTGAGTCTCTCGGTGTAATTTCACCGGAGAGTATTTTTTCAGAGACCTCGCGCATGGAGACCCGGCTGTTCATAGCCGTCTTTTGGATAAAGCGGAATGCTTGAGGTTCGCTCATTGCAAAAAACTCCATCAACCGCCCTTTTGCCTTGTCTAGAGATTTTCTCGTCTCAACGGCCACCTCCAATGCTAACCGCTGGTCCCGCACCTCCATCAACTCGTCCTCAAGCGCGATCGCCTCGCTATATCTGGCTAGCGCAAGCTCAATAGCAGGCACTAGTTCCGACGCCTGAAACGGCTTTACGAGGTAGGCCATCACTCCCGCCTCCCTCGCTGCCTCCACCAAGGATCTCTGAGAAAATGCCGTAAGGATAAGTGTTGCACAGGTACGTCCATCTCGAAGCACCTTCGCAAGATCTAGACCATCCATACCAGGCATTTTGACGTCTAAAATTGCGATGTCGGGCTTGTTTTCCAAGGCAAAGCGTAGAGCTTCATCTCCGGAGCCGAAATCCCCAATAACGTCGTAGCCTTCGACTCTCAGCATCTCTTTGAGGTCTAAACGAACAATCGCCTCATCTTCTGCTAACAAGACTCTCGTAGGCATCTACACATTCTCCTAGCGACTCTAGTACTCTAGTAACACACACAGAGGTACTTTCAATAAGATATCCTATAGTCAGAACGTCAAAACTCTTAAGGTACGCATGATAGTAGTAGGACTACCCCTTTGGGTAGCGCAAACAAACTGTTGGATCGTCTCAGCCAATCAAAGAGAGTGCATCCTTATAGATGTTCCACCCGATCCAAGATCCGTCATGGCTGAAATTAAATCCAAAAACCTCAGAGTTGTCGCAATAGTCGCAACGCACGGACACATCGATCACGTTGGAGGCATCTCTTCTTTTTTGACTGGAGAGATTAAAGAGCCGCTGACTCCAGTGTATATTCACTCTCATGATCGACATATGCTCTTGGACCCAATTAAGAACGGAGGTGGTCTCGCCCAATATCTCGTCGATAGCGGTCTTGCGACTTCACCCCCTGAGCACATTTTAGGGTTGAGTGATGGCGCAACCGTCAAAGGAGCGCGTTTGGATCTGAAAGTCCTACACACGCCAGGGCACACACAAGGCTCAGTATGCCTGCTTTTACACGACCGCGACGGATCGGAGATCCTCTTCAGCGGAGACCACCTCTTCAAGGACTCGATAGGCAGAACCGACCTCCCTGGAGGTTCGTACGAAGATCTAATAGAGTCCATGAAAGCGAAGATACTTCCGCTCAACGACCATGTAGCTGTACTCCCTGGGCACGGTCCGTCGACTACGATCGGTCGCGAGAGAACACATAATCCATTTCTAAGAAGGCTTGGTTAACTATACTAGTTAAAGCAACAACTTCATTAATGTTCGTAAGTCATATCCAACTAAACGTCTGCTATCAAAATTGACTTACGATCGAGAATGGCTTGTGGTCTTATTTGAGCACGGTAAACATTACGACTTCTTGGCGAATTGTGGCTCGTACCTCTTGACGCTAAGTTGCCCAGGAAACGATCTAGTAAGGTTCACCTCACTTCTCAAGGATGCGTAAAGCGTTATTTATGTGCTGCTATATCTGTCTGACTGGTTCATAGCAGCACTGATAGGCTTCCCCACTTGGCGGTTCGAATAATGAGCCACGTCTCACATTTGATCCTTGTCCATTGGCTCACAGATTCGCTCCACAGTAGCTCTCCACGTTCGATCACCTTTACTCCGCGATATTTCACTTCGTCCGCCGTGGGCAGCTCACGGGAGGACTTTCGCCACCTAGATTACGCTCATGCTGGGCGCATACATCCTCCCTACCTTCAAGAACGGGGACTTCTATCACGCTACGCGCTACTTCTAAAGCAACGACAACCCACGCAGCTGTTGCGCCAGCCGTAGGGGTGACAAGGGTGAAATGACCGTAATTGTCTTGTTATGAAAGGCTGAACCGGACTGGCTCTGCTATCCATCTCTCATAAACCAAGTTGAAGTGGAGCCAAATCAAAACTCTTTGGAGATTAGACACTAGTAGAGCTATCAAACTTACTAACCGATGGATCGTTCAACTTAGACAGTCTCTCGACAGCGGTCAAATTGTACTGAACGTTCTTTTTTGCAACGTCCAGCCAAGTATCAAAGTCGCTTCTAGGCTCTAATAGGTCTATATGGCGTGCTACATCTCTCGAAAACTCACGATTCGTACTTCTTTTTTCAAGATACCTGTAGGTCGCCGTTAGTGTTAGCAGTGAGGCACAAGCAACTATCAAAGCAGACATCTATACCTCCATCGAGCCACGTTCACTCAATGTACTCCATGAGGCACACGTCATTGTAAGTCCCTAGTGAAGACATTAATGCAATATTACATAAATTTGGTTTCAGGAGATAGGAGAAACGTAATCTATTACTCCATAATTTAACTTAAGCTTTGCTGAGACCTACAACTTAAGTCCTAGATAAAACAGCTACCATAAAGACAAAAATACCGCTAACAAGTTTAGGAGACCAAAACAGCCGTGAGCCGAATTCTACAACGGACGTTGAGACTGCTGGTTTCCATGTTCGTGTTACTTGGAGCTACATTCATCTTTGGCGTCGTAGAATCGCCTCACCAAAACTTCCCGCTAAAACACATCAAAATCGCATCAAGCACTACGCATATCCAAGTTGCGGGCTATACCCAAGTGGTCTCAGACGGGGGTATCTTCAACTTTGGAACTTCACAGTTTCATGGGTCAATGGGAGGACAGCCACTGAATAAGCCGATCGTTGGAATGGCTACGGATCCGGCCACCGGTGGCTATTGGGAGGTTGCATCAGACGGGGGTATCTTCTCCTTCAACGCTCCATTTTTTGGATCAATGGGAGGACAGCCACTGAATAAGCCGATCGTTGGAATGGCTTCAACTCCTGATGGAGGTGGTTATTGGCTCGTCGCTGCTGACGGCGGAATATTTACCTTTGGCGACGCGGCCTTTTATGGATCAATGGGAGGACAGCCACTGAATAAGCCGATCGTTGGAATGGCTACGGATCCGGCCACCGGTGGCTATTGGGAGGTTGCATCAGACGGGGGTATCTTCTCC
>JAJYHJ010000027.1 GCA_021784785.1 Actinomycetes bacterium | reverse complement strand
TTTTCGAAAACAAGAACTACATAGAGCACGACTGCAAAAGGCAGGAATTCGTAGCGGCAATGCAGAAAATGAATGCGTGGGCTAAGCTACTGCGCCGGCAACTGAATTGATCAATGGACTCCTAGGAGCACTAATCTCTGTTGCTTATAATCGTTCGAGCTGCACTTTGAGCGAGAGCATCGGCACGTTCATTCAACTTATCTCCAGCATGGCCCTTGACCCACTCAAATTCCACGGAACGTTTTGACTCAGTTACCAATGGAACCAACCGTTGCCAGAGGTCCGCGTTTGCGACGGGGTCGCCCTTTGAGTTCCTCCATCCGTTGCCCGTCCACTTGCGCCACCATTTATCCCGAAAACAATTCACAACGTACGTCGAGTCCGACACAATCACTACATCACCGTCGACGTGCTCTAATCCCTCAATTACCGCAGTCAACTCCATTCGCTGATTAGTCGTAAGAGGCTCGGCGCCAAAACCCAATCGGTCGTCGTCAATGACCCACGCCCATCCTCCGGGACCAGGATTTCCTAGGCAAGCTCCGTCTGTAAATATCTTGATCACAAAAACTCCTCGTAACTTAGTTAGAGATCCTATCGTGCGACTACCAGTTCAATACTTCTATCCGCTAAGGTGGACAAGTAGAATTGGAGGTGTAATACTTACAAAGTGATATTCGATGGATTTTCTCACCAGCTTCCGGACATAGACCCCGAAGAGACCTCTGAATGGCTCGACTCCTTTCACGAGTTAGTCGAAACTAGAGGTCGATCTAGAGCCACCTACTTACTCATGCGATTGTTAGAACAAGCTAGAGAGCAGCAGGTAGGCATCCCGGCCACGATCACCACTCCCTACATTAATACGATTCCACCCGAACGAGAACCTTGGTTTCCAGGTGACGAATACCTAGAGCGAAGGATTCGAGCATACATTCGATGGAACGCTGCGGTCATGGTAACTCGAGCAAACATCTCTTCCGATGGCATAGGTGGACATCTGTCCACCTATGCGTCATCGGCAGCGCTTTATGAAGTTGGATTTAACCATTTCTTCCAGGGCAGCGACAACAGAGACGTTGCGGATCTGGTTTACTTTCAGGGACACGCATCGCCAGGAATCTACGCGCGCGCCTTTATAGAAGGGCGTCTCAGTGAAGAACAGCTCGACGGCTTTAGACGAGAGGTAGACGGCAACGGACTTTCCTCGTATCCTCATCCAAGACTTATGCCAGAGTTTTGGCAGTTCCCGACCGTGTCCATGGGGCTTGGACCAATCGCCGCTATATATCAAGCTCAATTCAATCGCTATATGGAGCATCGACACCTCAAAGATACGCAAGGTGCAAAAGTATGGGCGTTCGTAGGCGATGGAGAGTTCGACGAACCCGAAACCATCGGAGCTCTATCAGTTGCAGGTCGAGAACACCTAGATAATCTGGTTTTTGTCGTCAATTGCAACTTACAAAGACTTGACGGACCTGTAAGGGGTAACGGGAAGATCATCCAAGAGCTTGAGGCTCAATTCCGTGGCGCTGGATGGAATGTTATCAAGGTTATATGGGGAACCAAGTGGGACGAACTCCTTATGCGTGACGTCGATGGCGTCCTACTCAATAAAATGAATACGACTACAGACGGCGAGTTTCAAAAGTACGCCACCGAGACGGGAGCCTACATTCGCGAACATTTTTTCGGCCCGGATCCTCGTTTGCGTAAATTAGTGGAACACCTAAGCGACGAGGAGCTTCAAGCGCTACCTCGTGGAGGGCACGACTATCGCAAACTTTACGGCGCTTATAAAACCGCGATGACAAATAGCACGAGTCCCACTGCAATTCTGGCAAAGACGGTTAAGGGCTGGACCCTTGGTCCCGATATAGAAGCTCGCAACTCTACTCATCAGATAAAGAAGATGACTAAGGCTCAGCTTCTCACCCTTCGAGATCGACTCCACCTTCAAGATGCCCTTGAGGAATCGGCATTGGATGAGAAGAAACCTCCTTACTTAAGGCTCCCAGAGAACTCACCAGAGGCAGAGTACCTACGTACTCGAAGGCGGGTGCTTGGAGGTGCACTACCACGACGAAGCCGAGGGAACACAGTCCTTCCAACGCCTACCGATAACGCCTTCAAAGAGTTTTATCTAGGCTCTGGCAAGCAGGCTGTATCCACAACGATGGCTTTTGCCAAGCTTCTAAGAAACTTGATAAAAGAGTCAGAGTTCGGACAATATGTCGTGCCTATAGTCCCTGACGAAGCCCGCACTTTTGGGTTGGAAGCCCTATTTAGAGAAGCGAAGATCTACGCCTCTTCAGGACAGCTTTATACGCCAGTTGACGCAGGACTGCTTCTTTCATACTCTGAATCCCAAGATGGCCAAATTCTAGAGATGGGAATCACTGAAGCTGGGGCGGCGGCCATGTTTATGGCAGCCGGAACCTCTTACTCCACCCTAGGCGTTCCTATGTTACCGGTCTATCTTTTCTACTCGATGTTTGGTTTCCAAAGGACTGGTGATGCCTTTTGGGCTGCTAACGACGCGAGAACTAGAGGTTTCTTACTCGGTGCCACAGCCGGTAGGACCACTTTAAATGGAGAGGGTCTCCAGCACCAAGACGGTCATTCGCAGTTACTCGCATCTGCCATACCGTCGGTTATGGCTTACGATCCATCTTTTGCGTACGAAGTAGCCACCATTGTTGAGTACGGAATCAACGATATGTACGGTCCTGATGGAGGCCACGATCACGTCTACTACTTAACTGTTTACAACGAAAACTACGTTATGCCTCCTATGCCAGAGGGAGTAGACGTAGCAGCCCTTAAAGTTCAGATCATAAAGGGTGCATATAAGTATGCCGACTTTAACATTGACGTCGATAATTCACTGATCGTCTCCAACTCGACCCCACTAGAACACAAGCGAAAGGCTTCCGTATTGTTCTCAGGGTCTATATGGCAGGCTGCGACGGCGGCAGCGCAGACGCTTGCAGAAAGGTTCAATATTGATGTCTCCGTATACTCCATTACGTCATATAAGTCACTTAGACAAGATGCGCTTGACGTAGAACGGTACAACCGCCTTCACCCGACCGAACAGCCACGAACCCCCTACATCACAGAACTTCTCCAAGGCGAAGGGCCTGTAGTAGCGGTTAGCGACTTTATGAAACTTGTACCTGATCAAATTTCACGATTTGTCGATCGTCCATTCGTAGCTTTAGGAACTGATGGGTTCGGACGGTCTGACACCCGAGAGACACTCAGGAGGTTCTTCGAGATTGACGAAGGCCACATAGTGGTGGCAGTCTTGGAACATCTGATGCGCAACGGCGAAGCCAAGCCAGAAGAAGTACAAGATGCCATAGACTTTTACAAGATTACCTACGAGCGAAACGACCCAACAATAAAGCCTTAGGACGAGCCATAGACACAACTGGGACTCTAGGCGCTAAGGTATCGTTCGACAGTTTCAGATTCAATAAATGAAGTTAGGGATATATCTATGGCCATTTATTTAACCACTAGAGAAGACCACAATAATCTCCTATCGGAGGAGCCTCTAGCTCTATTGATCGGAATGTTGCTAGATCAACAGATTCCTATGGAGCGAGCCTTCGCCGCACCTGCATTACTGAAAGAACGGCTAGGAGGCAAGATCGATGCGACTCAAATTGCCGCAATGGATGTTGCATCTCTAACTGAGATATTTTCTCAAAAACCGGCCCTGCACCGGTTTCCAAAGTCAATGGCCGAAAGGTGCACTCTTCTTTGCGAGATCATTGCCACAGAGTACGACAACGACGCGAGAAAGCTCTGGTCCGAAGCAAAAGACGGAGATGAACTCGTAACTCGACTCACAAAACTACCTGGATTCGGTGAACAAAAAGCCAAGATTTTCGCCGCTTTACTTGGGAAGCAGCTGGGCGTAACACCACCAAAGTGGCGCCAGGCAACGGATCCCTTTGGGCAAGATGGGGTTTATATGTCCGTAGCAGACATTACGTCAGAAGAAACCTTGCGTCTTGTCAAAGACCATAAGGCTCAGATGAAAGCCAAGATGAAAAAGTAAGTTAGGCATCGAAGCAGAGAGGCTCTAATAGTGACAAAAGCCGAAGTGCTGCGTGCAGCGAGCCTTTATCTCTGTACGCCTATAGTCAATAATCTGTCGGAATTTACCGAATTAGTGATCCAAGGTGGAGTGGACATCGTCCAACTTCGAGAAAAACAACAGCCCGATCAAAAGATCCTTGAGAGCGCGCGGGAGTTGCAAAGCCTATGTCGGACCCATTCAGTCCCATTCATTGTAAATGATAGACCAGATATAGCGTTACTTTCAGATGCCGATGGAGTGCACGTAGGACAAGAGGATCTAAAGATATCAGACGTGAGACGTCTGATTGGATCAAATAGAATCTTAGGTCTTTCTACCCATTCTAAGTCGGAGCTTTTAGAGGCTATTTCTCTAGATGTCGACTATATTTCTGTAGGACCGATCGAGCAGACACCCACCAAGCCAGGACGACAGGGTACAGGTGAAGAGTTTCTCGTCTTTGCTAGTCAATTCGTGAAGCTACCTTTTTTCGTAACCGGAGGCGTTGACCCAAGCAAGATAGCGCGACTAAAAGAACTGGGCGCCTCACGATTCGTGGTTGTTAGATATCTAGTAAATGCCGAAGACCCTAAAGCCGCCGCAAGCGCGCTGAAAGCTAGCATTCAAAGGAAATTGACCTAGAAGTTTCTATCTAACCAGCCGGTTAACACTGCATAGAGTTGGGGATCGTAGCGCAAAGAAACTTCATCGGTTATAAAGGAGTGAAGTTCCACTTCAGAGAAGCTATCGGCGCCAAATATAGAGTCAGCAGTCCGGCTTCTATATCTCTCTGTGGTAACAACTACGAGTGTAGGAACCTTGTCTAAGCAACCAAGGGCCTCCTGTTCGATCTTCGCAACTTCATTTTCGACTGTTTTCAGATCATAACCGACAGGCGTTTTAACGGAACTCAATGCAAGTCGGGTCACTAGCGAAGACGGTTCAATAAGGCCTTTTGGACCCGCGTCGCTTCCTACCGCAACTACGCCACCTACAACGTCTAGCTGCGAAGCCACGGAGAGGAACACCGCTCCCATGACGTCGAAGCCTAAAAGTACCACTTGTCGCGCTAGCGCTTTATCCTCGACATAAGAGACCACCGCTAAGATGTCCTCAGCCGCATTAAGCAGAGTAAAATCGCCGTCTGAGTCACCAACACCCGATGGCCAAAATGACAACACCGACCAGCCGGTAATAGACGATACCCTCTGCGTTGCTTCGATGTTCTGTTTACCAAGACTGCCGGGCCTAGCCCCAAGAATATATCCTTGCGACATTAAAAGTAGAGGGAGCACCTGAGCGTCTTCGCTCTTGCCAGTTACGTCTTGTAGGTAGTAATCGATGACACCACGCTTGCCTATCAGCTCATCCACAACCGTTTCGCTCCATAATCACCAAGGGACACATCCATCACCGCCTCATTGTGTGGCCTAACAATATTAGAGACTATGTTAGTCCTGTGCACTCTAAAGAAATTTGGGTTATAGCTAACTTAGGGTTGGGAACTAAGTTCCAAGATCAGGCAAGACTAGTTTGCAACGCTCTCATGAAAGAGGGATTTTACGCCAAAGTAGTCGACTCGTTTGATCTTTATCTTCAAATTGGCGACGATAATCGAGATCTCCTTGCTGCAGTTAAACCACCTGTTGCAGCTATCATCCAGGTTAAAGACACGGTGCTGATCAAAGCACTAGAGTCCATGGGTGTATTGACCTTCAACTCCTCTGAAGCCGTAAGAGTCTGTGATGACAAATCTCTGACACATCTTGCCCTATCCCAAAATAACGTGCCGACTCCCACCACACTGGTTCCACCTGAGAGATATCCCGGCCAGCCAATCCCGGAACACTTCATCGCTTACGCGGAGGAACTCATCGGTTACCCAATGATCGTAAAGGCCGCCAAAGGATCCTTTGGCAAGGAAGTATTCATGGCGCAATCCCGCCTTGAACTAGAAAACTCACTGACCAAACTTCAGCACAAACCTCTCATTATTCAACGATTCGTTCGGTCTACACACAACACAGACCTACGGGTTCAAGTGATAGACGGGAAAGCCATGGCAGCCGTTCAGAGAAGACCAAATAATGGAGATTTCAGGGCGAACCTGACGCTCGGCGCCTCTGGAGAATCCATCTCACCAAGTGATGATGTCTCAAGAACCGCTGAAATGGCTTCCGTGGCGGTAGGGACGCTAAGCGCAGGAGTCGACTTAATAGTTGATATCGACGGTAGGCCCCTAGTACTTGAAGTAAATTCAAACGCCCACTTGAGGAGGATAACTGAGATAACAGGTGTCCAAGTTGCTAGACTTTTTGCGCAAGCCGTTGCCAGACACCTTATCGACATCGAATAAAGAAGAAACGTCCGCATGTGACAGCAAAAGTGCTCATCGTTTACACAAGAAGAGACTTAATTACAAACGCATTCTTTGCAAGACAGCTCAATGACTCGCTTGAACGGGCTGGACTGGGCACCAGTGTAATCTCGGCCGAATCACTATTAGTAGCCACAGTCGAGCAACTGAAAGATCTCAAGGAACGAACTTCTCTAGTCATCTTTCGATCTCGAGATGTACCCCTAGCAAAGCAAATGGAAGAGCTTGGATTCAAGATCGTGAATCGGCCATCTCTACTTGAGGTCGCTACAGACAAGTTCAAAACGTATGAGTTTTGCCGTTCACATAGACTTCCAACGATACAGACCACCATTGCAGATAAGTCGTCAGAAACCACACTCGTCACTAAGCTTCCACTAGTAATAAAAGACCGCTATGGACACGGCGGATCCAGCGTTGTTCTCTTAGATGATGAAGATGACGTCTACACCTACCTGGCAAACGCAGACAGCGGCGTATTCGTTGTACAAACTTACTTAGACGACGTACTAAGTGAGTGGAGAGCATACGTCATCGGCACACAGATTAAATACTGGATTAAAAAGACCCCAAAAAGCGGCGACTTTCGAGCAAACCTCTCAAAAGGCGCCACCGTCGAGGCAAAGAAGCCGCCCATTCCGATTAAGTCACTAGCAGAACAGGCCATTTCCTTTCTTGGAGAAGGGGCCTACGGGATAGACGTCGTACAGACGAGACATGGGAACTTCCTGGGAGAGATCGAAGACCCAGTCGGCTTTCGAGCTCTCTATAGACTAAGTCTCCCCAATCCAACAGAAGCGTTAGCATCGTACTTTGCCTCCATAATAGGTGAAGACTAAAGATCTTTCGCGTACTCCTGGTAGACTTCAAAGGCCCGTGGACCCCACACGGTTCCCGGTCCGCCCATCATCGCAATGGCAACGCCTATCGCTTCTGCGACTTCTTGTTCCGTAGCACCTTTTTTGATGGCAGACGAGACGTGGCTAACGATACAGCCGTCACACTCTTGAGAGATCGCTATAACTAGAGCGAGGAGTTCCTTAAACTTACCAGGTAAAGCGCCATCTTCATAAGCTGCTCTATGTAGGCCAGCAAAGCCTCGATACACCTCGGGGATGTGCTTGCGAAGTTCTCTCCCTGAGTCGCGCAAGTTGCCGGAAAGCTCATGATACTTTCCTTCAGACATAGGATTTCCTTCCTGTGTAAATATCAGAGATCAACAGACCTACGTATAGTACGCCTGGACGATCGATTAGCCCTAAACAACTTTAGTCCATTCACGAAAAGAGCAAACAACGCTAAAGATCCCACAGATATCCAAGTAATTGAGTCCCCAGCACCAAATCCAAGAAAGACTAGGAAGGAAACGGCTAGACATAAAATATTCAGTCTTCTAACACTAAAATACCTACGCCGACCCCGACGACGCAACACCGCCGAACTAGAAAACACCTGATCGTAAACGTCTCCTACGTACTTCGCATCATCTATCGCTCTTAAGCGATCCATATATTCAGCATGACTAATTTTTCCTACTCGCAAGCTATCTAGCAGCAGGCTCTTTGCCTTCGCTACATCTTCTTCAGTAGCTCTTATCATCCATCCGCGCACAGTCAGCTCCAGCAACCATCAGGTTGTTTGACTATCGACTCTTTCGTCACATCACCATTCTAGCGACATCAACACTAAGAGTTGAATGTTCTCAGTTTAAGCTATGTTACGCCGCAAATGCACAGAAATGTAAGAACGTCATCACGATGAGACAAAGTCTATGAGTAGCCTTCGGTTAGCGCTAGATACCTATTTGAGTCGCAATTTGAGATCTAAAGTAATACGAGTCGCCAAACATCAGCTGCGAAGCTTTCGCCCTTTTGAAGTATAAGTGTGCGTCGTGCTCCCATGTGAATCCAACGCCACCATGAATCTGTATATTTTCCGAAGCTGCCAAATAGTATGCATCACCGCAGAAAGCCTTAGCTAACGGTGCTGCAATCCGAAGCTCTTCTGGGTCGTTATCGGCAGTCCAAGCTGCATAGTAAGCGGCGGACTTTCCTGACTCCACTTCAACTAGGATGTCCGCACACTTGTGCTTGATCGCTTGGAAGCTTCCAATCGGTCGCCCAAATTGGATTCTCACCTTTGCGTAATCGACAGCCATCTCAAGTACACGTTGAGCGCCGCCCATCATCTCATTTGCCAACTGACAGCAGGCTACATCCATCAGACGGTTGTATAGTGTCACTCCTCCACCCAGTTCTCCAACTAGTTCAGCCTCAACGTTGTCAAAATAAACGGTAGCTAGTCGTCTCGTAAGGTCCAATGAAGGAGTTTGTTCTACCACAACTCCCGGAGTATCACGACGCGCGTGAAACATGGAAACCTGATCTCCGATGCTCGCAAATACCAAGAGGTCTGAAGACGATGTTCCATCTATTACATACCTCTTCGTCCCAAAAAGTCGATATAGTCCATCAACGGTCTCAGCTCTTGTATCAACTTGGGATACACCGAAGTTGTGAGGATCCTCTAGAGCGGCCACTGCAAAGTGACGTTCACCCGTTGCAATTTTAGGTAAAAACTCGCGTTTTGCATCCTCATCTGCAGACAACAACAACGCATTTGCCCCAAGAATAACCGATGAAAAGTAAGGAATCGGTGCAAGAGCTCGCCCAAGCTCCTCTAGAACTATACCCTGCTCAACGTAACCATACCCCAGCCCGCCATACATTTCAGGAATCGCAATTGCACATATGCCAAGCTGGTCTGCTCCCTGTGCCCAAAGTTTTTCATCGACTCCGGAGTCGCTCTCCATAGTCTTTCGCACCTCCGAGATCGGGGACTTGTCCTCTAAAAACTTTCTCACCGACTTTCGAAGTTCTTGCTGTTCTTCATTAAACGCGAAATTCATTGATTCTCCTAAATACCGACTATGGGACTACACTGGCATATGGATCGTATAGATCGAGTAGCTACCCTTGAGTCACATGAGTTTTCACTATACTACAACCGCAAGAGGAGAAAAATTGGACGCAGAGCTTTACTTTGATGACGTCGCAGTATTTCGAACTATCGTGGGGCCGATCGCGAACAACGTTTTTATAGTCCAATGTCTACAAACCGGCGACTCCATACTTATAGATGCGGCAAACGAACATGATAAACTTCTTGAACTATCCAAGACACTCGGAGTTAAGCAGGTAGTAGAGACCCATGGACACTGGGACCACATCGGAGCAGTCGAAGCGGTAAGAGAGGCCGGAATAGATGTATCGGTGTCAATCCAGGATGCGCGTCGGCTTCCCAGCTACGATCAGATCATTGAGGACGAGCAACTCATCCCTTTTGGGCAGCAGAGTCTCAGAGTACTCTTCACACCCGGACACACAGAGGGTTCACTATGTTTCGAACTTGTTGACCATCCGGTAATATTCAGCGGCGATACGTTGTTTCCCGGTGGACCTGGAGCAACTACGTTCGAAGGTGGCGACTTTCATACAATAATCGAATCAATCGAGAGTCGTTTGTTTAAGCTTTATCCCAAAGAGACACTGGTCTTACCTGGTCATGGTAGTTACACAACCCTTGGTGCTGAAAGTCCACATCTCGAAGAGTGGATAGAGCGAGGCTGGTAGCACATGCATCTAAATGGTTCAGTCAAGATAACCAAAGGGATTTACACTCACGGTCGCCGTCAAGACTTCGGATAACAAAAGATTCGGCTAACCTTGTCGTCATGAACGACACCATTAAGACAATTTTGTCGCGGCGATCAGTCAGTCGACTTTCTGATCCAGCTCCCTCTTCAAACGAGTTAGACATAATACTAAAAGCAGCATCAAGTGCTCCTGATCACGGAAGTCTTCGACCATTTCGCTTTGTGGTTTTTCAGGGAGAGCAAAAGACACGCTTCGCAAAGGTCTTAGTAGAAGCGCTCCAAAACCGCGCGTCATCCAAAGGCTCAACTCCGACAGAAGGACAACTTAGAAAGGAGAACGCCAAGTTCGAGCGTGCTCCTGTTATTATCGCGGTGGCCGCAAAGATTGATCCATACTCAAAGATTCTCGAGATCGAGCAACTTCTCTCAGCCGCCGCAGCGGTCGAAAACCTCCTTTTAGCGGCTAAGTCTCTCAACTACGGCTCTATGTGGAGAACTGGAGAAGCAACCTACGACAGCTATGTCAAAAAGGCGATCGGACTGGAAGAAAATGACCACATCGTAGCCTGGGTCTATCTTGGAACTGACTCCTCGATGCAAAACGAACCTAGAGATCCTTCCGTGGCCGATTTAGTTACCTATTGGACGGAGAATACTTAAAGTCTTTCGACCTATCTATTTATAGTATCGTCATAGTGTAAATTCGACTGGCTAGAATCAAAGCTATGAACGACTCGCTCCTAGAAGTTACTGACCTTCACGTCGAAGCTGAAGCCAAGGAGATACTGAAGGGCTTTAACCTAAAGATCGCCCCCGGTGAATTTCATGTGATTATGGGACCTAACGGCGCCGGCAAATCTACTCTTGCCAACGCATTGATGTCCAGTCCCTCCTACGTCATCTCAAAGGGATTCGTGCGCTTCAAGGGTGAAGACGTAACACTTTGGACTCCAGATGCAAAAGCGAAGGCCGGCATGTTTTTGGCTTTCCAATATCCAGAGGAGATCTCTGGGGTATCGGTAGTTCAGTTTCTCCGTCAAGCCATGTCGGCACGAAAAGGAATAGACGTTTCTGCCCTTGAAGTCCGTTTTTCATTGCTGGAATGGATGGAGCGTCTAGGAATGGATCCTTCCTTTGCAGAACGACACCTTAACGCCGGATTCTCTGGTGGCGAAAAAAAACGAAACGAGATACTCCAGATGGCATTACTCGAACCAGATCTAGCTCTATTGGACGAGACAGACTCAGGTCTTGATATTGATGCTTTGCAAACTGTTGCAAATGGAGTATCTGAGATCAGAAAAGAAAGGCCTGAGATGGGAACCTTGATGATTACGCACTATCAGCGAATCTTGGGTTATCTAAAACCAGACGTTGTGCATGTGGCAGTGGACGGGAAGATCGTAGAGACGGGCGATGCAGAACTTGCTCTATCCCTTGAAAGGAGCGGATACGAAAAGTGGCGAACGAACTAGTAACGGATAATGCACTCTACCAGTACATACTCGACGCAGAAGCGATAAAGAGAGACTTCCCAATATTTCGCGATGTCAAACAGGACCCATTTGTGTACCTAGACTCTGCGGCATCTTCGCAGAGACCCTACAGTGTCATCCAGTCAATGGATGACTACTACAGCCAGACCCATGCCAACGTCCATCGAGGCGTATATCGCATCGCGGAGCAAGCTACGAATCTATACGAAGAGGCTCGGGCTCACCTAGGAAGGTTCATCGGGGCACCAAGCCCAGAACTCGAAGTTGTCTTTACAAAAAATGCTACGGAGGCATTTAACCTATTTGCACACGGGTATGGAAGAAAGTACCTTTCCTCAAAAGATGCCGTTCTTCTCACTAAAATGGAACACCACGCCAACATAGTCCCTTGGATGATTCTCAAGGAACAGATTGGGTTTGAACTGCGTTTCTTGGACTTCGACGATGACGGTCAACTCATACTCGACAACATCGAAGAGCAGCTCAAGGGTGTAAAGATACTGGGAGTCACAATGGCTTCCAACGTCTTAGGCACAATCAACCCTGTGCAGGAGCTAGCACAGCTTGCTCATCAAGCTGGAGCAGTAGTAATAGCAGATGGAGCTCAATATTCTCCTCACATAAGAACCAACGTGGATGAGCTTGGAATCGATGCTTACTGCGTTACTGGGCATAAGATGTTGGGGCCTACCGGTATCGGTGCACTTTGGGCAAAGAAGTCCATCCTCGAAGATATGTACCCATTTCTCGGAGGCGGTGAGATGATCAGAAACGTCACCACGGAGGGATTTACAACCAATGACATACCCCACAAGTTTGAGGCCGGTACACCGCCAATAGCTGAGGCCGTTGGGCTAGATGCTGCACTTACATACCTTGAGGGTGTATCTTTAGATGCTATTCGAACTCATGAACTATCGTTGACGACCTATGCCCTAGAACTGCTTGGAGAACGTTTCGGAGCTCGGCTCAAGGTTTTTGGTCCACGAGATCCCAAAAAGCGCACCGGGGTCATCTCCTTTGAACTAGAAGATATCCATCCGCACGATGTCTCTCAAATTCTCGATCAGGAAGGAGTTTGCGTGCGAGCCGGTCATCACTGTGCGAAACCATTGATGACTTCACTTAATGTACCAGCCACAGCGCGCGCTTCTTTTTATCTCTACAACACGGCAAAAGATGTAGAGGCACTGGTCGCAGCTCTTGAGCACACCGAAGAGTTTTTCAAGTAAAAGAGGAGAATAAATGCCAGGTCTCGAAGATCTTTACCGGGAGATCATCTTAGATCACTACAAGAACCCCAGAAATCAAGGAACACTTGAAACACCGCCCGCGGTAGTTGAGCAAGGATACAACCCACTCTGCGGTGATGAGGTAAAGGTCTACCTACAAGCA
>JAJYHJ010000046.1 GCA_021784785.1 Actinomycetes bacterium | reverse complement strand
CTACGATGTCCCATTTTGGTGCACGATCCATGGAACCGTCTCCTCTATGGATAGGAAAGAGATCAGAGATGAGATTCCACTCCTCATCGGTTAGATCACCATGAGTACAACGCTATGTTTTCGAAGAACCTGTGATTTGGATGCCGTCGTTCTCGTCTAGAACAGTTGCATACCCTAAGAACTGTCTTTTAGCTACTGTACTGCTGTGTCTTTCTCGACTGGCTCTTAGTGTTCATGGGAGTACTAAGCACGAAGTATCGTATTCTTTCGTTTCAAATGGCGTAAATCTTCGTAGGTCCGTAAGCTGTAACCTTGCATGACCGATTCGGGGCTCAAGTTATCGTCTAAGCTATGGCTATTTGCGATTTTCTGATCCAATACCCGGCCGACGCTGGTAGTCGCGCTACTACGGGAAGGCTATTCTTGGGGAACGGCTACTAGCTTGAAAGTGATACTCTTCAAGTTGTAGTAAACCACTAAAGGATACTGAGTTGATTGGCATAAATCTTAGAAAACTCCACTTAGACATCGACTCATGGTTAAAAGAAGACCTTGGTGATGGAGACATAACCACTTATCTAACAATTGATCCTGAGCAACTTGGTACTGCCACTTTCCTCGCCAAAGAGGACGGTATTCTTTGTGGCGTTGAGGTTGCTACTGAGGTGTTCAAGGCGCTCGACCAAAATCTTCAAGTGAAGTTCACTGCCAACGATGGTGATGGGCTTGAAAAGGGTCAAAGTTTTGGGACTCTTTCAGGTTCGCTATGCAAGATCTTGGAAGGCGAGAGGGTGGCGCTCAATCTACTGAGACATCTTTCAGGTGTATCTACCGCTACAAGGAGCTTTGTCGACACCGTTGCACCTGGATCTAAAACTAAAATACTCGACACCAGAAAAACCACGCCTGGTCTTAGGTATCTTGAAAAGTATGCGGTACGTGTTGGCGGTGGATTTAATCATCGTCACGGGTTATACGACGCAATCTTGATAAAAGATAATCATATTAAGTCAGCAGGCGGCGTTAGCAATGCTGCGGTGCTGGCGATGAGTGGAGCACCGCACTATATGAAGATCGAGGTAGAAGTATCGAACGAAGAGGAACTAAAAGAGGCTTTGGACTCTAACGTACCCGTTGTCCTTCTCGACAACATGAGCAATGAAGAGATCGAAGTTGCGATGGCAATGATAGACGGTCGCGCAGTTGTCGAGGTTAGTGGAACGGTAACTTTAGACCGAGTACGCAGTCTCTCTTCCTTGGGGGTGGATTACATCTCTGTCGGTGCTTTGACTCACTCTGTCAAAGCATTAGATCTATCTTTGAAAATATCCAACGTGGAATCCAACAACAAGACGCGCAAGCTTGGCCTCTAATGGTCACAGAACGGAGATAACAATGAACAGTGAGGAGCTAGTCAGAAGGATCGACCAGTTAAAGTTAGAGAGGCGGGCTGTGATACTCGCCCACTCCTACCAAGTCGGAGATGTTCAAGATATCGCAGACTTTGTCGGAGACTCTTTAGGGTTGTCGCGCGAAGCCGCTCGTACAGACGCGGACGTCATAGTCTTTGCAGGTGTTAACTTCATGGCGGAGACTGCTGCTATCTTGAATCCATCAAAGACGGTGCTAATTCCAGATATTAATGCTGGTTGCTCGCTTTCCGATACAGTGACGGCCGAAGATGTATTGAGATGGAAGGAACTACATCCTGACGGTCTTGTAGTATCTTACGTTAATACCACAGCTGAAGTGAAGGCGCTTTCAGATATATGCGTGACGAGCGCAAACGCGGTAAAGGTTGTAGCGAGCTTAGATCAAGATCGAGATATTCTATTTCTTCCAGATATGTTCTTGGGCGAGTACGTACAAGAACAGACCGGTAGGAAGATGGATATCTGGATGGGAGAGTGTCACGTGCATGCCGGAATTGGGGAAAAAGAACTCAAGGAGAAACTCGACACCTTCCCAAGCGCGGAGTTTCTTATCCATCCAGAGTGTGGATGCGGATCCTCTTGTCTATATCTAAAGCCAGACGCCAAAATATTCTCGACCGAAGGCATGGTTAACTATGCTCAGCACTCGACAACGAAAGAGTTTGTTGTGGCGACCGAAGTCGGCATCATACACCGATTGAGTGCGAAAACTGAGGGAAAGCGTTTTATCCCAGTTAAAGATACTGCGGTGTGTGAGTATATGAAGATGATAACCTTGGACAAGATCTTACGATCACTCGAAAGTAATACCTTTGTAGTGGAGATAGATGGCGAGATAGCTTCAAGAGCAAAGCGTGCTATCGATGCTATGTTGGCTGTTGCCTAGAATCGATACTATGATCGGAGATCATCTTACTAAAATTAGATGTGATGTACTTGTTGTCGGAAGCGGCATTGCTGGAACCTATGCAGCGACTGTGGCAGCCGAGGCGGGAGCAGACGTGTTGCTGCTCACAAAAACTCGGCTTATGTCAGGGTCGACTCAATGGGCCCAAGGCGGCATTGCCTTTCCATTAGACAACGGCGACATTCAACTACACCTACATGACACACTTGTTGCTGGCAGAGGATTGACGGACTCAAAGACAGCGGAGTCGTTAATCTCTGAGTCGTTTGTACACCTAGAGCGACTAGAAGAAAAAGGTGTGGTGTTCGACTCCAAACTCGGACTAGAAGGAGGACATTCCAAGGCAAGGATCAAGCATGTCGGTGGAGATCGAACTGGGTACTTTGTGTTGGACGTTCTCCAAAAGACAATGCCAGAACGTATCTTATGCTACGAAAACACGGTTGCTTATGAGCTCCTTTTACATGATGGCGCCGTCGTTGGTGCCAGAGGTTTCAATGCCGACTTTCCAAGACAGCAGATAGAGATTGTGGCTGGCGCTACGATTCTTGCCACGGGAGGCTCTGGTCAACTCTTCAAAGTAACCACCAATCCTAAAGAATCGACAGGTGACGGGTTTTTGCTAGCCTATCGCGCAGGAGCGGAGCTAAGGGATATTGAACTAATCCAGTTTCACCCAACGGCACTTCATGACGGCACTTTAATATCTGAGGCCTGCCGGGGTGAGGGTGCAAAACTGGTAGACGGCAATGGTCATCCGTTTATGTCTGAGTATGATCGCGACGAAGAACTTGCTCCGCGGGACGTTGTATCTAGAGCTATCTCGGACCAGCTTCGAAAGAACAACGGTGCCTTTCTTGACCTTACTCCGATTGCTAATTTTTCGGAGAAATTTCCCTATATAGCACATAAACTCAAGACGCTGGGACTTGATCAACACTACGACCGCGTACCTATTGCACCTGCAGCTCACTACTTCATGGGTGGTATTAGCTCCTCCGCTTTTGGGGCTACCTCGTTACGTGGACTTTACTGTGCAGGTGAGGTCGCATCAACTACCTTTCACGGTGCCAATAGGTTAGCGTCGAACTCTCTGCTTGAGGGGTTGGTAATGGGATATAGAGCCGCTATCTCAGCTCTCAATTTTCCAGCTGACAAGTTACCTATCCATCCCAAGTCGGACGTAGGCACTCCATCGCCACCAACGCTCGCAGACGTAGATACGATAAAAGACATAGCTCACAAGTACTTGAACTCGACTCGAGACTCTGAGGGACTTTTAGAGACACTGCAACTACTGTCAGATACAGATTTGAATACCTTGGATATTACCAAAACGGTTCATGAGACCACAAATCTTTCTGAGTTAGCACGTCTAGTGGCCAAAGGCGCCCTTGAACGGGAAGAGTCTCGCGGCGGTCATTATCGCAGGGACTTCCCTAATCCTTCACCTGTGCCGTACCACGTAGTCCAATCCTTAGGGAAAGATCCGGGGAAAAAAGAGATATCTGTCTAGGTCATATAGAAGGTGCTTTATAGCGCTAACCTCGTCTAGTATCGGCTGCGAGCCGAACAATGTGATTCGGAAGGGCTGTTTTGCTTGCTCTAAAGAACTCTCCTAGGCCTTTCGCTTGGGCGTCGAATCTTAAAGTTGAGCTAACTCCCTCTCCAAGGAAGCCTACAGCTACGAAGTTCAATGCGCGCAAAGTTTTGAGTTCGTATCTTATGAGTTCATACTCATTTAACTCTGGTAGTAGCCCCCGAAGAGTGGTCACGGTCAAGTGTCTTAGGAGGAAACGGTACAGGTGATCTTCCCATGTCCAAACGCCAAGGTTTGCATTCCCTCCTTTATCTCCTGATCGGGACCCGCAAATCGTTCCGATCGGTAGATCCATATATCCATCGTCGTGAACGTCACAACAGTGAGCCCACTCTTGATCAGATCTAGTATGTCTTTGTGCCGAACTCTCCCCTTCGGCGTTACTGACTGCTGGGCCACCCAAGGATCTAAAGAGGTGGTCAACTTCAGTACATTTGAAGGCACCTTTACCGTCTGAGATATTGATAGTTAGCGGGACTTCCGACTTTTGGATTATGGTTGGGACAAACACTGCGTACTCTGACGCATCCTGAGGCGGGTTGACTAGATACAGCCCTGCATAGCTGGCAAGTGCCAACTCGACGGCGGCGTTCGAAAACTCTCTACCGACCTTGCCTTTGTCGAGATCTTTGGCCGCTACGCGCAGCAAGCAAGTCGATCTCTCTTGGTTAATGAACGTGGAGTTCGGATCGCCCACAAGTTGGTAAGCGACTTGGCTTGGCATTTTGTCTTTGAGCGACGCTTTCATATGAGCTTCTATAATCTGCGCCTTTTTAACGACATCAAGGCCAGTGAGTGCAAATAAGACTTGGTTGCGATAGCCACCAAAAAGATTTAAAGCGACCTTGTATGTAATAGGTGCGGGTGAACCTTTAGATCCTTGAACCCGAACTCTATCTTTACCAACTTGGGTTAAACTCAACGTATCAAAGTGCGCGACCACGTCTGGGTTTATGTACATTGGAGAACTAATCTCATATAAGAGCTGTTCGGTAACGGTGCCGATGGATACCTCTCCCCCGCTTCCACTTACTTTGGTAATCTCGCAAGAACCGTCCTCAAATACAGTAGCTATAGGGTAGCCAGGCAAGGAACTGGTGGCTGCAAATGTGTTCATCGAGTAGTTCCCGCCTGTACACTGAGTTCCGCACTCAAGGATATGCCCAGCTACGACTGCACCCGCCAGCCTATCAAGATCGTCACGACTCCATCCGTAGTAGTAGATCGACGGCCCGACCACAAGGGATGCATCAGTAGTTCGAGGACAGACAACGACATCAGCACCGAGCTCTAGAGTCTTGGCAATCTCGAAGGCACCAAGATACGCATTTGCAGCTACATGAGTTTCTATTGGCGTAGCAACTTCTTCCCCCGTGTCAACGTTGACGATTGGAGTCCCAGCCTCGGAAGCGTTGAGCAACTTATCGGTTACGTTGTCACCCTCAATATAACCGACACGAAGGTCTAAAGAGCGTGATTTGACAAGCGTAATGATCTCTTGCGCAAGCCCGGCAGGGTTGAGGCCACCAGCGTTGACGACGACCTTTATACCACGTGCTGCTATCTCATCTATTGAATCTTGTAACTGCCTCAAAAACGTGAGTGCATAGCCTTTAGATGAGTCTCGTCTCATCTGTTTCCCCAGGAGGTACATGGTCAACTCAGCGAGATAGTCCCCAGTTATAAATTGGATCTCTTCCTTTGAAGCTAGTACTTCTGCGAGGGCGGTAAAACGGTCACCGTAAAAACCAGACACATTTGCGATCCGTAGTGCCGGACTTTCGTGTTTATCAAATATACCCATGGTCCGTCTCCCATCTCCTGCTGGCGCTGAAAGCGCTTACTGCCACTACGAAATGACTCAGAGTACTCAAAACTTCAAACATACCGCTTCTTTCGAGCTTCAAGAGGTCACGACCCATGCAAACTCTTGAAGCACACGGGCACACGTCTGATCATATCCTCTAACATTAGAACGTGGAAATGGAGTAGTTAACTCTGTAGGCGTAAAACATACTCTTAGAGTTTCGCAGGCTCAACTCTACCCGGAGCGAATTCAGCGTTAGGTACGAACGAGTTTAACTCGTCGATGAGATATCATGAAACGCACTATGGAGACGATTCGCATTCTGTTTTCGATAGTTCTTGGGTATTGGATCGGGGCCATTGTATTCAGAGTGCTGGCGACAGCTTTGCGCATCGGCTTTTAGATGGTGCTTTGCTTTCCCGTCCTGCTTTATTCTTGGGTTTTACAATCCACCATCCCCAGCATGCTTATCATGAATCCCCCATTTGGTCTATTGTTGGCTCTTGTCTTTGACGTCAACCTGAGGCACCTGCTGTACGCCCCGCTCTTGGCGCGTTAGCAGCCCATCTGATCTCGCCAACGTGGATCGTTGCATTCGGATTGGTTCTGTCCTTCTTGTTCATCGGTGTTTTGGTACCGCTCGTGCTCTCGCGTCCCGATGTTGCTGCCGCCAGATCTGCCGCTCTACTGGCTCTTTTAGGTCGGCTGCTGTCTTTGACCGAGACAGCATTACGTGGTACCCATTTTCGTTGGTGTCGCAATGGCTTACATACTTATAAAGTCTCGCAAGTTCCTCTGCTCCAAGTGCAGATTCGGGGTTAAGGTGGAGTCGTAGATATGTTCGGGGGCATTTGACGGTTATGAACCTCGTTGAATTTACGAAACGTTTCTCTGCTAAGTCTGCATGCGAGGAGTATCTCTGTCAGTTGCGCTGGAAAGAAGGGTTTCACTACCCTAAATGCGACAGTAATGACTTTAAGTTGGTACAGGTAGCACATCGACGAGATGCAAAGGAGCGAGTACCTCTCTTTGAGTGCAAGTCCTGTCATCGCCAGAGATCGGTGACCTCTAGCACGATCTTTCATAAGAGTAAGGTTCCCTTCACGAAGTGGTTCCTAGGAGCGTATCTGATCGCCAATGACAGCCGTGGGATCACAGCTATCAGCACGTGTCTCTGATCCAACAGTTTGGTTGATGTTGAACAAACTCCACAGAGCAATGTCGGAGCGGAACTCCAGGTACTCCCTTGATGGAACAGTTCAAATAGATATGTTCTATCTTGGTGGATAAGCCAAGGGATAGACAAACAAAGTAGAGGAACAGACCCAAGTACGGTAATGATCGGAGTGTCTCTCAGAAGTGATGCTCCCCAACACTGCTTCATGGATGTCATCGATGCAACCACCACCGAAACGGTGCTTGATGTCTTGGAAAGACGCGTGAGTCCTAAGATCACCCTAGAAACCAATTGCAACCCTACATATAGCTCATGTGCGAGGGAGCCCACGTAGTAACGTTATCGAGTGCCGAGAGTGCCCACGAGATCTTCAAGTGGATCAACACACTGATTGGCAATACCAAGAAGTTTATCGATAGCACCTACCACAAAAGGGAAGAATACAAACAGCTCTATTTGGAAGAGTTCATGTACCGATTCAACCGCAGACGTAGTCGATCATCGTTGGTAGATCGACTTTTGAACACCTATGCACTCACCAAAGAACATCCCTTTATCTCGACTCGAAGCGTGAAACTGGGCATGGCTTGTGAGTCTTTATAAGTATGTTAATAAATACTGGCTCACGCTTCTAATTACCATAGTCGCCATTACTCAGTGAAATTTGCGCAACTTTCGGGAAGCAATCTTTATCAGGGTTGCTTGCCATCTTTGCCTGCGTTTCCAGGTTTAGACTGCCCAAAACTTCATAGACCTGCTACGATAGGTCCAATAACGTGGACTCCTTTCAACTCCAGGCGCTCTAATTGCGCCTCGGATCTCTCTTCTCCCTAGATGTAAATCAAGGAAACCAAGAACGAATGAGGTTTCTTGAACCCTTTCTGTCAGAAAGGGATTACTCCTCCGTTGGGTCAAAGGATGGACCATACAAAGTTAGTGATTAGCGCTCACCGAGCTATCAGTAACCTCCGAAGTCCTGATAACATTAGAGACACAGTCGTAGACCCGGAGGTATGAAAAATCCAGAGCGAAAGACTCATCCTACGCGATCAGTTGGTAAGCCAACTAGATCCAAGTTCTCCATCTTCAAAGGCCAACAGAGCCAACATTGTCAAACTTGTGGAAAGGCATAACGACCTAGTATCTAAGTCGGTCAGTGGCGGCGGAGATCATTACGTAAAGCGTCACAAGGAACGAGGCAAGCTCCTAGCCCGAGAGCGAATAGAACTCCTTTTAGATCAGGACTCCCCCTTTTTGGAGCTATCTCCCATCGCTGGTTATGGAACAGCTTTCCACATAGGGGGTTCTATCATTACGGGAGTCGGCGTCGTGGCAGACGTCGAATGTATGATAATCGCGCACGAACCTACCGTACGCGGTGGATCTATGAATCCCTACACATTACGTAAAAATCTTCGCGCCTTGGAGATAGCAAAAATAAACCGGCTACCCGTTATTAATCTCGTCGAGTCTGGCGGCGCTGATCTCCCCACTCAGGCAGATCTTTTTATCCCTGCCGGACAGATATTTAGGGACTTGACCAGACTTTCAGGACTTGGAATACCCACAGTTGCAGTAGTTTTCGGAAACTCGACTGCTGGAGGTGCTTACGTTCCTGGGATGTGTGACTACGCGGTAATGGTCGACAAGGGTGCCAAGGTTTTCTTAGGAGGACCGCCGCTGGTAAAAATGGCAACTGGGGAGGAGTCCACCGACGAAGAGCTTGGAGGTGCGGAGATGCATTCCCGCGTGTCTGGACTCTCCGACTTTTTCGCAAAAGACGAGTACGACGCCATCCGCATCGGAAGAGAGATTATATATGACTTAAACTGGAGGAAGCTCGGTCCAGGTCCCTCACTTGGGGCCGATGAACCCGTCTATTCACCTGAAGAACTTCTTTCGATTGCGCCTTTTGACCTTAAGCAGCCACTCGACCCCAAAGAAGTAATAGCGCGTGTGGTCGATGGATCACGGTTCCACGAGTTCAAGCCCGCCTACGGAACGTCCTTGGTCACTGGATGGGCATCTATCCACGGATATCCAGTAGGTATCCTCGCAAATGCTAGAGGTGTGATCTTCATGGAGGAAGCAAAAAAGGCTACAGAGTTCATAATGAGCGCTAACCAGAGCGACACGCCACTGATATTTCTTCAAAATACGACGGGATATATGGTAGGCAAAAACTACGAGCAGGCTGGCATCATCAAAGATGGCGCGAAGATGATCAACGCAGTCACGAACTCTACCGTCCCCCATATAACCGTAATTATCGGAGCTAGCTATGGTGCTGGAAATTACGGTATGTGTGGTCGCGCCTATGAACCAAGGTTTCTATTCATGTGGCCAAACGCCAAAATCGCAGTTATGGGTCCGCAACAGCTAGCAGGTGTGATGTCAATTGTTGCTAGAGAATCTGCCATATCTCTCAACAAACCTTTCGACGAAAGAGCAGATCTTGAAAACAGACGGGCTATCGAAGAGCAGATTGAGCGAGAGTCGGACGCGTGTTTTATGAGTGGCAAAGTGTATGACGACGGAATAATCGACCCGAGAGATACTCGAACGGTACTAGGTATCGCGCTATCCGCCGTTCATTCTCAAGTTGTGGAAGGTAGAAAGGGATACGGAATCTTCCGTATGTAAGAGAATATGACTTTTTCGAAGTTTAAGCGAGTACTTGTAGCAAACAGAGCTGAGATTGCTTCGCGAGTGTTTAGAACTGCACACCAAATGGGTCTAGAAACCATAGCTCTTTACTCCGATGCCGACATCGATCTACCCTATGTCAATGAGGCAACCTTCGCTGTAAATCTCTCAGGAGCATCCCCCAAAGATACATATCTAAACATAGATAAAATCTTAAGAGCAGTTGAGATTTCGCAGGCTGATGCGGTACATCCAGGTTATGGTTTTCTCTCCGAAAACGTCGAGTTTGCGAAGGCTATCGAGGATCTAGGGATAACTTTCATCGGTCCAACGCCTGAGACTATCTCTCAAATGGGATCAAAAACGAGAGCTAAAGAGATCATGAACCTAGCCGGCGTGCCTACGCTACCTCAGGTAGTAATAGATCACGGCGCAGAAGTAGTTAGCAATCAATTTAACAACCTGCCATTCCCATTATTAGTAAAAGCCGCTTTTGGTGGTGGTGGAAGGGGGATGCGCATCATAAGAGACTCTTCCGAGCTCATAAGTTCCATCGCGATCGCACAGCAAGAAGCTCTCTCTGCATTTGGGAACGCCTTGGTCTTTGTAGAGCCCTACATAGAGCGTCCAAGACACATAGAGGTACAGATCCTTGGTGATAGATTTGGTGATGTTGTCCATCTTTTTGAGAGAGAATGCTCTATCCAACGCAGATATCAAAAGATTATAGAGGAATCACCTTCTGCTTTTCTAACAGAAGACACACGGCAGCTTCTTCTTGACACAGCCGTACGAGCTGGGAAAGCCGTTTCCTATATCGGTGCTGGTACGGTCGAGTTTATCTTTGCACCCGACGGTACCTTTTACTTCCTAGAGATGAACACTCGACTTCAGGTTGAGCATCCCGTAACGGAGTACGTTACCGGAATCGACCTTGTGAAAGAACAACTCCACATAGCGATGGGTGGGCCCATCTCCGACGAGGCGAAGGTCGCAACATCACACGGGTGGGCCATTGAAGCTCGGCTATATGCCGAAGATCCTCTTGAGAACTATTCGCCCCAGGCCGGACATCTGGCGAGGTTTGAGATCGATAACGTCCACGTCAGAGTAGATACTGGTTTTAGGAGTGGGTCTAATGTCTCAAGCTTCTACGATGCCATGCTAGCTAAGGTTATAACACACCGAAGCTCTAGAATAGAAGCGGCATCGTCGTTAGAGCTTGCACTACGTTATGCAAAAGTTGCCGGAGTTCCCACAAATATAGAGCTTCTCCGAGGAATATTAACTGAACAAGAGTTTTTGAACGGTCACATAGATACTGCCTACTTGGAACGCAACGACCCCGCAAAGCTTACTCAGAACATCGCACTCGACGAGAGCGAGTCCGCGATCTACCTTGCATCTTTGGTAATGTTTCGAGTTCATCAGCGTGCCATGTCCCGGCGAACACTTCCAGCTGTACTCTATGCTTGGAGAAACGTCAAAAATGCGGATTTCTTTGACGTATTTGTAGCCCAAGGGAAAGAGATGACCGTATCATACCGATACGATCCAGAGTTCGAGATTCATGTTAACTCGCTCGAAGTCCCTAACTTTAGCGTAAGACACGTTGGCGATGACTATATCGATATAGAAGCTGGCTCAATCCTGCAAAGACTCACAGTTTTAAACGTATCGCAAGGGATCTTCAGACTCATAGGCCCTAAAGGATCGTTGATCGTGTCCACAAAGGAACGCTTTCCCCGTTCGAGTTATGAGAGTCCACTGGGCTCTCTCCTAGCACCTATGCCAGGTACCGTTACAGAGGTTCGTGCACAAACAGGCGATCGTGTGGATAAAGGAGCTCCATTGCTAGTTCTTGAAGCGATGAAGATGCAGCATATCATCTCCGCGCCCACTCCTGGAGTTGTGACTGACATTAGAGCTCGAGCGGGTGATCAAGTCACTTTGGGAACACTTCTCGTCGTCATCCAAGAGGAATCTGAAACCAATGTCTGAAGTCTCGTAACTGTCAATCCGCGAGCTAAAGGTGTTGTCCTGCATAGTCACGACCTTGCACCCCCGTCACAAGATATTTAGCGCAGGCACTAATAGATGTCACAACTTGGCATCATAGAGTTACCGTACTCATCGCAAGTACAGCGTCAAACGTCTAACCAACAGTACTCGGTGAGACAATGAACGCCACAGACGTGCGTATCTCTACCGGAGTCACGTAGGACGTTGCTAGTTCTCAGTCACAAAACGTTAGAGCGAGATGGATCGGTAGTTATAGTTCTTCGCCAATATGTCTTGCACACTTCAGAAGAGACAATCTGGTTAAAGACGTATCTTCAGTTGGATAATATCCAAAATCATGAAAATGTCCAAAGCCCTTTAGGCATTGGACACGTTGAGACTTAGCTTTGGTTACAGATCAGGAATACTCAACATAGAGCATCGATCTTTAATAGGCTGTCGACAGTACAGTCTGTCTCTCTTAGGTTGCCTAAATCAACATTATAGTAGGACCAATCTCACCTAAAGTGCTACCTAATGCCTGTCGACCACTATACGTGAGCATATTTAGAGACCTTTGGCCCTGTAGATGAGACTAGGTACAACGTTACTTTCATTAGGCGTTTTTACTATAGTTGCAGTCGGTTCTGGCGCAGGAATGCAGGAGACCGTACCATCACCAACAGGGGTCTTTACAAAATTACCTAAGAGTACCACGATACGTCAAGATATCAATGGTGGTTTGATTCACGCAAACTACACAGTCCCTACTGTATTTTTCAAAAACACAGAGGATGTGAAAGCCACAAACCTTATCGAACAAGCAGAGCGAGGATGGATTTCAGGATATGTACAAGCCGTTGGCGCGATGTGTGGTCTAGATGACTCCTTAGTAGCTCAGCATGGAAGAATCTATGAAATCCACTTATATCCCGTCACGGTTTTTCAACGTAAATCTTTGTATTCACTAGAACTCGAAAGCAGGTACAACTTTGCCAGAGGTGTGTACCAAGTGTCATACTACACATTAACCATCAACCTAGAGCGGAATCGTCAGCTCACTCTCACCTCACTATTTCAGTCAAGGGCGGTGGCATCTAGTGTCCTTCATCAAGTGCAAAGGAGCGTAATGAACAAGTATGGCCCACCCACGCAGGCGAACCCTTATGGGTTCAATCAGATCGAAAGCTACACCGGCTTTCACGTGGTTCCCAACGGGCTTGAGTTTGAGTATCTCTCGTGCACAGTGGCCGCGTGTGGCGCTGGACCCATTACAATTCTCATTCCACTGAATAAGTTACCTCGAATCCGAACGTTATCCCCGCAGCCACCGGTCGTCGATTGACGGTTGCTAATTCGTGGGAAACGTAGGGGTTCATAGCTTTTGAGAGTCTCCTAGATCCAGGATGTTTCGCTTTTAATAGGACCTCGATGCTAGATATCCGCATCTTGAAACCTCCCCACGGATAAATCCGGGGGATTCCTGGCTCAGGCAGCCTGAGTGCCCAGCGGACACCCAGGTCTTATGCCATCAACACCAGCCGGGTTGAAACCAGCCCGGACGACTATCACAGCC
>JAJYHJ010000033.1 GCA_021784785.1 Actinomycetes bacterium | reverse complement strand
TCTCGGCCTTTATGTCACCACCACCGATGGGACGTTGGCGAACAGATGGTTCAATTCCTGCTATAACTTCTCTCTCAGCTTTGATCACTGTGTTACGACTCATATGTGCTGTAGTAGCTATTCGTGTCTTATTGCCTGGCCCTAGCATCACTGAGGCTGCACCAACAGCTACCCGTCGTTGAACTTCGTTCAGGTGTGGAAGGAGTACGTCAAAGAATCGCGCGAGCGATTTATCGCTTATCTCCATTCAGTATATCACGCGCGTGATAACATTCGGTAATCCCTTAGTCCTTTGTCGATGCCAAGGCACTTTCTAATCTGACGAGGCATCGACAAGTGGTTCCAATATTTAGAGGTTTAAATACACCGATCGTAGACCTATTCGATTACCAGACTTGGCGAGAGATGGACCTCCCCGCCGTCCTCTCCAAAGACTTCAGAGATGGCGGCGATCGCTTGAGGTGAAGTCGATCTCTTGTAGAGGTAAAAACCAACTCCAAGCAACATCCATACTCCAACGATTGGCCCAGCGTATGAGATAGGGGTGGGAAGTGTTGAGATGAATGAGAAGACTGGAATTCCGGCTCCAGCTAGGAATGCAGGCACGAGTACTACGACTCCGAGTGCGGGGATAACGAAGTGAAAAAAGAGATTAAATCCCCCTTTTTCATGTCTTAGAAAGTAGACGATCGAGGAGACATTCATAAGCATGTAAACCGCCACCACGACGATCGTAATAATAGTCCCGTCAAGTGCGAATCCGTTAATTGGGTTGTAGGCAAGGCCGAGAAAGAGCGTAGCCACCACCGTTACGATAAGCTGCGTGATAGCGGCTGTGGCCGGAGTCTTGTGCTTGGGGCTGATCTTGGCTAGTGCCTTGGGGAACACGTTTACGCGTGCAAGTGCGAAGCTCATCCGGGTCGACACGTTTGTACCTGCGTTTCCATTTGCGAGTGTTGAGTTGATGATCGCAAAAAACACCAATATCCAAAACAATCCGAAGAGACTTTGAGCGAGGCTTTGCCAGGACGAGGCTGAATTAAAGTTTGCGAACTTGCCTGGACCATATACCACCGATACTGCATAAGTGGTAATTACGTAAAAAACTCCTATACCTATTGTGGCTGCTAGTATTCCTCTCCTGATCGTGACCTTTGGTGACTTTGCTTCCTCGGCTAAAGGAGCAGCGGCTTCAAATCCAGCAAAGGCGAGAAGGGAGTAGATGGAGCCGGCGATTACTCCCGTGAACCCATGGAATGCTTTCGGTGTATAGCTGGTTCCAAATACCGACAGCGTGTTGTGTCCACCGGCTTTTACAATGAATAAAACAGCGAGTATTCCAAATACCGCTATCTCTATTGCACCTAGTATGGTTCCAGCGCGGGCTGAGGTGGTAATACCTCTATAGTTGATAAAAAATACGATCAACGCTCCCGCCAAGGACCAAGGCCACCAGAGACTAGAGGGGTAGCCGTGGAACTCTGAGGCAAAGGTCGCAGCTACGGTAAAGCCAAGCTGCAAGAATACCAACGCAGGTACGAGAGCATACACAAAGATGTAACCCCACCCTATGAAAAATCCAACGATTGGGTGTAACGCCTTTGCGCCGTAGGCTGCCAGGGACCCAGCCGAAGGAATCCGACTGGCGAGTTCGCCAATGGAGACTGCGGTTAGCAGGCTAGCTACTAAGGCTATGAGGACAGACAACGGAAGGTTGCCGCCAGCGAATGCAGCGCCGGCGGGTATTGACGCAGCAACAGCTGCTCCTGGAGCCATAGCTGTAATGCTTTGAAAAGTCACCTCTCTCAGGCCTATTGCGCCTCGATTGAGATCAGGCTTTGCTACACCGTCCGTCACTTTAATCCTCCGCGTATATGGTTCGTCGTTGTTATTGAAGAGATTGTACGAGGAGATTAGACTGCATGACGTATATTTGTGTAAAAAGTTTAATAAATAAGTGAGATGATTTTTTCTCTGTTACAAAACTTAACTTAAAGTGATTTTTAAATATGCGCGAGGTGCACTTGGTTCGACCGCAAAAAAGATGATACTAGAGCGTGTATGCATTTTGTTGGACGTATTCTTATGCAGCGTAAGCATGTTTGAGCTTTCTTGAATCGCCTCTCCGGGGTCTTCTTCGCAATGTATCACCTTTATCAGGACTCAACAGTCGTTCATGAGAGTGGTTGTGAGGGAAAGACGTCTGTTATGTAAATATAACACTAGATTTCCACTCTTTGGCTCCGTTGTCCATTGCGGTATCACTGGTAATAGAGTGTTCCAGTAGTAACAATCTGAGGAAGAAGTGAAAGTGCTGTAGACCTCCGCCAGCCAAATTGCCCGTTCTTTAATCTCCAGCCTAGATACGTCTAGGGTGAGGGTTTTGGCTTCGACCGTCTCTAGACACTTGCGATTCAAAGAACGTAAGGGATTGCAAGAAATATCGAGGATCGTCATGGGTGAGCTATCTCGGAGGAGGAGACGGGTTTCCCTAAAATGCTTAGGTATAAATTGGATGGCAATAGGACTCTGGAAAGCGCCGGAATCTTCAAAAGCGCTTATGAGATGTTTGTTTGATCTGACTCCTGCGGGAGTTAAACCGATGACTTTAGCTTCACTGGCCACTTAGTGATCTCGTTGACGTTTCTAATAAAGCTAAAACCTCGCCCAAAAGTTAATTGCACTAAGGCAACGGCGACTTACTGAAACAAACACCTACCCACCGCGTTGTTGCATTCGTTTCGTTGTGGGACTCGACGCCGTATGGTGATGGTGAGTTGTACTATGTCTGAGCAGGAAGCGATCTTGGTTTGACATGCAGCCTTGGTCAAAATGCGAGAGAAATGTGAGGACTATAGGGATTGACAGGGATAACTAAGCTGTTATTCAACGGAACTTTACTTGCGGGAGCCGTAGAAAGTATCGCTTTAGTTGAGATCCTCTATAGCGTGAAACGTCACCAAGAGTTTTGGAAACGAGAGAGTACAGCTTTTGGATCGTTTTCATACCTTGCCTTAGGTGACTCTACTGCTCAGGGAATAGGTTCGTTCGACCCCAAAAGAGGATATGTCTACGGCATAAAGAGTGCCCTGGAAGAGACGCTCGGGTTAAGTGTTCACTGTATGAACGTAAGCGTATCTGGTGCAACTACGAAAGACGTACTCATCAATCAGATGCCCAATAAGCAGGACGTTGAGACGTACGACCTCGTAACCTTGGGCATCGGCGGAAATGATGTTTTGAAGACATCTATAGATGAGTTTGAAAGAGACTTCACGAACCTTTTGAAGGTACTACCAAGCCACTGTTATGTTTCGAATCTCCCATATTTTGGAGGAAGAGTAAGGAAACCTTCCAAGGTAGAGGCTATGAATAAAGTAATCGAAGATTCTGTCAAAGGTGTTGGATGCAATCTTGTAGATCTCTATCGCATCACTAAGACTATGAACTCGGTGTTGATGTACTCAGCGGACATGTTTCATCCAAACGCGCGCGGCTATGACCTGTGGCATCGTGCATTTTGGACGGAGATAAGAGATGGACTTGTACGACATTCGAGGGCTGTTTGACGTTAATTACCCAATGTGAGGGTCTACATTATCATCTAATTATTATCTACGCGTTGCGATCACTTCTTACCCATCGAGCAACCGATTCAGCATTATCTGAAGTTATAGCGCTACCTAAGCCTACGAGTTCTAGGACTCGGTGATCCGTGACGGAGTAGTATGAGAAGCGCCCTTCTCGTCGTACAGTAAGTAATCCAAAGTTGACAAGACAAGAGAGGTGACTGGAAACCCTGCTCTGTGCAAGATTTAAAAAAGACACGCAGTCGCTCCCACTTCGTTCCTTCTCGGCTATGAACCCGATAAGCGCCACTCGATTGGCATCTCCGAGGGCTCGGAAGAACTTTGCTAGCGTTTGGCGACCAAACGGATTTTTCGGCACGACAGCCGTTTTCGATAGAATTGTGTTTTGGTTCACGGTTAATATTGTACTAGAGGAATGAAAGATAATGGGTGAAGATGTTGTCCTACTAAATCATGTGGACAGATGTCGAGCTATTGATGTCCGTTGCTCTAATGTATTACTCATAAATAGGACAGTGATTTAGACCTAAAAGGAGACCCGAAGCGCTTGGTGAGAGCATTGATTTGGTTTGTTTCTGTTTGAATTAAGGGACTTTGATTGTCGGGAGATCATGTTTTCAAACGACTAATTCTCTCTGCAGCCAAGGCGATTGCTTCTGGTGTCTTACAAAACGCCCACCTCACTAGAGTACGCCCGGATTGAGGGGTCTTATAGAACGGCTCCATTGGAACTGCCACGACACCGATTCGTTCAGGTAGCTTGAGACAAAATGTCATTGAGTCCTCGTCTGTAACGGTTGAAACATCGGTGACGAGGAAGTACGTACCGGAGTTCGAACATACTTTGAGCCCGACTTCGTTGAGAGATCTGGTTAGCACTGATCGTGGTCCTTGAAGTTGACGAGCGATTAGGTCTGTATAGCTGTTACCACCTTGAAGCGCGAAGGCGATCGCATCTTGAAAGGGAGCACCGTTTACATACGTGAGAAACTGTTTAGTAGTGCGCGCTGCTTGGGCGAGGTCTTTGGGCGCGCAGAGCCAGCCGATTTTCCAACCGGTCAGCGAGAAGGTCTTTGCAGCGGAAGAGATAACTATGCTACGTTCTTGCATTCCTGCGATCTGTGCCAAGCTAAGGTGATTTCCTTCGAAGACAATATGTTCGTAGACTTCGTCCGTAATGGCGATTAAGTCGTGTTTAATGCATAGCTGTGCTAGCTTCTTTAGTTCTTGTTCTGTGAACACCTTTCCCGTTGGATTGTGTGGTGAATTTACTAAAACCACTCGAGTTCGCTCGGTTATGACGCTTTCCACATAATCAAAGTCAACGGTCCACTCAGGTTCTTTTAGAGGTATGGGAGTGATTCTCCCTTGGGCCATTACTACTACAGCGTGGTAAGAGTCGTAAAATGGCTCGAAGACTAGGACTTCGTCTCCGGGTTCAATTAGAGCCAAAAGCGAGGCAGCGATAGCCTCGGTGGCGCCCGCCGTGACAAGAATCTCGGTTTCGGGGTCGTAACTAAGGTTGTTGAAATTTTTTTGGTGGAGCGCGATGGCTTCTCTAAGGGCTGGAACTCCTAGAGCCGGAGGGTACTGGTTGTGTCCTTGTTCGATAGCACGAATCGCTGCTTTGCGTATGTGCTCGTGTCCATCAAAGTCGGGGAATCCCTGCCCCAAGTTGATGGATCTAGTTTGGATCGCTAACTCCGACATTTGAGCAAAGATTGTGGATCCAAAGGACTGCATCCTAGAGACTAAATAAGGGTTTATTGTTGACACGATCTCATGTTACATCCTAGGGTGGATTCAATGGCACCGAGTAACGCGGTTGTTGTTTCGAATCAACGTAAAGTGCAAAGGCGACAAGCGATAGAGCTGCGAGAACTCTATATAACAGTCGAGTTTAGCGTCGTGGTCGATCAAGGTCGTAGTCGTTTCATGGCGGAAGTGGATTAGGTAGCAGATGTTCACAGACGACAACCAGAGTCGGCGTAGCTTCCGCCTTTTCGATTATATTCCGACTGTGCTTGTGGCACATGCGTCTGTAACTTGAGCGCGAACGAATGTGAGTTTCGTTTGGTGCTAATACGGTAGCACGGTTGCTATGACTCCTTTGTGGGTTGGAACTTTGGTCGAATCTCAAAAAGAATAAACCAGACGATTGCTACAGTGACGAGCGCAGAGATCAGACTTCCTCCCGATCCGGCAAGAATAAAGATTATGGCTGCGCCTAGATTCACCAACGTCGCTATGAATATGAGGTCCCACCCGCGTTTTGCCAGCATCTTTAGCGGCCGAATTGCAACTAGGTAAAGAACTCCACAGATCAAAGCCGCTGCTATCGAAAGGTAGGGAAATACCCCAAGAGTGCTAGGACAGAGTCCTACTGTGCATGCAGCGTATATAGACCACAAGTTCCAAGCGGTGAGGATGGATGCAGCCCCAGCAATCGCAGACAGTAGCCATGCCCAATTGGCTATACCTTGCGAAAATCCCTCAGGCAGTGATGGAAGTTTATCTGAGATGGATGCGATAGAGTCTTCTAACTGTTCTAGTAGTTTCACCGGTAGCTCCTTTGCTAACACAGCTTCTTAGTGTTTTCTTATTGTAACCTACGCAGCGTGACTTGTCTAGTGATTGAGCTGACGTAGTCGCCCCTAGTGACTACAAATACTGACTGACTGACGGAACTTCGCTACGTCAGTCAGGGCGAGGTGGTTGTCCCCGGTCGCACCAGGACTCCAAGCAAACTACTTACACTACAACACGGCACAAGGAAGTCGGACACCCATTGACTCGCTGCAGTCCTGTCTCCTTGGATAGTATGGAAAAGCTGAAGTGGGTGGAGGCTGGAAAAAAAGGGAGTACCTATAGATGTGTAGGTATTTTGGATCGGAGTTCCTATGAGTGCAGACACAGTTACCCTTGTGGAAGTTGTGCCCCGAGATGGCTTGCAAAATGAAGCTACGTTATTTAGCACGGAGGATAAAGTAGCGATTATTGAAGGCGCTTTTGCAGGCGGTTTAAGGCGAATTGAGGTATGTAGTTTTGTAAATCCAAAGCGGGTTCCTCAGATGGCAGATGCCGAAGCCGTACTTGCGAAGCTGAGTAATAAGGTTTTTGATGAAGCAATCGGCCTTGTTCTCAATGAACGCGGGCTAGACAGAGCATTGAAGACGCCTTTACAAGAGATCAACTACGTTGTTGTTGTTACGGAGACGTTCTCTCAAAAGAACCAAGGAGTATCGGTTAGCGAAAATCTTCTTACAGCAAAGAAGGTCGTTGAGAGAGCTTCAAATGCGGATCTTAGAGTCTCGATAACGCTATCAGCAGCATTTGGGTGCCCATTTGAAGGAGAGGTTGCAGTATCACGCCTCGTCGAAATCGCGCGTGAAGTGGGTAGTTATATGCCCTTTGAGATTGCTTTGGCAGATACCATCGGCGCAGCCACTCCAGCCGACGTCCAGCGCAGAATAGAGGCCGTAAGAGAGGTGCTTGATCCAACCATACAACTTAGATGTCATTTCCACAATACAAGGAATACCGGCATCGCTAATGCATGGGCGGCCATTGAGTCAGGCGTGACCCAACTCGACGCATCGCTGGGAGGCGTGGGTGGTTGTCCGTTTGCGCCTAATGCTACAGGTAACATTCCGACGGAGGATCTTTTATACATGGTGGAGCGATCTGGATTTTCAACGGGTGTCGATATGCGAGCTCTTTTCCCGTTGATCGAACTCCTTCAAAGTAGGCTCGGCAAAGTTGTCCCCGGCTTACTCTCAAGGGCGGGTGTATTCCCACGGGCAGATGGCTAGATTGAACTACGCTAAAGGATCTTTGTTTGGTGAGTAAATTTATTGAATTGATCGACCATGATTATAGAGTCTGTTGAACTCCTGAAAGTGTCGCTTCCTTTTAAAGAAACCTTTGTCTCGTCGGTTAGCAGCGAGACTACGAAGGAGTTTTTCCTAATAAGAGTGTTAGCTGACGGTGTGGTTGGCTACGGTGAGAGTGGCACTACTAATAACGCGTTTTATGTTGAAGAGACGAACTGCTCACTTGCGTACCAGGTAGAAAACTTTTTAATACCTTTACTTTTCCAAGAAGGAGTTGACTCGCCACTGGACTTTGCTCAGAGAGTTACTCCGATTCGTCGTAACTATATGGCAAAAGCTCTAGTAGAATCGGCAGTTTGGGATCTGTACGCAAAACTGAGCAAGTCTTCTTTGTGGCAGAAGGTCGGCGGCGTCAAGGACGAGATCGAAGTTGGAGTTAGTATCGGGCTCCAAAGTACCGTGGATCTTTTACTGGAGAAGGTCTCCTTGGCTGTAGAACAAGGGTATCGCAGAGTCAAGTTGAAGATTGAGCCGGGAAGTGACGTAGATCTACTACATTCGATTAGACGAGAGTTTCCCAAGATTCCACTTATGGTTGACGCCAATGGTTCTTACTCTCTCTCTGATATTCGTACCTTACGACGACTCGACGACTTTGAGTTACTAATGATCGAGCAACCTTTAGATCCTTATGATCTTCTTGGACATGCGACATTGGCTCGAGAGGTCTCAACGCCTATCTGTCTAGATGAGGCTGTGTGCTGCAGCTCCGACTTGGAGGTCGTGATGGCGCTCGAAGCTGGTTCCGTGGTGAATCTAAAGGTCTCAAGAGTAGGTGGAGTGGCTGAGGCCCTAAAGATTGAAAGACTTTGTAGAGAAAATGGTATTGGTCTTTGGTGTGGTGGTCTCTATGAGGCTGGCGTTGGACGGGCACTAAACTTAGCGATCGCTTCTTTAGAAGGAGTTAATCTACCTGGAGATACATCTCCATCTTCAAGATACTTCGAAAGAGATATTATCCGGACTCCATTTGAGTTTGAGTCTCCCGGTTTGATCAAGCTTGGCGACGATTTTGGTATCGGGGTAGAGATTGACGAAGAGTACCTTGACTACATGACTCTAGAGAAAAAGGTCTTTGTAAACCCAATTCGTTGAAACCATTTAGACGGTTCGCAGCTAACTTCAAATATACCCATAAAAGCGCTTTCGGCTACGATATCTCTAGTGCTGAAGAAGCCAGGACTTTTTTAACTGTGTCTAGTTGTTGAGGGGATCCGGATGATGTATAGCTACTTAGAGATCGATAAAGGGCAAGATCGAGTCTATATAACGATGAATCGGCCAGAAAAGCGTAACGCTTTATCGTTGGGGCATATGAAGGAGCTAATTGCAGCTTTTACTGAGGTCGGTGAATCAGCGGTAGCCGGCGTTATCCTAAAGGCAAACGGTCCCGTGTTCTCGGCAGGACATGACTTTAGCGATATGGCAGGTCAGGACTTAACCTATATGAGAAAACTTCTAAGAACGTGTACGGAACTCATGACGATTATCGGAGAGGTCCCGCAGGTGGTGGTAGCTCAAGTTCATGCTCTAGCTACAGCGGCTGGCGCTCAACTTGTTGCTAGTTGCGACCTTGCGGTGGCATCTTCAACTGCAGGATTTGCAGCCCCTGGTGGGAAGGGTGGATGGTTCTGCCACACCCCTATGGTGGCCATCTCCCATTCGATAGGAAGAAAGCGAGCGGCCGAGATGGCGTTGACTGGAGACATTATAACTGCAGCTACCGCCGCTGAGTGGGGACTGATTAATTACGCAGTGGATCCTAGCCAGTTAGAGATAGCTACGGAGGATCTCTTGACCAGGGCCACTCGAGGTTCCAAGTACTCAAAGAGTTTTGGCAAGGAAGTGCTCTATAGGCAGATGGACCTTCCGGTAACGCAGGCTTATGAGTTGGCTGTAGAGGCGATGGCATCAGCGTCTCAGACCCATGACGCTCAGGAGGGGATGAATGCGTTCTTGCAAAAAAGAACTCCCAAATGGCAGCATAAATAGTAGTAGCACTGCGGAGCGAATGCCGTTGCTTGAATTTCATAAAACTCCGAAGAAGCGACGTCTTGTAGCTAAAGGTTTGATCATGTATTGTCGATGGCAATGCTGTTGTAGGAGGCAAGTTCTCGGGGCTACAAGAAGTTGAAAAGTTTGACGATTTAGAAAAATAGAGCTTAGTTTTGCAGTTAGCGTCCAGACAAAATGGTTGAATAGGTCTATCCCAAGTAACCGACTTTTTATCGCATATCGCGATCTTGAGCTTATGTCGGAAAAGGATTTTTTGGATATCTTGTTTTGTCATTGAACTAGCAGCGATGATCTCTTGCGATTGGGCGTTTAGTTCAATTGGAAAGCGTAACACGTAAGGAGTGATGAATCTTGGAACACGAGATTGGGAAAAAGGTTCGACGGCGCCTAGCTGTTTTAAGTGTGTCGCTCATTGTGGTGATTACAGGGGTATTTTTTGTAGCCAGAATGAATCCCTTCGGCCAAAGAGTCGGGCCACCACCAAAGATTACTTCTCCGACAACCTCGACCGGTCCAAATGTCGGTACGCCTGTTCAGTCTTCATCCAACCTCCCGCCGTCATCGTCGATCTTCAATGTTGTAAATTACGGTGCCGATCCAACGGGTCAACACGACTCAACTGTGGCGATTCAAAATGCAATTTTGGCGGCCGAGGCGCAGCCTGGTAGTGAGGTATACTTCCCTCCGGGACGTTTTATTCTCGACCAACGCTCGTACAAGTTATATACCCTCGTAATCGATAAGCCGATACGGGTAGTTGGATCTGGGATAGGCCAAACCGTTATAGTCAATGAAGTTGGCCAAAAGACGCCAGGTGTGACGCTGAGTCGAGACATGTTTGCGATCGAAGTTGCGCCTGGTCAGCAAGTAGGCGGCGGCAGTGGTACGGTCATTACCAACATGACCTTAGATAGTGCGACGTACGATGCCGGTACAGACATTATGGACTTTGCGAACCATACCACGCTAAGTAACCTGCAGGTCTTGGCTGCTAAGAGCACTAATGCTTATAACTATAACTCATTTGGGATTAGAGTCATAGCCATCTGTAACCCAAATACCGTCTCATACATCTACAGAGTCGATAATGTCATAGATAACGTGACGATCGTAGGTCAGGGATATGCGGGTACAACTGAGCTGGACCTGTCTTGCCAAGTCGGCACGACTGCCACAAACATAAATATTAAAGGTAATGGCATAGATATCTTTTATTGCCACGATGACAATGTCAGCAACGCAAATCTTGTGGGCGGTACGGATGGAAGTACTCATTACTACACATGGGTTATAACCGGCTCTTACAATATCAATCTTTCAAACATTACGACCAATGGGATCGGTGGTGTTATTGCACCTGACGTTACCTTGGTAAGTCACAATATTAATGTCAACGGCGAGACGATGCTCGACAAAGCGTCGTCGATCTACATCGGTGACTCAAGGAATGTGACCATCTCGAACAGCGACCTAGGAGGCATTGCGGTACTTCCCAAGTATGAGGTGAACGGTTTGGACGTTAAAAATACCACCTATTCGACAGTGCAGTGTAAGCCGTCAGTTTTGATATCTGGTCTTGCTGGATTGAGATGCCCCTCTGTTGGCTGACAGTTCGTTTTGTTTATTGACGAACAAGACAATGAGATCTGATAGAGGCGCTTTCAGTGATGTGCGATTTGCTGGTATTAGTATCCAGTGTCATCAGATACCCTTGTGGTATCGGATCTATACGTGCAATGACAACCTCTCTTACCAAGATACTATCTGGCTGTAAGAATTTATCTTGTGATGGCAATGTCTCTCCGACAAGATCTAGTTGGAATTGCGATAGGATACGTCTGTGCTTGCTTTCAGTGCGATCACGCTCTCTAATGGCTGGTTTTTGACCCTTGTTGTGTAGGAGTTGGTGTTAGGGACATGTCTAAACGAGTATCGATAGTGATTCCTACGCGAAATCGCTGCCACATGTTAATGAGATTGCTCGAACAGTTAGTCCCTCTCTTGGATAGCGAAATCGAGGAGATCGTGGTCGTAGATAATGCCTCCTCTGACGGTACTAGCGACGTGGTGGCGCAGTTTCCTAACGTTATCTACCTTCGTAACGAGGAAAACGTGCTAAGTGCCAAGGCTCGTCAGCAAGGATGGGATGTGTCGACGGGAAAGTATGTGTGTTTCATCGACGATGACAACATAATTGAGGGCCAAGCATTGTCGATCTTGGCAGACTTTTTGGATGAGAATGAACGGGTGGCCTTGGTTGGCCCTGTTCAACGAAGATGGTCAGATGGCAGTGTGTGGTGCGCCGGTGGAAGGATCAATCGATTTTTGGTGGTCTCCTACGATCGAGAGACGACGGTATCTGTCAAGAGTAAGGTTGTTGATTTCCAGCCCAATGTCTTTATGACGCGAAATGAACTTCGCAGATCAGGCGTATCATTTGATTGGCGTAGATTCCCTCACAACTGGTCCGAAGCTGACTTTGGTAATAAGATTAGGCAAGCTGGATACCAGGTAGTGACTTGTTATGATTCCACTATCTACCATGATATAGACTACTCAGGTTACTTTACGCGGATCAACCCCACCAATATCTTTGATCAGGCCCAAAGTCGAATTGTTTATCGCAAGACCTATCACAACGACGCCGTAACGTGGATGTTGTTTGCATTAATCGTTTTACCTGTATCCGTGGTGGCGCTGATTTTTACGACTAGAACCAGAGACGATAGAAAGAAGCTCATCGTTTTATATCTCAAGGGAACCTTATGCGGTTTAATCACCTCTTCAAAGAGCTTAGATGAGGAAGTAAGCACGGTATAGATATAAAGATTATGGGTTAGCTAGGTGTAGTGGTAGCTGCTTTGCGATCTCGTTGGTAACAGCGCTTGAGATTGTACGTCCACGATGGCATCTCGATATGCTCGACGATAATGTCTTCACCTCTTATCCATTTTATAAAATTATACCTAACGTGGTTGCATGGATACTCTAAGTGTTGTAGGTGATACTGCTGCAGCACGGTGGGTGTGATTTTAAAGTTCTTTTAGGACCTCCGCTTAAAGGAGGTGATAATATGTCCTCGAACAGCCGTCATGGTTGGCGGTGATGTCTCGCGTGGGTGGCAAGGTTTGATTTGGCGAATACTAAGGATACGAGGCAATGACTTATTTTTTGTACCAGGTTTGTAGCGATTGTACATGTCAAGTTCGTTAACTAAGTTCTTTGTTATAGCCGTTTCGGTGCTGTTAGCCGTCGCGGCGGTAACCGTTGGAGTGAGAATCATTCTTCCCTCGTCGACTAACTCTACGCTCTCGCCTCAATTGGCAACTGCGGCTTATAGTTCCTTTGAGGCATCAGTGAATGAAACGGGCACGGTGGTGCCGGCGACGGAGACGGGTCTGAATTTTGCTATACCTGGAACTGTGGCCTCGATAACTGTGAAGATAGGGCAGAAAGTATCAGCTGGTATGGTCCTTGCAAATCTGCAGAGTTCTTCGGCTTCTAGCGCGGTTTCACAAGCGGAAGCGAACTTAGCGTCTGCCCAAGCAACTTTGAGCGCGGCGCAAAGTCCGCTCACACCTGCTCAGTCCACGTTCCGATCTACCGTTTTGTCAAATGCCGAGCAGGTTCAAAGCCAGACTATTGCGAGCGTGCAAGAGACAGCGAGTATCGATGCACAGAATATACAAAGTGACGAGGCGGCTCTTCAGGCAGTTCAATCGGAGTATAACGGAGCGAACTGTTCTGTTAACGCAAACTCAACGTCAGCTCTCTGTCAGTCATATTCTACGCAGATAGCACAGGATCAGAGGCAACTGACTATTGATCAACAGAGAAGCCAAAGCGATGCTTCGTCGGGTGCTTTGCGAGAAAGCGAAGCCCAGGGCCAGGTGAATGCAGCCCAGGCAGCGTTAAGTGCAGCGTCTACACCTGATCCATTTCAAGTCTCTGAAGCACAAGCAAAGGTAAATGCTGCCAACTCTGCCCTACAGGTCGCCCAAGCGCACCTAGATCAGTACTCTCTGACAGCGCCTGCCACCGGCGTCGTCTTGGCCATAAACGGGCAGGTTGGCGAGAACGTTACAGGAGCCCCCACTACATCGCAGACGCTACCTGGAACATCGACACCTCTGTCCGCAGTTGTGGCAAATTTCGGAGGCAACCAGCTACCTTTCATCGTAATAGGACAACCTTCTAAGCTCGTGGTCGCGTTCTCCTATCCATCTCAAAGCACCTCCCAGATTAGTGTCGGACGTTCTGTGACGATAACAGGACAAGGACTCAAACAACTCAATATCTCAGGTAAGGTTATCGCCGTATCCGCTTCGCCAGTGACCGTAGCATCGGTTCCCTCATACTTTGCGACTGTCTCTTTGGACTCCGTGAAGGGGTTGAGTTGGGGAATGTCGGTGGCGGTGTCCGTGTTCGTGTCAAGAGTTACATCCGTACTCGCAGTTCCTTTATCAGCGGTGTTTACAGTTGGTGGTGTACCAAAGGTTATGGTATGGAACGGTAATCGTAGTATCGAGACTAACGTCACCTTGGGTACACAGGGCCTGACGATGGTGCAAATTACCTCGGGGCTCCAAAAGGGTGAACAAGTCGAGCTCGCCGCGAATCAGGGATTCGCACAGGCGGGTATCTCCTGATGGAGTCTCGGTCAGAGACTGACTCAGAGGAGGTGCATAAGAGCGTTAACGCTGATAGCGTAACTCTCAGAGTTCGGATTCTTGGGTTGATTGTTACGGGTTTTGTAACTCTTGTAGCTGTGTTTTTCGTGGCCACGACATTTTACCTGTCAAATACTGCGGCTGCCATTAGTCGAAAAGTAGTAGCTGGACTCTCTCCGGAGATGGTACTTGTGTCTCCTATACCACCGTCTTCTACGGGCCTGGACTACGGTGTCTCGTCTAATAGTTTGACAACGAGTGACGTCTCTGCTCTATCGCAGCCTGGTGCTATCCCGGGAACGGTAGCAATGGCGCCAGCGACCATATCCCAGGGTACGTTTTCTTTCGGAGCTCGTTCAGTTTCGGGAGAAGTGATCGGTACAACGCAGTCTTATGCATACTGTACGCAATTTCAATTGAGCGTCGGCAGATTCATTGAAAGCCAAGACCTAGCAGCGTCTGCGCCGGTTGTGGTACTCGGCTCAACGATTGAAGAACAGCTTTTTGGTTCAGTGAATCCGATTGGCCAAAGCATTACGATGTCGGGAACGCAGTTCAAAGTTATTGGAGTGCTCAAATCTAGAGGGTTCTATGGAAGCGACAACTTAGATGATCGTGTGATTATACCTCAAACTACCATGTGGTCACGAGTCGTTCCTGGCCGAGGCCAATTGGAGAGTCAGATAGTTTTTCGGACCGTCAATGCAGCCGTCGTCGAGCAGGTGGCAAGCGAGGTGGACACAACGCTACTTCAGCTACACCAGTTATCAAACCCATTTCAAGCTAACTTCTCAATCGTAACACAGAGCCAACTCGTTACATCGCAACTCGCCGGAGCATTAACTCTTGAGCATATGTTTTTTGGGATGTCGGGATTTGCCCTGGTACTTTCGTCGTTTTACGTCTACTTTAGAGTGTCTCGTGGAAGACTTTTTCTTGGAGGTATAGATAGTGAATCAAATTCCGATGCCGCACTCCTTGTTCACGTAATTATGGCTAGCGCTATAGCCTCTTTATTGGGCGCTGCAATAGCGATCGCGGGTGCATCTCAGATACTAAGTCTCTCCGCGTCGATGGTGACGACTGTAGGTGGTTTTTCATTTGAGGACTTTCTGATCTCAGTGGCACTTGGTATAGCTTTTTCAGTGGTTGGATTGCTGCCGATGGTGAGATCACATTCTTGAGATCTGACTCCAGGTTATGTCACGATGATTACTGAATGTTTTTTACTTTAGTCTTATAAAGTTGCTCGTGTTCTGTAGTAATTTTAGGTTGTACTGTTCGAGGTTACGTAAGTGAGATGAGGCCGTTTTGCGGCTTTGTTGCAAGGGTCCACGATGAATACTTGGGATGGGAGAACGGTGGCTGTTCGACAAGATGATATGAGGCTCGCTCTAGATATAGCTGAGAAGGCGTCACTTGCTTTACTTGAGATTCGTAAGGAAGGCTTTGCAACAGGAGAGCATGGGAAGACTCTCAGTGACAGGGGCGATATCGTGTCTGAAGAGATAATCCGAGAGTTGATCAGGGTAAATCGTCCTGATGACGCGTTACTTTCAGAAGAGCAACTTAGCGACGATAAGCATCGACTGGATGTCGAACGGGTGTGGATAGTTGACCCTTTAGATGGTAGCCGAGAGTTTGGAACTGAAGGAAACGATGAATGGGCGATTCACATAGCTCTTTGGTCGAAACTTTGTGCGACAACACAGGAAAAGGTTACCGCTGGTATATCAGTGGCTGTTGTCGCACTGCCGTCCAAGGGGGAAGTTTACACCTCGTTCGACTTGGTCAAAAACCCTTTCAAAATACAAAGTCCCATGCGAGTGGTTGTAAGTGCGACACGTCCACCTGATTGGATCTTTAGGCTTGGAGAATACTTAGATCTAGAGATCGTTCCTATGGGTTCAGCAGGTGTCAAAGCTATGGAAGTAGTGGCGGGTAGAGCTGACGCGTACCTTCATGCGGGAGGCCAGTACGAGTGGGACTCGGCGGCACCCGTAGGCGTTGCCCTTGCTTGCGGTTTGCATGCATCACGCATCGACGGCTCTGCATTGAAGTACAACAGGTCTAGCCCCTACATGCCAGATATCTTAATCTGTAGACCTGAGTTAGCATCGGAACTGCTTAGCGTTATAAGAGAGGTTTGTGACAAATATGAGAGCTAGGTTATCCAACTTAGATCTGCTGGAGTCCGAGAGCATATATATCATGCGGGAAGCCGTAGCTACTTCGAAACGTCCAGTGATGTTGTACTCAGTGGGGAAAGACTCGTCGGTGCTGCTGCACCTTGCCCGCAAGGCGTTCTATCCGTCTCGGCCCCCGTTCCCGCTATTACACGTCGATACAACGTGGAAGTTCTCTGAGATGTACTCCTTTAGAGATCAAGCGGCGCAATCTTCGAGCATGGAACTGATTGTGCACCAAAATCCTTACTGTCTTGAAAACGGAATAAACCCCTTTGATCACGGATCGGCGGTTCATACTGATCTATGGAAGACCGAGGGACTTCTCCAGGCACTTGCTAACGGCAAGTTCGACATGGCGTTTGCGGGAGCAAGACGAGATGAAGAGCGTGCTCGTGCGAAGGAAAGAGTGTTTTCAGTGCGATCGTCCTCTCAGAGATGGGATCCAAAGGCTCAACGCCCTGAGATGTGGAATCTGTACAATACAGGGTTGGCACTCGGGCAGACTCTGAGAGTTTTTCCCTTGTCGAACTGGACAGAGATGGATATTTGGAGATATATAAGACGAGAGTCGATTCCAATTGTGTCGCTCTACTTTGCGAAAGAAAGACCCTGTGTGGTCCGAGACGAAGGTTTAATAGTTGTCGATGATGAAAGATTTCGCTTTCGACCCAATGAGTCAACGCATCTGAGAAAAGTCAGATTTCGAACCCTTGGATGTTACCCACTTACAGCTGCAATTGAGTCAGATGCCTCATCTATAGACGAGATAATAGAGGAACTCAGTAGGACGTCGACGTCAGAGAGGTATGGCAGGGTCATTGATCATGATGCATCTGGATCGATGGAGATCAAGCGACAAAATGGTTACTTCTGATTTCTTTTGTGATGCATGTATATATGCAAGTGAATAAAAAAGGCATGGTTTATGTGATGACGAATGAATTGATAGAGAGGGATCTCCTTAGGGTATTTACATGTGGGAGTGTTGATGACGGAAAGTCGACCCTAATTGGTCGGTTGCTGTATGACTCTCAGCTAGTTTATGACGATACGTTGGCACAGTTGAGCGAAGACTCCAAGCGCCATGGAACCCAAGGATCCGAAATTGACTTTGCATTACTTGTAGACGGTTTAATCGCAGAGCGGGAACAAGGCATAACTATCGATGTTGCCTATCGATACTTTTCGACCGCACGAAGGTCATTCATACTTGCAGACACTCCAGGCCATGAGCAGTACACGAGGAACATGGTAACCGGTGCTTCTTCAGCGGATCTCGCGGTTATCCTTCTCGACGCGTCGAAGGGGCTAGTAACGCAGACTAAACGGCATAGCTACTTAGTCAAACTACTGGGAGTTAGACATGTAGTTCTTGCGGTTAATAAGATCGATCTTGTTGACTACGATGAGGAAGCTTTTAACCGAATCTGCGAGGAGTTTGCTTGCTATGCCGGAGAGATTGGGTTGAAGGATGTGACCTACATACCACTTTGCGCCTTGCGTGGTGACAATTTGCTGTCAAAAAGCGAAAGAACTCCATGGTATGTGGGGCCTTCCCTGCTCTCGTATCTTGAATCAGTTCCAAGCGAACGGAGCCCATCGGATAGTCCTTTCAGGATGCCGGTTCAGTACGCCATCCGACCGTCGCCAGAGTTTAGAGGGGTGGCGGGCATGATAACTTCTGGGAGGGTATTTAAAGGTGAGCGTCTTTTAGTGCTACCCTCCGGCATAGAAGTTAGCGTGAAAGGCATACTGCTTGGCGTTGACGACGTAGAAGAAGCTATTGATGGACAGTCAGTAGTCCTGACGTTCAATGAGGAGGTTGATGTGAGTAGAGGGGACTTGCTCTGCTCATATAAGGATGCTCCTCAAGTTGCTGAACATCTTAGAGCGACGTTGGTTTGGATGGGTAATGAAGATATGTTTTCTGGGAGGACTTACCTTCTAAAAATAGGAACGCGTACGGTAAATGCTACGTTTGAACCTCCTCGATACGAAGTGAATGTGAACACCTTGGAACATTTAGCAGCAAGAACCCTGTCGTTAAACTCTATAGGAGTGTGCAACGCGACACTTAGTTCTCCTGTACCACTCGAACGCTACGCTGACGCTCGTGCAGGAGGCAGTTTCATCGTGATTGATCGTATGACGATGGATACTGTAGGTGCTGGAATGGTTGACTACGTACTTCGGCGTTCAGACAACGTGCATTGGCATGATTTTGAGGTTAATCGTGATGTTCGTCGTCAATTATTTCGGCATCGCTCTGCTCTCGTTTGGTTTACAGGACTTTCCGGATCCGGAAAGTCGACCGTGGCGAATCTTTTAGAGAAAAAGCTCTTCGCGCAAGGAATTCACACCTATATTCTGGACGGAGATAACGTTAGATCCGGACTCAACAAGGATCTAGGCTTTACCGAGGCAGACAGAGTTGAAAACATTAGAAGAGTTGCTGAGGTTGCTAAGTTGATGGTTGACGCTGGCTTAGTCGTCATAGCGTCCTTCATATCGCCATTTAGATCAGAGAGAGAGTTGGCTCGAGACCTGTTCGACTCGGGTGACTTTATCGAGGTCTACTTAGATGTGCCTCTTTCGGTCGCTGAGAATAGAGACCCAAAGGGACTTTATAAGAAGGCCCGAGCTGGGCAGCTTCCTAACTTTACTGGCATTGACTCGCCGTATGAGCCGCCAGAGAGGCCTGAGATTCATATCTTGAACGCCTCTGTTGATCCTGAGACGACAGTGGAGCGCATAATGCAAAGTTTAATAGAACGAGGTTTGGCCACCTAAAATTACTGATTGAGCTCTGACTTGGTACATTGTCAAATTGTTTAACAACAACTACCAAGAATCATTTAAGGCCGACACTAATGGATCATGCACTATGTCCCTGCGACGTCCGCAGAGGTTGCACTATTCATACGCCAACACGAAGACCGTCCTCCAACGCCTTGACGAAAGGTTTGAAGCTTGCCGGAGTCGCAACCCTAGCCGAGGAGCGACGAAAGACCTTGCACTGCGACAGTCGGGCTAACCTCTCTTTGAGTCATCGGAGCACGGGAAGTGAACAAACGTTGACACTGCTTCTGGTAGGCGGATGAACATCAATGACATTAGAGACTGTTTAAATAATCTCACGTATCTTCACGATCTTGCACGCACACGTTCATGCGAACGTGTGCTATGAATCCCCGAGCTCTTGACGAGGAAACTTCGGCCAGTGCCGCATTATGCAAGAAGCGCGACGTTGTGTTATCCAAAACAAGTTGGCGCATAACTACTGATAGGATCGCCACAAGCTCACCAAGTTTTAAAGCTATTAATCCAATGCCTTTTGTTGAGATTAGTACCTTGGGCGACTTGATGTAGGGTCGATCAAAAGTTATCGAGATTAACTTTCGAACTCCATGTTCTTGAGCGAACTTTGCATAACCTTTTGCGTAGTACCCCTTTTTCTTGCACGCCTCAATATATTGAAGCCTCCCTTCGTCGTGTTCTATTTGAGCGTCGGTACGTCTGATCGTTCCGTGGTCTCGAACTCTAATCTCAAGATCCCAATCTTCACCGCCGGTAAGTTGCTCGTTAAAGCCGTGGATCTGATCGACGACTGACTTTCGGAAAAAGCGTGCTGCTTCGACGTTTTGATTCTCTAGATACATGGAACGTTCGAACGCTCGCACGGAGGTCCAATATCCTGATCCGGACGTATATTCCGGCACTACGACTGCGACGCAGGAGTCATCTATTAAACGGTTTACTTCTTCAGCGACTTCTGGATCAAGTATCATATCTGAGTCGATAAAGCCAACTACTGTGCCATTGCAGAGAGAGAGCCCGATGTTTCTCTGGGCTGAACGCTCAGGCCCGCCCCTTACAACTCGGTATCCAAAGTTGCGTGCAATCTCTATAGTCTCGTCCATTGAGTCATTGTCCACGACTACTACCTCACAAGGTAGCGTTTGAGCTTTGATTGAGGAAAGACATCGTGCGAGAGTGCGCGCCGAGTTTCTCGTCGGTATGACTATAGATATCTGCGGGTGGCCATCGCTGGTTGGGTCGTTCATATCATCAGTCCCTAGGCTTTCGTGCTGGATAATTTCCCGATTGGAACCCACTTTTCGCCTTTTCTCAGTCTATTAAATGACAAAGGACTCGCTTGCCTTTTCTCATCTCCTAGAACCATTGTAGGTCAATTGTTCTCACCACGAGCTTGAAGCGCGCAATGAAAATAGTTGGTTTGAGTAAGTATTTTCCACGGGATACCTTGAAGGTTTGATAGGAGTTTTTCAGGCAAGTCTGTAATTTTTAGCGAATTGAGGGAGTGGTATTATCCTTTATGGTTAAAGGCACGACCACATGCCACTGTTCAGGAGCCATCAATATCTGCGATTCAAGTTCTTTACCTATTGCCTGTGTGAGCAGTTTGATTCTATGAGAGATACTGTCGCCTTGGATGTCCTTGGGAAAAATTGGCGGCCCAAATAGTAGATGGTGGCCTCCGTCTGGTTTCATTAAAACTGTTCCGGGAAATACTGGAGTATTGGTCCGCAAGGAAATAGTAGCAGGTCCAGATGCAAGTGGGAAAAGTTTGGAGAAGAACTCTATCTCAAGAGCATTTCCTGATATGTTGAAGTCACACGTTAAAGCAACCAGTGTTCCTTCGTCTATTTTATTTATGATCTGCTTCGTGACGTTTGAATCACGAAGAAATATTGTCTCAAGCCCCATGGTAGTTCGCAGTTGGTAGGACCACTTTTCAAATACAGGAGGTTCAAGCGGTCCGAAGATAGCGGCGAGAGGGTTGATGGTTCTTGAGATAGCGATGCCTCCCCAGTCTGGATTTCCTATATGTGCTGTCGCAAGTATCGCTCCGCGGCCGGTGCTAAGCCAATCCATAACGGCTTGGTTGCCTTCCATGGTTAGGTTGTATGTTGTGCGTGACGGACCTTCGACCAGATGAGCAAGGTTTTCGAGCCAGAACTTTACGTAAGACTTGAATGCGAGAAGGTTCCTTACTTCTACATCGAATTTGCTCGTAAAGTCGCGGGCAACAAGTCTCTGGGCGTTCCTGGAGTATCGACGTCTCTCTGGTTGTGTAGCGTATCTCACAAGGCCCCAAATGCCGGCGACTCTGTCATAGCTAGATACTGGTATTAATGACGCGATTGAAGCGGCAAATATATAAGGTGATAACGTGAGTTTCTCTTCGAACGATGTTGCGACAGATAAGCTAGAAAGAGTGAACTTGACCACTCGGTTCAAGCGCTTCCAGAGATGATATTCCACTTGTCGTCCTTGCTATAGTGAGTTTTATGGTGAGGAGTACCCTGCAGGTATAATCTAGAGTATTAGAGGTTCAAGCGCCTATCGAAGGCGAAATTATTTGAATTAAATACTTCTATTTACATTCGGGGAAACTGTGTTTTGAGTTAGGTGTATTTGAACTCTAGGTAGTGAATTATGCGCTCAAAGTGACGACTGTTTTGAAAACGTGTCGAGAGGTATAAAGATAATTGGTTTCGCTCTAAAGGTTATAAAAAAAGGTGTTGGCGATCTTTTTGGGTAACGGCCTCGGAGGAACAAGTTGATCGACTTCCCACGCGGTACTTTGACGGGAGCTTGCAACTGCAATGGCTCCTTGCTGATCGAACAAATATGTACGTTGGCCGTCTTTTATCTAGATGGTATCTGTATCGCGGGTTAAGGGTTTATTATTTCTCAAACTTTTCCTCTAGTTTCGTGCACAGTCTACTTTACGTTGGTAGTATTTGAATGCTTCATTATCCTGAGAGTCGAGTCGAGGGCGTTAATTTAGTGCTGAGCTTTTAAACAAAGTTGTGGGATCTGGGACGCAAATGAGATGGTGTTGGAATGCTAAATGAGGCATTTGCAGACGATGATGCACATGTAAGCTCTTACAAAGCTACGACCGTATCTGTCATCATAGATATAGACGAGATGGTTTTGAACATATCGGAAGTTCTATCTGCGTTTGACCTTGAAGATGTGGGACGTTTAAACGTAGAGGCGATTCTTACCACGTCGCAGGCCAGCCCGTCGTTTCAAGGGTCCCTGCCAGTAAATTGCAAGATGCTGCACTTTGCAGGTACGCTTCAAACCTACAGGTGGGATGAAGCGGCAAAAAACTGCTCAGGCGATCTACTTGTATTTTTCGACTATAAGTCTCCTCCTAGGAGGGGCTGGTTAGAGCAGGTTCAACAGAGATTTATAGATCCTAATATCGGCATGGCAGTGGGACCGATCGTCTGGGATGGCGATAGCCGCTTTGGCAGTATTTTATCTGGTTATCTCGGTCGCTTCTGCCGAACCAAAAGTAGTGGGAGTCTTCTGAACTCAACCACAATGGATAATGGACTCTGTGTTACGTCGACATCGTTTGCTTTTCGAGCAGGGGTTTTTCGACAGATCGGAGGATTTCAGTCGCCAACGGTGGGTGTTGGTCCTTGGGAGCGAGCCTTCACAAAGGTTATAGAGAAAAAGGAGTTTGTCGTCGTAATAGACGCAAGCTTATCTCCGGTGAGGAGTAGCCCCCAATCACTCAGAGAAGTACTAAGCATAACGGCTACCGTTGGCAGAGCACGAGGTTCGCTTTACAGGCGATACCCGCAGTTTCAGCAGGGTTTTAGAGCGTTTGGAGCCTTTTTGCGTTCGTTGGCAGTTCTACTCGGACTCCCTTTGACTTATCTTTATTACGTTTACACGGGAGACGTTTTAGTTCCTGAAGCCGTCCTGTTTGCTTATGTTCTGTTTGGTGTACTTTTTGTCTTTGGAGCGTTCGCTAGCACACGACGTAGATGGAGTCATGGCGTTGATGATCTCCTTTGTTATTTTTTATGTCCTGCATTGTTTGTCGTTGCGTTTTGTCGAGGTATTTTTGGTCCAGACTTAGGAGAGATTTCTCCACCCGCAGCTTCTGGGAAAACGATGCGGGTACTGATTATTAATTGGAGAGATACCACTCATCCTTGGGCTGGTGGAGCGGAGAACTATGTCTACCAAATCGTTAAGAACTGGGATCCTAAAGAAGTGTCGGTCGATTGGTTGACCCAACGACACAAAGGTAGCTCCAAAGATGACATCGTGGACGGCGTCAGAGTTCATCGAGTCGGTGGAAGGTTTACTTTATACTTGCGCGTTCCTCTCAAGTACCTTATCTCGCTAAGGGGAAGATACGACGTTATAGTGGACTGCGAAAATGGTATTCCATTTTTTGCACCTCTCTTTAGTAGAGTTCCGGTGGTGCTACTTGTGCACCATGTCCATCAGGAGATATTTCGCACTCAACTTCCTAGATATTTGAGTTGGATCGGAGTCGTCCTAGAAGGGCAAATCATGCCGAGAGTCTATAAGAACTGCCAAGTCGTATCGGTGTCGAACGGTACAAAGTCAGACCTGGTAGGGCTTGGATTTCATGAGAGCGAAGTTGAAGTCATAAAGAATGGCGTGTTGGAACCTAACATTCCTCAGGTTCCAAAGAGTCTTCGTCCTGCTGTGTTTTGTATGGGTAGGCTAAAGCAACAAAAGTCCGTCGATGTCTTGATCAAGGCGGTACCGCATTTGCTCTCAGTGATTGGATCGGTTCGAGTCGATATTTTGGGTCAGGGACCAGACCGCAGTCGCTTAGAGCAGTTAGTAACTGAGCTTGGTATCGATGAGTATGTCAGATTTCATGGTTATGTAAGCTCTCTGATCCGTGATCAACTTGCCGCTCAAGCGTGGGTGGCAGTGTGCCCGTCGTCATTTGAAGGGTGGGGCGTGGTATGCATGGAAGCCAGTGCCAGAGGTCTACCGGTTGTGGCATCAAATGTTCCTGGACTTAACGAGTCGGTGCGAGATGGTGAAACAGGCGTGCTGTTCCCTTATGGGGACAGCAAATCGCTTGCATCGGTGTTAGTTGATCTACTGAGCGACGGTGACAGAAGGCTTGTCATGGGTGATGCAGGGAGACAGTGGGCGCAAGCACACAGTTGGATAACAAGCTCTGAAAGATTTTTACAGCTCCTTAAAGGGTCGGCTGATGGGAAGCGCGAAGTGGTGCTTCGCGAACGCGAAGTTGAGGTCTTTAGCACCGTCGACGAAGTGAGATCCCAACTGCTTGCCCAAGATGGATGATGCTGTGTTGAGAGGAGGCGAAATGTAAAGCTGAGAGTGTTTGGACATGGTTTGTAAGGCTTAGGACCTGAGCGGAGTCTGGCCAAGGAGCGTATTAGTTGGACTTGCCTGTGGTTCTTAGTGGATAGGTATCGGTAGATGGAAAATGTTTAGATAGAAGTTCATTTACTCACTCGTACTGTTTCTGTTGGGCATTGAGTCACCGTTGAAGCGAAATTCGTTGCGGTGTCTGGTTCGGAATGCATAGGAAGATTAGTGTGCTTGGCTTAGCACCGATGGTACGAACTCTAATGTCGAGTCTTTTTGAGTGGCGGTGGAATCTATGTATAGATGTCAGCTTGGTTTAACGGAGATTGAGTTCAAAGGTCGAGATACAGCAAAGTTCACAAAGTGTCTTAGGAGCTGGCTATGACTATAACTAGCGTGTCGATGACACTGGTTGTACCGATGTACAATGAGGAACGGAGAGTCGGGGATTGTGCGCTCCCATTGATTAACTTTGTAGAGAATTGGTCGAGCGATAGTCGTTTGATCTTTGTCGATGATGGATCTAGTGACGCAACGGTGGAGAAACTTAACGTTATCATCGACGAGTCAGGGTCGAAGCGGGTAAGTGTGCTTCGACGTCCACACGAAGGTAAAGGCTCCGCATTGCGGTCAGGATTGCTTCGGGCGGACACAGAGCTGGCAGGATTCTGTGATCTGGATTTGGCTACCCCGCTGGGGGAGTTGCAACGTCTTTTCGCAACCAGTTATAGCCATGATGCACTTGTCATAGGATCGCGATCGCACGCCGATGCCCAGTTACTTAGGCGCGAGTCTAAAAAGCGCGAACTTGCAGGGAGAGCTTTCAATAGGTTCGTGCAGATGCTTCTTTGTCCTGGAATTAGAGATACGCAGTGTGGAGCCAAGGTAGCTCCTTCACGAATTTGGCATCGAATACTTCTTGACTCTCAAGAGAATGGGTTTGCATGGGACGTAGAGGTTATTGCTGCGGCACTTTGGGCAGGAATTAGAGTATTGGAGATGGGCGTCCGATGGAGCCATGATGAGAGGTCTAAAGTAAATGTAAGTCGAGACGGTGTCTCTATGGTTCTCGCTGTAATGAAGCTCAAGTCGCGCCAATTGACCAGAGGTCGTAGTAGAGTTGTAGCTGCGGGACCGTAAAGATGGATATGGCGCTGGAGTTGCTATCGCCGTGCGAAGAGATGTGAGTGGTTGTTCGGGTAGCGGTACCCATTGAGTACTTGCTTGAACCACGTCGACTTGTACAAACAGGTAAAGAGTTCAAAGTAGTGCTTTTCGATAGCTCCGCTGAGGTGAACACTATTGTAAGGCGTGCTTGACCCCTCAATTGTCCAAGCCAGATGGGAGATCGTGGTGTGTCGTGTGAAATAGACGTCTTGTACGGAGTTGAAAAGTTCTCCAAGTAGCACGCTTGACGCGTCGTTCAACACCACCCCTCGGGAATTGATGCAAGACTTATTGGTGCATATGGCTACTGGGCTGATTGGATGTCGGCCTCAATCACGGCTTGGAAGTCTGGAGCGCTTGGAGGTAGGTCTTTTAGCGCCAGTTGGAAGTCACTGATACCCTTCGCAATGGCTCCTTCTTCTACATAGAACTCTCCCTCTGTCGCTATGAGATTTGATAGTCCAAAGCCTGTAACGCCGCTTGGCTGAGCGTATGGACCGACATTTGCGACAAACGCCCCAATTGCAGAGTGCATGAGGCTAATGGCCCTGTTGAAGTTGCCCTGGTCTGCCGCGATGACCGCAAGGTTTTCCCAGACCCCTGATGTGGCAAGTCCATCTCGAAGTGCGATCTGGCAACTAGCTTTTGCGCGCTGGTACTGCAGTCTCTGGATCTCCAAATTGCAGGAGTACGCGTTTACATTTGCTTGACTTATTGTGTTTGAGGCGGAAAGTGTCTGGGCTATTTGAGTGGACTTTAGTGCTCCAATTTCATTGTTCTGTGCGATATCGAGATCACTCCGGGCGAGATAGCTTGTCGGATCGTTTGGAAAACGAGCTAGTTCGATCTTGAGGGCTGTAGAAGCAGCTCCAAATCTATGGAGTTGTATAAGCCCGTCGATAGCATCCCGAATAAGTTGGGAGGAGGAGTCTGCCAGTTGTGCAAGGTGTAAGTACGTGGACTCTGACGCGGTAAGATCTCCGACGCTTTGAAGGCTCTGTGCGAGCTGAAACTCTATATTTGGATTAGTTGGTGCAAGCTGGTTTGCTCTTCGTAAGTCGTTTAAAGCAGCGTCGGTTAGGCGGACCCCTTGACTGTCGTAGCACTGTGATCTTCCGGAATATATTGATGCATCGTTTGGAAAAGACGAGAGAGCGGCGGTATAGCTTTGTATGCATGCGATCGGATCTTTAGCGACGAATGCTTGCCGTGCAGCCTCAAGGTTGCTCCCTAAGATGGTATCCGACGGTTGTCCCGCATTTTGGGCGGTGGTCAATGCACTGATTCCGTTTTGGTATGGACTAGTTCCACATGAACTTAATGCAAGCATCGAAGCCATCGTGAGAGCGATAGAGGCTCGCGTCCTCTTGGCTCTCGGAAGAAAGTTGAATGACCGATTCAGGGCTAAAGTTAGCGGACCTCCGAGTCGCAAGAGTATGGATACGCTTAGGAGAAGTATCGAGACGGTTGCAAAGTCGGTGTTCAATAGGTATGGATCCTGTGAGATCGCCAATGACGGGAATTTAGATGGAACACCAAAGTAAACATAGGCCTGTAGTAATAAAGTGGCTACGAGAAAAGATATGGCCATGGCAGCAACCCGGGTCGCCAGACTACCCTCGATGTAGATAGCATCGATTTCTTCGAACTCACTCTCGTTCTCTTTGGTTCTAACGACTTTGTTCCGATGGCGACGGAAGAGCAAAAATGCGACACACGTTAGGGATGTTAGTATTGAGATTGCTAGGCCCGCCATCTCTGAAGGGTGTGTTAAGAACTTGAACGTTAATGTCTTCGATGATATCTTTGGCTGATAGTATAAGTTGAACAGTCCACCACCCAAAACCGTCGGTCGTTTTCCCTCAAGCAGCCATCCCTTGTCGTAGTCGATGTTTAAAGCCACCCAGTGATGTGTCGGGCTCGGTGAGGGAGTAGTTATTGTCTCCTGGTTGGGAATGAGGTCAACCTTTACCGGTTGATAGACTGACGAGACTAGTTGAGTCCTTGCTAGCGGGGACCACTGAACCACAGGCCCGATTGGAACGTTTCCTGTTGCTAGGGTAAGTGACGAGTATCCTTTAGGCAAGGCAAGGGGTCCATATACTCCCCAATTCGAGGAGTTGGACGGATCATGGATTTGGGATAAGGTCTGGTTGTGTCCCCTTACTGTGACATCTACCTTTTGGGCCTTAGATTTTATAAGTAAGACGGCTCTTTCTGGTTTGCTAAGTCTCACACCGCCATTTGTATAAGGGGAGATCCTGACTGCATCAGGAAGGGAACTTGGCGCTGACGGAAGTGTCGCTTCGCTATAAGTCTGCTCATAAACTGCGGGGACATGTAGTAGGTTGAGGCCAGGAATAATACTTTGCAACGACCAAGGTCCAGAGTTGACGAGACCAATGGCGCTATAAGCACGAACCTGCATTGGCTTAGGTTTTGGCTGTAGGTGCCAAACATATATAGCGGTCGCTCCCGAGCCTAAAGTGTAGGGCTCTCCATAGACTTTGGCAACCTGCTGCTTGAGCCAACCACTCGTGGCTGTTCCTGGTAGACTCCCAACTGCCTCACCTTTGGGGATGACTATGTAGGTGGTGTCTGTCTGACCCAGGAGGTAAGGGAGCAGGGTCGAGTTGACGTAGCAGTAGGGCTGTGAATGCACCGGGCAGAAATTTTGAAAGGGATCGTCAGCTGCTGGTATGAGTGACTGGGTATTTCCATTTAGTTGGTCAAAGGGATGCGTAGGCGAAGCTATGTTGTAGCTGTGTAAGTCTCCGTCTTTCGTTCGAAACACGGGTCCACCGAACCACAAGAGTTGGCCTGGAGTGTGGTCCTTGCTTAACTGATTCGTGAGCTGTACAAAAGATGCAGGCTCTTTAGTCGGGGCGGTTGTTGCAAGTAGTGATCCGTCTAGCAGAGACCAGATACATGCTGTGCTTAGCATGACTATAGTTACCAACAAGGACGTCTGAGAGACGATCAAAAAGATGCGACTGATCTTGCTGTTCGCAACCTTTACGGCCTCGCTTAGGTACTTCATGGATATCGGTATCAGGACGCCGTATGCTGCCACAACTGGGTAGAGAAACTTCGAACCCTCTCTAAAGAGGTTAAATGCGGGAAGGTGGGAGAACATCCAGTTGTAGATGCCGCCAAACGGGGCGGTGTTTGTCTTCCCCAGAAATGCAAATATGATGGCGCAGAGAGCAAGCCAAAGAACCTCGGGGCTGAGTCGCTTACGAAGTAGGACGATAAATGCAACGAGTGGTAGCACAATGAAGGTAGGGTTTAATATACCTTCAACGTATGGAGCTGGATTTGCACCAGTCCACCAAGCAATGACTCCAGCAAATGAGTGCGTTAAGGTAGCGATGTTGAAGTCTGGTTGCTTTGCAATAGGCAGTTGTGAGTTGGTGCCGTATACGGCGAGAGGCAGTAACCAAAAAAGCTGAGTAAGTAGGTAGAGCGATCCAGAAAGTGCTGAGATGCCCAGTCGTTTCGCGACCGTCTTCAACGTTGGTTCTGCAAGGGAGATGACTAGGAAGTATAGACCCATCATGAGTGCGGAGATAAATGTCGGTCTTATGTCTACGCCTGAATCGATGGCCATGAGGAGACTTGTTATCACAGCCCACTTTAGGGAGAGTTGTCTGAGGGAGCGGACGAAGGTGACTAATGCGAAACATCCAATGGCAGCGCCTAGCGCCAGTGGTACCTCGCTGCTACTTTCGATTAGCAGATAGGTGCTCGATGCAAAGATGAGCGCTCCCAAGAGCGACCATCGACTACGTCCGACGAACTCTCGCGCAATGTACCATCCTGCAATCGGTATGAGAATGGCATCCGGAATATAAAACACGACGCGTTCGATTAACCACCAATGAGCGCCAAAGTGAGCCATCCACCCTTCGATTGCATAAGTCGGGTATCGGAAGGAGTTGAATGTAGCGTTGATTCCACCGAGCCCGTCAGTGCTGTCCCAGATGGTTGGCCAAGGATAGTAAGTCTTAAGGCGAGAGATCGTTGCCCATCCTTGATCACCAGCGACCAACGGTAAAGTGTTCAGCCAGGCGTATCGCATGGCGAGCCCTAAGATGCCGAGGACTAGAGCGACTCGTTTTGGCCGAGTTACTACCCACTCAGTTCGTGATAGAAGAAAGTCCTTGAACCGACGTGGGCGATCGTCAATCTCCAACATTAGATAGATACCTAAAGAGCCGTGAGCATTTCAATCGATTTTTGAGAGTTGTATCGCCTAAACTATGCAGCGGATTTTGTACATCTATGAGTATTGGCACGTGGTTACAACTTCTCTGGACGTTCATAAATGTGTACCTCTTTGGATCTTAGCTTCATCGATCATGTAAGTTATGAAAAGAACTACGCAAAGTAAAAAGACTAGAGCATCAGAGATTGAAACTACCATCATGATGGATCTGTGGAAGAGTAGCAGGAGGCTAATCCTAGCTACCAGAGCAGGTATGAGAATCCAAAGCAAGTGCAGGCGATTTCGTGCTTGTTGCGTGTGAATTAGTATCGTAGCCCAACTTAGCATACCCATTCCCAGGGAATACCATCCGATAAAGCTTGCGGCTCCTATGTATTTTGTACCCCCTACTATACGTAAGATCGGCTCCCCAAGTACCTGAATCGCCGATGCACCCAAGAGGGTTACGAGTACGAACACGCTAAGAGCTCCCAACAAGATAGGTACGGTACTTTGACGACGAGTCTGTCGGGCAACGATATTTGGAAAAGTTGCGCTTAGTGCTCCTCCTGCAACTGAGAACAGGGCGTTTCCTATGACGGCAACTATTGCGTACTGACCCGCAATAGTTCGGTTGAAAAAATGCTGCACGACTATGACGTCGGCGCTTATAAAAACTCCAACTGTGAGTGTTGTAGCAAGTCCGGTGGTAAGGAAGGGAAGATAAGGTTTGAACCGAAGTGCGGCGTCACCTCGGTTAAGCGACCATATATTGTGACGAAGAATGTAGAGACCTATGAAGAACGTGATGGCTGACCCTATCGTAACCCCGCTGATAACTCCTGTTATACCAAAGGGAACAACTAGTGCCGCAACAAGAATCACATAACTGAGTGGCAAAATTATGTTTAGTGAACTCCAAGCTTTGAATCTTCTGTCTCCTTGTAAAGCACCCAAGATAGGTTGAAACGCTAGTAAAAAAGGTACCGACAAAGAAGCAAGCGCTACATCTAGAGTCGTTAGATGAATATAGGACCCGATTGTCTTGCCAGCTAGGATTGAGAGGCTCGCGAGAACGACGCCAATGATCAAAAGCCACTTTATGGTTACTCTAAGTACGGTATCGCCTTCACTTTTGGATTTCTTATCCGATGCTGCCTCGCTGCTAGTTCGCCACGCTACTAAGCGACCAACTGTGGCGGCTGGGCGAACAACGATGCTGTAGAAGCTAATCAGTGCGAACGCTGCCCCGAACTTTGCTGGTTCTAAGGTGTGACTCACAAGTGACTGTAGGAAGAAACCAAGAAGTCCGGCGATTGTTGTCGCGAACGTTGCGAGAAGGTTATCCGATACAATTCTTTTAGCTTCGTTTGTGAACTTAGCTCGTGACTTCGATCGGATCCCAACATAAAAACTGGTTTTTGCTATCATGATGTTACGACTAGCCAGATCGTTCGCTAGGAATCCGAACCCATCCTTTTCGAGGGAAGCGATTGAGAACCTCTGTGATCTCCTCCACCTCTTCGGAGTTTAGCTTTTTCTTCCACTTGTCTACCTGTTCCTCGGTGACTCGTTTCGTTTCTAGCCCTTCACCAGGACGATTGGATCTCCTTAAAAACTCAGCTACGCTCTCCGACCATGGGATTTCTAATCGCTCGCAGAGCGTTTTGAACTTTGAAGGTGAGTCAATACAGAGATCCTCATGATTTACTAATAGCCACTCGGGATGCCGTTCCAAAGAGTCGCTCATAACAGTGGTGATTAGGCCTACGGCCCACGCAATCTTTGTCAACTCAGATGCGTTTTCATTAGGTGGATTCCCTTCGTACCGATCGCCATAGTTTTCTAGCACGTATGGTCTGGTAGCTAGGTCAAAAACTGGTGTCTTTAGATCTCGCCAGCTAGATACGATGCTAAGCGGGTTGCGCTGCAGCATAACGACCTTAGGATCGTAAGTTTCTACGATCCAGTCAATGCAAAAGGCAGTGAACACGGACTTTACAGCTACTCGTTCAGGAGCTCCTCCGGGAACCGCTGTGAATACCTTGGTTCCGAGTTTGAAGAGGGGATGAAGGATTGGTTTTGGTAGCTTTAGAAACGGTTTCGCTAACGGAATCAATACGTTTCCTCGTCGGGTCACCGGTATCTTACCGTTGTAGACGACGTCCCAAAGTGCTCTATGTACCCCACCATCGGATCCAACTTCAATAACTGGGTACGGTCCGAATCCAGTGCTTCCCGCAGGCTTTTTCCCGTTTGGATCGGAGTCAATGTAGTCAGGTTCGTACCAACACTTTGTTCCTGGTGTCGCTCGTAGTGCGTCGATTACCCATGAGCTTCCAGACCTAGAAATTCCCGCTACCAAGATTCGGTCGGGTCTCCCCTTAACTACGTATGGCTTATCATCCAACTTTAACCGTCCTTATTACCAGTAGTTTTGCAGACCTATCCCAAGATTGCCACAGTAACTCTACCACCTTTACGGTGTTTATTTCGGGAAATATGTTGATGTTTTTATCTACGTATATGTCTATTAGTGCAGTTGTGGCCAAACTTTAATTAGATGTCCGTTGCGTACTTTCAGTGCCCTTAAATGTCTTGAAGTAGTGATGACGGTGACGACGGTGCAAGTGTATCGAGATTGTGTACATAAGCAACCGCTACGTAGGTATAAAACTACTGAAAGTGTTTGGTGCTGGGTTCCAACTCTCCAAATAGAGCCTTTTTATGTCCGTAAACATACGCCCAGTATCGATCGCCTTTGGACCAATGCCACCACTCAGTGGGATAGTTGGCGAATCCTTGGCTCGTAAGAACTCCAATTAGCAGTTGTCGGTTCTTGCGGGCCTCATCCGAGATACTTTCAGAGGAGGTATAGCATCGGTTTTCGCTCTCTTCTGGCGTTGCATTAATCTTGGTTCCCATGTCAAGTTCTGGGCCATCGATGAATGCTAGCGTTAGATCGACGGCGCCCCCCGTTGTGTGTGGTGGTGTGATCCATGGTGGAGAGACGTAGCGAGACGCTAGTCTCTGCAACTGCGGGAGGGACGCCTCTGGATAAGTGGATCTCAGTACGTCTAAGAACTCTCGAAAGTAACGCGCCTGGATCTCCCTAGAGCGCCATCCCTCATAGAAGCGAATCTCGATATCGTCTGGAAGGCTCTCTGCTGCACTGTAGAGGCTCTCTGCTACCGACTTTCGGAGATAGACGTATCGCGGATCTGTCTCTTTAAAGGTCGATTCAAGTGAGAGTTTGGTGGTCGGTTCAAGTGGTATCAAAGCTTCGTCGGACTCTGAGATTGGTATTGATCCAATTACCGGGTCGGCCATCAAGACTATGGACGGCGAAGATTCCGACCGTCGGAGTTCGTCATTCACTGTGTTTACCTCAGGGGTGAAAATGGTTGGAGGATAGATGGTACTTTTTTAGAGGTTAGCGCTTGCGCGACTAGTCGACCTGTGATTGGTCCGTGAGTTACGCCCCACATCCCATGCCCCGCAGCGACCCAGATGTTTTCACTCTTTGTTGGTCCTATCAAAGGCAATCCATCTTCGGTGATTGGTCTGGGACCAACCCACTCATGCTCTCTTTCTTCTAGATTCACTCCCATTAGGAGTCCTCGTGCGCTTCTAATAATGGCGTCGACTCGTCTGGGGTCATAGGCCTCTAAAGTGCCTGTAATTTCCATAGTTCCGGCTATTCGAAGCCCGCTGTCTAAAGGAGTGCACGCGATTCTTTGCGCAGGAAAATATATCGGATGATCGATCTTCTCCTCAGACGTAGCCCAAAATGAGTAGCCTCGTCCGGCAGCTTGTGACACCTTCACTCCGAGACTCTTGGCCAACGTAGAGGTCCACGCACCTGTTGCTATTACCGCTGCATCTGATCTGATAGTGTCGCCGTTTGAAAGCCTTGTAGTAGCACCTGTGTGTCCTGGTTCTACCCCTAGTGCCCTCACTCCAAATCGTAGTTCGCACCCAAGTGCCCTCACTTCGTCTGCCAAGGATATGGAGTACTTATAGGGATCTATATAGCGCTGTCCTAATAAGGAGATTGCGAATGAGACGCTTGGATTCAAATACGGATACTGATTGGCCAGCTCACTTCCACTAAGTTCCTGACTTGTGACTTTCCCACCTGCGGCAACGATATCAGCTAACTCCTCTTGTAGTGCGTGTGCGTCGCTCTTGGAGTAAAAGGCGGCAAGAATTGGAGCCTCCTTTGCTTTAAGTTCGTCTTGGTGATCGGACTGAGATGAGATCTCTTCATAGCCTTCGATAGCACCATTATTTAGAGGTAGGAGCGCTTTCATAGCCTTATTCCACTTAGCCCTAGTACAGTTGCGCGCAAATTTCGCTGCGAAGGTCATAATCGTGCCGTCAGTTGTCGGAGGAACATAAAGTGGCGAATCTCTGTCGGTAAGAGACTTCAATCCGAATTTTATGACACTTGGCTCCGGAAGTGGGGTGGCGAGATCTGGAGATATCCAGCCAGCATTGCCATATGAAGCACCTGAAGCAACTGAGCTTTGTTCAATAATGGTGACGGCGACTCCGGAACGTAGAAGATGCCACGCCGTTGAGAGTCCGACTATGCCGGAGCCAACCACAACAACCGACTTAACTTCACTCATGCGCTAAACCTCCGCCTCTCCTTGATAGTTGCCATCTAGTCTCTGGGGCAGAGATCTTCTACGAAAGGTGAACCAGGCCGTCCCCGCAAGGACAATTATTGCAGTAGTGATCAGGTCTCCTTTTGACTGTTGGCTTAGAGCAATAATAACCCCAATGATAGCTACGGCCGGTGGTAGGGGCCAAAGTGGCATCTTGAACGTCCGAGGTATTGCCTTATCCCTTACCCGTGATACCAAAGCGGAGACGGCAACGAGAAGATAGATGACTACGATGACGACTCCGGTAAAGGTTATGAGGTTGTTCAGGGAGGTAAATATTGACAATACTCCGTTTCCAACAAAAAGTACCAGGAATCCCATGGCGGGAACTTTGGACTTAGGAGTTAGATACCCAAAGAAACTAGTAAGAGGCTTTGGTAAAAGACCATCTCGAGCGCATGCGTAGTAGATGCGAGCGTATGCCAAGTTCCCAGCGAGACCTGTATCGAACATCGCTATTACAACACCGATGAGTAAGATGTCGGCTCCGACGGTCCCAAGTAAGTTTTGCGCGATGAGGGATAAAGGCGTAGCACTTTGGGTGGCAGCACCTAGGTTTTTGGTTGCAACAGTGGCTGCGATAACGGCAAAGAGTTCTATTCCAATTGAGATAGCCGCAGCGATAATGACTGCCCTAGGCAGGGAACGTCGTGCCGAGGTTGACTCCTCTGAGAAATAAAGTGGCCAGTCATAGCCGTTGTAAGCAAATAGAGCAGGTACCACGGCGACTAGTAGAGCGCCTATTCCGACCTTGGATAAAACCCCATGGCTGGAGGGTATGACTGGATGCAGAATTGGCGCTCCGTGAGCGGCTGGATGGGAAATAGCAACAACGGAAAACACAATGATTACGGTGAGTTCAAGTATTAACATTGCCGTTGTCACCCAGCTAGTTGGAGAGATTTTTGTTATGGAGAGCGCAGTAATGATGGCCATCATGAAAAACGCGGTCCAGTTGACAGGGAGCGCTGGTACCAGGGAGTTTAGATACGTGGCCGCGGCCACTAGAATTGATGCGGTTACTACTATTCCAAGCACTAGGAACAAAAGAGCAGTGACGCCACCCGCTATCGGACCCAGAGCCCTCCGTACGATCGTGTAAGCGCCCCCGGCCGATAGAAACGCCGACCCAACCTCTGCGTATGAAAGTGCCATACCAGCTGCGATAATGCCGCCAATAATAAAGGCCCACACTACTCCCGTTCCAGCTGCGGCTAACCCTGCGCCGTAGACAAGAAATACAGACGTGGTTGGTGATATTGCCGCGACTGCGATGGCTAGCGCGCTAAATGGTCGAATAGCGTGGTTGGCTAAGTGATTTGCCGAACCCTTTTGTACTTCTTTCATCGGTCCCCCTTTTGAGTAGATAAGTTAACATAACACAAAAAGGTCTATTGTGTGATCCTTTATACCAAAAGATAACATGGTGTTTACAGTTGATAAGATCTAGACGTGGAAAGCGAAATAACACGTCAGTTTCTAAGTGGCCTTGATGACGAGATCATTGGAACACTGAGACTTCATAGAGCACCCCAGCAGGTGGCTGATCGACTACTAACTGCTATCGCGGTTGGCATCTATGCACCTGGGGATCGACTTCCTCCGGAGCGCGAGTTGGCAGGCGTATTGGGTGTAAGTAGGCAGACTTTGCGCCTGGCACTTGAACAGCTTCTTACGAAAGATATCGTCTCAATAAAACGTGGAAGACAAGGCGGGACCGTTGTCTGTCCGATTGCTAAGAACTCATCGGTATTCCAGTCCGCGCTTCGAACTCTTGACCCTCTAGGCGAGTCGTTTAATGAGCTGTTGGACTATCGCAACCTGATTGAGCAGCAGATTGCTCGTACGGCAGCTCAGCGACGAGAAGATGAAGATATCGAGTTGATAAAGCGAGCTCTAGGAAGTTATCGAGAGGCAAAAAGCGCGCAGGAGTCTCGAGCTGCGGACCATGAACTTCATGACTGTATCGCTAGAGCTACTCGTAACTCTTACCTTAGGAGACTGTCTAGAACGTTAATTGCAGCAACCAACTTGGGGTTTATGCAAGATCCATTTTCAACCTCGCTTCGTGAGCATGCTTTGTCTGATCACGAAGCACTTGTCTTTGCTATTGCCAACAAAGACATAGAAGGTGCAGCTCATGTAGCACAAGAACACTTCTTGACCACCTCATCTGCCCCTTGGAAAGAACTTGTTGAAAAGATCCATAGTACTGAGGTTGAGGCGCGTTGATTTTCACCACGAAGTGTGACCTTGTTCCAAGTATGGCAGAACCAAATTGCCTAGCGATTCTAAGGCTTGACAGCTATTTGAATTTGGAGTAATCCTAAGCCGACTTTGTACGGTGGGAAAGGCTCTGTGCCCTGACTTTATATGACAGAACGCTTAAGAAAGTTGTTCAGAAGATCCGCCAGCCAGCCAGACCGACATTCGTCGCCTTGGCAAAATCTAGTGAGATCTCCACTCTGGGAGTTACGTGACGGGTTTCTATTTTTGGGAAAGGTTTCTTTGTGAAAACTGCATTAGTATTGCCATGTATTGGATTGAGGTCCGTTTATTAAGCCCATCAACGTATAAGACTTAGCTCAAGGAGACCGCGTTTCAAGAGGTCACGTTAGAGATTCTATGAGTTGCTCCTTAATGGCGACGTATTTATCAGCACTTAAGAATTCCGTGAGATATGTCGATTACTTGCCTATTGGAATGGCTAGTCGCCAAGTGTCGACTTAAGGTAGTGTAAATTAGTGAAGAAAGACACCGAGACCAAAGTTCAATCGACGACATCTCGAGTTGATCAGAACTGGATAGGTGTCGACTCAGCCGCTATTCAGACGAACGATCCGCTACTTCTTCTCAACCGTATTGTCGCACAGGCACTGGTCCTAGTTTCCTCCGCCGAAGGCGCATCTGTGGAACTGGTAGACGAAGACGAACTGGTCTATGCGTCCTGTGGTGGAACCCTCGCTCCTCATGTGGGCTTTCGCCTCCAGATACTTGGGAGTTTCTCTGGTCTGTCGGTCCGGTCAGGCGAGGTACTGCGATGTGACGACAGTGAGACTGATCCAAGGGTAGATCGTCCGGCATGTAGGATCGTTGGAGCGGTATCGATGTTGTGCGTTCCGTTGTGTGGACCAACAAAGAGAGTTGGCGTGCTGAAGATAACCTCGAGAACACGCCACGCGTTTGATGATAACGATGTGGTTGTTCTAAAGGCCCTGGCACCCTTCATTACAACAGCCGTAGCTACCGCGTCAGAGTTGGCGTCTGTTTTGTCACAACTAACCGCGCGACAAGAGTCTGACATCGATGATGACGAGGACCGGGCGGTTCGAACGACGCTGAGCGCCGCTCAAGCAGACGCCGTGAACCGGTTCGCAGCAAATGTTATGAGTCCTGGCCTTATCGATGAGATCGAGACTCGTCAAGCGATTTTGAGCGCGTTAGCTCCAGATGCGATCACTATGTATGCTCAACCTATCTATAGTCTGAGCGATGGGAGGCTATGGGGAGTTGAAGCTTTGGCCCGATTCCAGCTGAGTCCAGTGCGCCCGCCGGATCTATGGTTTAGCGAAGCGCACCGAGTGGGCTTGGGTGTCGAACTGGAGTTGGCCGCAGTACTTAAAGCACTAGCGCTACGTGAGAAAGTTCCCACGGGTATTCACGTGGCTATCAACGTGGGTCCTGCTACTTTATCCACCGCCTATTTGAAGGAAATGCTCGGAGGCGTTGAACCAGATACTGTGGTTCTTGAGCTGACCGAGCATGCAAGGATAGATAATTACGAAGTACTTTGCCGAAACCTGGTTGAGTATCGCTGTAATGGAATCAAGCTGGCGGTTGACGACGCAGGCACTGGCATCTCTGGACTCGCACATATTTTGCGCCTCGCTCCTGACTATATCAAACTTGATCGTGAGCTCACACGCGGGATCGAGGCAGATCCGATTCGCCGCTCGTTAGCAACTGCTCTTGTGCACTTCGCCGCGGAATCAGGCGCCCAAGTTATTGCAGAAGGCATTGAGAATGTCGAAGCTTTGGAAGTATTAGCCAGTCTTCAGGTAGGTTATGGCCAGGGTTACTATCTTGGGCGGCCCTCGCCAATCGCGCAAATAGATCATGCAAGGTCCATAGACCTTCCCTAATCGACCTAATAGGACCGCACACACGAATGCGTGAACTTATGGAGAATGTATCGATTCTGTGAGCGTGGATTGGTTCTTTAAGGATCGACGTGTTGGTCAAGCGAATCGCAAGAGGAGGAACGTGTGGCGACAGTTTCCTATGGCGGAACGTACTCCAAGTTCACTTTCATCAGCATGGACATTGAGGACGGAAAGAACGTAACGACCCAGTAGCTCAGGATTTTTTGGTCCTGTCCTGACTTGCATCTCTCGCAAGATCCAAGAGGGAGGTTTCTTCGACGAGGCAAGAAGCTTTGCCTTTACTGCATATGTAGCGCCGTGGCTCCGATCGGAAGTGAAGTTAGCATCGACGTGATTCGTGCTATCGACATAGAAGCACTTGTCCTTAACCGTAGCACTACTTCTACGTTCCTTGGTTTGATCTTCTGGGCGATAAGGTGGAACGTGAAGTTATTACTTCAAGATTGAAGGTCATCTAGATTCACTTTAGCTGGGCGGGGAGTAAAAGTTCTGATGGAGGGACCTCTAAGTTTGGATGTTGCGAGGCGTTCGTGCCATATTACATTCCAGCGTGAGAAGTAATTTATCCGTCACAAATCGAGGCAGTTTGGGTGGAGAGATCGCTCCTTATCCCCTTTATCCCTTCAATTACTAATTTGACGCCTAAGGCGTAGTAGGAGTCGTCGTCGGTACACGACACAAGTGTATCGGCGGCAGCAACTATATGCGGATAGTGCCGAGGCGAAAGGGATGCAAGCGAGATCCTCTTTTTGCGTAGGAGAGCATCTCGGAACTCAGGGTCCGGGTTTGTCACTGCGCCTGGTTGAGTGGTAACAAGGGCAACAAGAGAACTAAGAGCGTAACTTCCAATTTGTCCAACTTGTTCTGACTGAAAACCTGCGTCTGTCAACAGTTTAAATACATGTTCGGCTAGGGAGAGACCCGGTGTAGAGAGTAAAACACGCGTGAGAACTAATTCAGCTACGTTTGGGTGAAGTCGTAGTGCGGCTACTAACTGACTAAGTACTTGAGCAAGTTCTTGATCCCAAGTGCGCGAAATAGTCTTGGGAAGGTCTATCTCAGCCAATAACTGTTCTGCAATACCGTTGAGTAAGTCTTCTTTGTCGCGAAAATGTCTATAAGGAGCCATTGCTGTGACGTTGAGTTCTTGAGCGAGTCGTCGAATCGTTATAGCGTCGATTCCCTCAGCGTCGGCGATGGCAATGGCGCAGCGAACGATGACGTCCCGGTTTAGATGTATTCGGCTGCCGGCTTCGCTGTTCGAAGATGTCACCTACGAAAGTCTACTTAGTCGACAGAAAGTGTGCACTGTAGATCTACACTGTAGATGTGTATTGTATATCTACAGTGTAGATCTACAACGTCAAAGATGAGTTAGGAGAGCGTCGATGAAACGGATCAAGCAGGTAAAAAGGAACGAGTCGCCTAAGAAGACGGGTCAGTTTAGAGGAAATTCTTGGATGGTGTTATTAGTTTTGGCTATTGCTGAATTTGCGGTTCTCCTTGATATAACGATCGTCAACGTGGCATTACCTCATATCGCTGTTGGTTTGAAGTTTGCTGAGTCCAATCTCCAATGGGTCATAAGTGCCTATACGTTAATGTTTGGAGGTTTCTTGTTATTAGGAGGGCGGGTTGCAGACCTGTTTGGCCGTCGGAGACTATTTACGATAGGTATTTTACTCTTTGGGGCTGCTTCCCTCGGGGGCGGCCTGGCGTCTACCGCTGATACCTTGATTGCTATGCGAGTACTTCAGGGTCTTGGCGCGGCTTTCTTGACGCCAGCTGCTTTATCGATAGTTACCGTAACCTTCCCGCATGGACGGGACCGTAACATTGCTATGGGAATTTGGGGCGGCCTGGCGGGGCTGGGCGGGACATTAGGTGTGGTTGCTGGCGGATTGTTAGTGAACTATTTGAGTTGGAGATGGGTCTTCTTTGTAAACGTTCCCATCATTGCCCTAACATTGCTATTGACGCCAATCTTCATCCACGAAAGTCGGATAAGTGGTGTTGAAGGTGGGAGGGGAAGGTTTGATGTATTGGGAGCGATACTTGGTACCGGTGGTTTGCTTGCGGTGGTCTACGGAATCGTACGTGCGCAACCCCTCGGTTGGGGCTCGGCTGAAGTCATTTTCATGCTTGTTGTAGGCATCCTAGCGTTAAGCCTGTTTGTAGTTGTCGAGGCTCGCTCCGCAGCGCCGTTAGTGCCACTTGGCCTTTTTCGTTCTCGGGGCTTTACTACCGCAATTTCAGTCTTGGGCCTCAATGGCGCCGCGTTTCTAGCTATGTTCTTTTTAACTGCAATATTCTTACAGGAGGTTCGTGGCGACTCGGCCCTCAAAGCTGGAATTCAGTTTCTACCTATGGGAGTTGCCGCCGTCGTGATGGCGGTACTTGCTTCTCAGTTGGTGACACGAATTGGAACACGCCCTGTCCAATTCGGTGGCGTCGTAGCGAGTGTCGTGGGACTCGGACTACTGTCGCAAGCAGGTGCCAACGGTGGCTACGTCTCGACAATTCTCCCGGGTCTCGTTCTTTTTGGAGTAGGGATCATTGGGACTGGAGTAGCGGCGCAAATTGTGGCCTTGATGGATATCGAACACCATCACGCCGGATCAGCATCGGGTGTTATCAATGCATTCTATCAAGTTGGGGGTGCATTGGGACTTGCCGTTGTGGCGACGTTGTCGGCGTCAAGGGTTACGAGCGCCTTGACCAGCGGAGCGTCTCATCCGCAGGCCCTGGTGGATGGCTATTCTCAAGGCCTAGTTGTTGCTGCCGGCTTCGCCCTTGTAAGCTTGGTCTTAACCTTCATATCCCCTCGGAAACGGCCAACTGCGGAACAAGTTCGCGAAGTACTTTGACGTTGCTCATGAAGATGGGAACTTTAATCGTAAACTGCGAGAAGCCCAGCTTCTGGGAGATCCGACACAAGAATTGACGAAATGCAATCTGGACTACGTCTGATGTTTGGTGGTTAAAGTCGATTGGCGTTGTAGGGGCCTAACTACCCGCTGGGGTGGCGCCTGTCGATGTACCATTAATTCGCTCGTTGGAAGCCCAACGCGTAGTTCCAGATAGACTCGCCGAAACCCCAAGGTTGCTCGGCCGGTACCAATGTCAACCCTTCAAGTTGAGCGGATATGGTTACCTTGACTGTATTGCCATGGTGTTTGTTGTCGGATCGGGTTGGTGTATTGCGTGTGCAGGGACTGTCGAAAGGGCTGGCGATCGTGTGAGCATCCGGGATCAATGTCTACCTGCTTCTCCAGCCTAAGTATTCGGGGGAGACGGAGATGTGTGTCAGAAAATTCCTAATAACGGGGTGGCTTGCGGTGACGGCAACTTCATCCAGTGTGAATGCCTGAATTCAAGTTGGTGGCGATATAGCTCAATTAGTTGCTTTTATCGATGGCCATACGAACGAATCGGGTGACGTGTGTTTGACGGGAGAGGGTGAATGACGCTGCATTAGGTGGTTCTATGACACGTGCTGTTCTTCTCTGAGTTTGGGCCGGCCCAGTTCATGCATTGGAACTCCAAGGCCCAAACTCAGTGACAGGACAGGCAGATGGAATGAGCGAGCGGTTGGATAAGATGGACGATCGGTATAGGTTCGAAGCCGAGGTGGAGTGGCGCTATGATCGTCAATTGCAAAGCCTTTGATCTCTCTGGTTGCTATCAAGAAGTCTTTCGGGCAGCATAACCAACCACCGCCCACTCGGTCATTGATCTATTTCATCTAACTAAGCTTGCCAACAAACACCTTGACGAGATGAGCACTTCTCGTTGGTTGCGACCTTTGGGCCTTCGGGTTTTGGTCTTCGTCAGACGAACCAAGCTCCGAGAGGGCTTTGGTGTGCTATAGGATTCCTAGGGAACTGACTGGTCTCCCAAGTGGAAATGTTTCCTCCTTGATAACCGGTGTCTACGTCAATTATTAACCACAATTTCGCGGAGATTACCTCGTTAGTTTTGCTATAGAAGCTCGCTCTTTAGCGATTAGGAGTCCCGAGGATCCTTTGGATACTCTTGCAGCTGGACCGCACTCTCTTATTGTCTGACGCCGGGAATTTCCAGAAACAGGTAAATTCATTTCTTTCATGCCGAACTTTAGTAGATATGAGCAGCTTATTGCAATTGTTTATAAACTTGAGTTAAATAGTAGGAATTCATGATAGGTTGACTGGTGTTAACAAAAAGACGGTGAGGAAAGGTGAGAGCATGAAGATTGCGAGTGACGTCACTGAGCTTATAGGCAATACACCGCTGGTGAAGATAAACAGAGTTGCAGAGGGATCAGTGGCCCAGATAGTTGCGAAGTTGGAGTTCTTCAATCCTGCGCATAGCGTAAAGGATCGAATAGGTGTCGCCATGATTGAGGCTGCTGAGAAAGCGGGCCTTATCGGTAAAGGTACGACGATAGTGGAGCCAACCAGCGGCAACACAGGAATAGCACTTGCGATGGTTTGTGCCGCCAAGGGGTATCGGTGTATCTTGACCATGCCTGAGACAATGAGCCGAGAGCGTAGAATGTTGCTTCGAGCCTACGGCGCAGAGTTAGTCCTTACACCTGGCCCCCAAGGTATGGGAGGAGCGATTCAAAGAGCCGAGGAGCTCGTAAAGTCTGATTCGAGTTACTTTATGCCGCAACAGTTTGAGAATCCTGCTAATACGGAGATTCACAGAAAGACAACGGCTGAAGAGATTTGGCGAGATACCGATGGTCAAGTAGACTACGTAGTGGCTGGAGTAGGTACCGGTGGAACGATCTCGGGCATCGCTGAGACGATAAAGTTGAAGAAACCGTCGTTTAAAGCCGTAGCAGTAGAGCCAGAAGACTCTCCGGTGCTCTCAGGTGGCACCAAAGGACCTCATCCTATTCAAGGGATTGGAGCAGGCTTTATCCCTGGTAACTATCATGGGGACTTTATAGATGAGATCGTCAAAGTTCCCTCGGAAAAGGCCTTCGAACTCGCACGCCGAATGGCGAAAGAGGAGGGGATCTTGGTTGGCATATCATCTGGGGCGGCCGTCTATGCGGCTTTGGAAGTTGCAAAACGATCTGAGAATGAGGGAAAACTCATAGTAGTGATCATTCCGTCTTTTGGAGAGCGATACCTAAGTACACAACTTTTTGAGGGACTCGGTGATTAAGTTACTCGCCGAAATGAGGCAGGACCTTTATGCTGCGAAAGACCGCGATCCTGCCGCACGCTCCCTGCCAGAGGTCATACTTTTTTACCCTGGTGTACACGCAGTTTGGGGATACAGAGTGTCACATCGACTTTGGTTGTCTAATATGAGATTCCTAGCTCGCGGCCTGTCGTTTGTAATTCGCGGTTGGACTAGCGTCGACATTCACCCTGGTGCGCAACTGGGGCCTGGACTTTTTATCGACCACGCTCTCGGAGTGGTAATTGGAGAAACCGCGGAAGTTGGTGAAAACGTTACTATCTACCATGGAGTGACCTTGGGAGGTCGAGGGCTGGAGAAAGGTAAGCGGCACCCCACCTTAGGTAATGGGGTAACGGTAGGTGCTGGCGCCAAGATTTTAGGTCCGATTACTGTAGGGGACGGTGCTCGAATTGGAGCAAACGCTGTCGTTGTGCGCCCTGTTCCATCAAATGCAGTGGTAGTAGGTGTCCCTGGGCAAATTGTTGATGACCATAGTCGTGGCCGACCAGGAGTTATCGACACTTCCCAACCAGATTTGCTAGGAAGAGCTATTAAGTCTTTGAGAAGCAGGGTTGACGAAATCGAAGAAAAGGTTCTGGGTCATATTGAACATGAGGACGATGTTCGAATGGACGACGAAGGAGTTTGGATTCTTGAAGACTTCTCTATCTAGTTAGATTCGCATGATCCAGAGGGGACATCGTGACCTACGTCTTGGCGAGTTTTATAGGTATTTTTGTGTAATCCCTAGATGGGATGCGTAGCAAATAGATAAAGACGGGGACGCTGTGCTCCTAGGCTGTGTCCATGATAAAGGTGTTATCGGACCATCAGGCAAATGAAAGGACTTTTCTGGCGTGGATTCGTACAGCCGTTGCTTTGATGGCCTTTGGCTTCCTGATAGAGAAGTTTACCATATTCGTTGCCTATATTCGAGTATCCCTCCACAGCAAACCTGTCGGCACGAGTACTGGATTTGCGAACATGATCGGCGCCTCCATGGTGATAGTGGGAGTGCTGGTGGTTGTGGCGTCGACGGTTAGGTTTGTTTTAATTAGACGTAAGATCGATTCAGATTCTCAAGAGAGTCTTGGTATGCCATTCATCGAGCTTCTTGTGGGGTTGATACTCAGCGTTGTGGGCGTTTTACTCGTTGTTTACGTAGGTGGCCACCTGGACTGAAGTTGCAGGAATGCTGCCTCAAAGCTTCCTCTGGTAGGACTCTAGCCCATTCCAGATCAAGGCGGACATTCGCTTGGCCCAAAGCAACGCTAGTGACTCTTTAAATGAGACGAGATTTCCGTTTGCATCTAACTCTGGAGAGTGCTCGCGAAGGTATCTGCGGGCGATACCTTCAGCCAAGGCTATAACACCTGTAGCAATTAAATGTCTATGAGTTTCGTCAAGAGACGCATCGATCTCCATCGATATTGAAGACGCAACGTGACTGTCTATCGAATCGACTATTTCTCTGAATCCCGGGTCCTTCCGTGGACTAGAGGAGAACATAATTTCAAAGGCGGGCCGATTTTCGTAAACGAACTTGAAGTATGCTTCAAAACCACTTTCAAACCTTTCCTTTTTGCTATTTGAGGTAGTGTTGGAGGTGTTCAGAGCGGCTACCAGATCGGACTTTACTCTTTTTAATATAGCTTCGTAGAGATCTCGTTTCGAGTCGAAGTGTTGATATATGACGGGTTTCGTAACCCCGGCTGCAACCGCCACCTCTTCCATCGTTGTGGCATAGTAACCCTTTTCGCTAAAAGTTAAAATTGCCGCATCGATTAGCATCTCTCTTCTCTCAGACGCGCAGAGTCGAACGGACCTAGTTCTACCATCACGGGTAGTCTTGTTTGGACTTTGAACTGTATCTTCCATACTCGTCCTCTGAGAGTTCAGGTTTGATACACATTAGTGGCTTTTGGGGGTAGTGTCATAGCAAACGTCTATTTATACGTGCGTAAGACTGGGTCCTTTCGATATAATGAACAGTCCAAAGCGTTCCTAGGTATTGACTTTTGTCGGTAACCGCTAACATGACCTCGATTATAAAAAGAGAAGGGTCATCAGTTGTCTCCAAAAAAGGCATTAATAACAGGAATCACAGGGCAGGACGGATCGTATCTTGCGGAGTTTCTGCTTTCGATGGGTTACGAAGTGGTCGGAATGATGCGAAGATCTTCGACGGTCGGCTTCGAAAGGATATCACATATCCAAGATTCAATAGACTTGGTCAGTGGCGATCTTTTGGACGAAGTGTCGATGATGTCGATTCTCAAAGAACATCGCCCAACAGAGGTGTACAATTTGGCAGCCCAATCGTTTGTGCAGACGTCGTGGGGACAGCCAGTACTTACTGGAGAGACAACCGCTTTAGGCGTTACGAGACTGCTAGACGCAATTCGTATGATAGATCCAGAAATTCGTTTCTATCAAGCGTCCTCCTCTGAGATGTTTGGGAAAGTGCGTGAAGTACCTCAAAACGAAACGACGCCGTTTTATCCTAGGAGCCCCTATGGTGTTGCTAAGGTTTATGGCCATTGGATTACTGTCAACTACAGAGAGTCATACGGTATTTATGGCTGTTCGGGCATCCTCTTTAATCATGAGTCCCCAAGGAGAGGTCTTGAGTTCGTAACTCGAAAAATATCTCACGGAGTTGCTCGAATTAAGCTTGGCTTAGACGACCATATTGCGTTAGGCAACCTAGATGCAAAGCGTGACTGGGGTTATGCAGTTGACTATGTAAAAGCAATGTGGATGATGCTACAACAAGACTCCCCTGACGACTACGTCATAGCCACGGGTGAAACGCACTCAGTGAGGGAGTTCTGTGACCTAGCTTTTGGGGCTTTGGACCTTGACTGGGAGCGCTATGTAAAGCTTGACGAGCGATTTTTCAGGCCAGCTGAGGTTGACCTACTTGTTGGAGATCCGGAGAAAGCTAAGAGTGGACTTGGTTGGGCGAGTTCAACCCCATTTCAGGATCTAGTTGAAATGATGGTGAAGTCTGATTACGCAATACTGAAGCGTGAGGTTGACGGACACTAATCTCTAATGCTGCGATGAAACATGGACGTCAGGTTGTAAAGGTAGAAGAAGTTACGGTGCTTCTGGGTGGATTCCCCGCCTTGGCGAGATGCAGCTTTGATGTTTATGAAGGCGAGATTGTTCTAATCGCCGGTTCCAATGGATCGGGCAAGACTACGCTGTTAAAGCTATGTGCGGGCGTGTGTGGCTTTCGCGACGGAGCGGCGAAAGTCTTCGGGATCGATCTACGACACTCTAGATCTGAGGTTCGACGACACGTGGGCTACGTTGGCCACGCCTCGCTTCTGTATAATGAGCTTACGGTGACGGAGAACTTGAAGTTCATTGCCTCCTGTCTAGATATTCCCCAAGATAAGGCGTTTTCATACGCGAAGGAGTTTGGAATCTCAGGAGCACTCCTTAGCCAACTCGTTGGTACTTTATCTGCTGGACAGCGTAAGCGAGTCTCGTTGGCTTCAGCGTTTTCTAGAGAATGCGAGCTGTTACTATTGGATGAACCGCACGCGTCTTTGGACCAAGATGGGAAAGAACTGTTAGAGATAGCGTCAGTTCGTTTTAAAGAGCTTGGGAAATCAGTAGTGGTGGCGTCTCATGAGTTTGAGCGAATGTTAATCCTGTCTGATCGAAGATATCGGATGGATTCTGGGCAGGTATTTAGTGAATAAGGCGGATTGAAAGTGCTCAAAGCGGCCAAAGTCATAGCGCTGAAGGATCTTCGGATCGAGCTGCGGTCGCGAGTTGTACTCAACCAGATCCTTCCCTTTGTCGTTGTTGTGCTTATTATTTTTGCTTTTGCATTTAGCAAGTACCCGACACTACTAGTGACGGTAGCGCCTGGGCTGTACTGGGTAGCCACTCTGTTCTCCTCCTTGCTTGCACTTCAGAGAAGTTTTTCATTAGAAACTGAAAATGGCGCTAAGGATGCTCTCATACTTTATGGACTTGATCCAGCCGGGATCTACGTCGGCAAAGTGTTTGCGGTTTTGGTTGAGATGGTAGTGTTGGAGGTATTCTTAACGCTTGGAATTGTGCTTCTATACTCCGTTCACCTGCATGAACTCGTCGACCTCGCCTTCACTGGACTGATTGGAACCTTGGGTATATTGGCGGTGGGAGTCACGTTCTCTGCTATGACGTCAGCCTCTAAAGCGAAGGAAACGATCCTTCCGTTGCTCCTCCTCCCTGTGGTTGCTCCCGTTTTGCTAAGTGGTACTAAAGCATGGGAAAATGAGATTGCGGGCAAGGCTGGTTTAGGGGATCCATGGGTTGGTCTTCTCATACTATTTGCGGCCGCGTTCCTGTCTTTGGGAACGTTGACCTTTGGGTCGGTTTTAGAGGAGTAGCTATGGCTAGGAAGAGTTGGATAGCACTGGTAGGGGCTTTTGCACTTGTAACTGTTGGCGTGACTTACATCATGGGACTGTGGATTACTCCTCCAGATGTGTTCCAGGGTAACTTGGTTCGCCTGATCTATGTCCATCCAGCTGTGGCATGGGTAGCTTACTTAGCTTACGGTGTTACGTCGCTCGCAAGCTTAGCTTACCTTTGGAAAAAGACCAGAAACTATAAGTGGGACCTACTCGCGGCTTCTTCCGCTGAAGTAGGTGTAGTGTTTACAGCGCTTACTCTAATAACCGGATCTATATGGGGACGTCCGACCTGGGGTGTTTGGTGGACTTGGGATGCTCGCTTGACAACGACTGCCTTACTGTTGGTACTTTACCTCGGCTATCTTGCACTTAGACGAGTTAGCGAAGACCGCGAACAAAGAGCAAAGCGCTCTGCGGTTGCTGCACTCATCGCTTTTATCGATGTGCCGATAGTTCATCAATCTGTAGTTTGGTGGAAGACTCTTCACCAAAGTGCGACCGTTTTCAACGCGGACCTAAATCCAAAGATCCATGGCGAGATGGCTTGGACGCTACTTTTGGGATTTTTGTCTTTCACGGTGGTCTATGTCTGGATGGTGATTAAAAGATACGACATAGCCAGGACCCAGTTCAAACTTGAGGACCAAACTGTAGAAAGAGCGATCAAAGAACGAGTGGGTACAATCTGAGAATCTTTAGAGGAGGTCTTTAGATGAATGGTTTCGTTGAGGCGGGTTATATCGCAGTTGCAACAGGTCTCGGCTCTTACGCGATTTGGCTCGCTGTCAGATCGAAGAAGTTAAACGTGGCGGTTGTCCTAACGGATAACGAAGACGGTGGACAGCAGAGGAACTCAAGTGATGGAACCTGAGTCAGAGGTGCTAGACATTTCGAGTGAAAACGTTACTGACTGGAAAGAGATACCTGGTACAAAGGGTAAGAAGAGAAAGATAAAACGCTCCGCTGTTGCTGCGATATTTGTAGTCATCGCAGCGTTAGTTTTTATTCTCTATAAGGGCCTGTCATCGGCCCTCGTCTACTTCTACACAGCCCAACAAGCGGTCACTGATAAAGCGCAACTTGGAACTTCGACATTCCGCATGGAAGGAGTCGTGGTTCCCGGTACAGTTCAACCAACCCCGTCGGGGGTAAACTTTTCTGTAAGGTTCGATCATACAGTGGTTCCAGTCGTTGAGATAGGTGCACCTCCGCAGCTGTTTCAACCTTCCGTTCCAGTAGTCGTAGTGGGTCACTTCCAGTCAAATACATCCAATACCTTTCTCTCCGATCAAATCATGGTCAAACACTCCGCGAACTATGTAGCTGCGCATCCAAGTCGGATCAAGAATGCAGGAGGAACCAGCTAGTGGACATAGCAGTCGGGCGAACCGGGATTCTTCTCGGGGTCGTGGCAGCAACCTTTGGAGTCGTGGCTCTCCTCTATAGCATCTATAAAGACTCGGAGTTTGCAAGACGCCAAGGTCGATACTTTTTAGTTGTGGCCGCTGGCGGACTCGCGGTGTCTACGGCTGCCATGGAACAAGCACTTATATCTCATAACTTCTCGCTAGAGTATGTGGTTCAAAATAACTCGAGAGAGACACCTCTCCTATTCTCAATAACAGGTATGTGGTCGGCCTTAGAAGGATCAATGTTACTTTGGGCATTAATCCTCTCCCTATTCATAGTGGCGATGGTTGTGGTGACTCGGCGCTATGCAGGTGAACGTACTACCTCTTGGGCTCTTGTAATCGCCGGAGTGGTCTTAGTATTCTTCGTTGCACTTATGGTTGGTCCAGCTAATCCGTTCGTGCATACCGTGGGAGCTATTCCTGCCGATGGGCAGGGCCCTAACCCATTACTTCAGGATTATCCCTTGGTAGCAGTTCATCCACCTATGCTCTACGCAGGTTTTGTAGGCATGACGGTGCCTTTTGCTTTTGCGTCGGCGTCTTTAATTACTGGAGAGAAAGAGAGCTTTTGGTTACAGAGGACTCGATCTTGGACGCTGCTATCTTGGTCGGCTTTGACGATTGGAATAGCACTTGGGGCTTGGTGGTCCTATCAAGTCTTAGGGTGGGGTGGTTTTTGGGCATGGGATCCAGTTGAAAACGCTGCGTTCTTACCGTGGATATGTGCAACAGCGTTTTTACATTCTTCTGTGGCTCAACAAAAACGTTACTCGATGCGAGTATGGAACTACTCTCTGATTTCAGCAGCGTTCGCTCTTACGATACTTGGAACCTACTTTACCCGATCGGGTGTGCTTGAGTCGGTTCACGCCTTTTCTGACTCCAACCTCGGGGACATTTTGATCGTATTTTTTGGTGCGGTACTTGTATTTTCAGTAGGACTCGTAGGTTTTAGAGCGGATAAGATGCGCTCAGGGCGAAGGGTCAGAACGTCCCTTAACAGAGAGACTGCCTTGCTTGTAAACAACCTGCTTTTCTCGGGGCTCGCGTTTGTAGTACTTTTGGGTACAACGTTTCCTCTGATTGTGCAGATAGTTTCACCCGAACCAGTAACGGTTGGTACCCCTTACTACGATTCATTTGCAGCACCGATAGGACTGTTGTTGTTGTTTTTCATGGCTATCTCTCCGGTGGTTCCGTGGAGATCCTCGACACTTTCAGAGATTGGTGACAGGGTGCGTGTTCCCGCTGCTGCGGCTATTACGGTTCTAGCACTATCGGTAATCTCGGGTGAGTATCACTTAGACGTTCTCGCCACTTTCTCATTGGCAACATTTGCACTTGTGTCCGCGGCATATCAGATCTACAGATCTACTGTAACTATAGGAAGACAAAAAGGTATTGTCAGAGGGTTGTTGTCAAAGCGAAATGGAGGAATGGTCGTACATATTGGGGTGGCATTAATTGCGTTTGCTCTTGTATCGGCGACGACTTTTGGCCACAAAGGAGAGGTGCGATTGATTAGGGGTCAAAGTGCCGAGTTCTTTGGTGCGCGAGTAACGTACCTAGGAGTTCAAAATGTTGTGACTCCAGCGAAGAGTAGTTTTGAAGCAAACGTCCTGATAAATGGGGTGGGACCGTTTCACCCAGCTATAAGTCAGTTTGGTACATATACAGAAGCCGTTGGATCCCCGTCTGTCGATGTTCAGTTTTCTCGCGATATTTATCTGACGATTAATAACGCACCTAACCTTGCACTTCGGCACCCTCGCATTACCATAGGGATCATCATCCAACCCTTGATCTCTTGGCTGTGGGTGGGAGCGGCAACTATGGGACTTGGTGCTGCACTTGCAGCATTTGGCTGGTCAGAGCGAAGGCTCAAAAAGGTACGGAAGAATGGCCTAGGGAAAGGCGACATTTCCGACGAAGTTGTGTTAGTAGGGCAAGATGAGAGTCTGCTTAGTCAACCGTCGCCGAGTTAGATATGTCTAAGTTGGAGGTGAGTTCGATCTCGGAACCCTTTTCCGCGGATGAAGATCTTGGGTCAGATGACCAAAGTACGTCAGTTCGTGAGATCTCCCGTGGGTCAAGGCGCATTCGAATTGTGGCGACTCTCTTGGGGGTTGTATTTATCGTGTTCGCAGCTTTCTTAGCCACCCGAAAGCCGGCGTCGACCCAAAGCGCCCCATCTCCGTTATTGTTCCACAGCGCCCCCGTCCTAAGTGGACCTTTACTTTCGGGTGGCTCTACATCGTTGTCAGACTACAAAGGCCGATTTGTCTTAGTCAATTTCTTTGCGTCGTGGTGTAGTAGCTGTAAGACAGAGATGCCGCAGTTGGTGTCGTTTGCGAAGAGCGAGTCTAACGTAGTCCAGGTTTTGGGAGTCGACTACGACGATGAAAGCGCATCGGCGACATCGTTTCTCTCATCTTACGGTGCTAACTGGCCCGTAGTAGTGGACTCAAATGGACAGACTGCTTTACGCTGGGGTGTCACGGAGCCTCCTGAGAGTTTTCTAGTTGCTCCAAACGGGAAGGTGGTGACCAAAATCATTGGTCCTATTACGGCTAAGCAACTCTCTGTCCTGGTTCAGATCGCGAAGTCGAAGGGGTACTAGATGTGACTGTTTTGACTAAGGCAACTGCTGTTTCAAGGCGGAAGCGGTTTTGGATTTTGGCAGGTATCGTAGTGTTGGTTTCTTTGAGTTTTGTTACCTACAAGAACCTTACAACCTCAGACTCCCCGTCAAGAGCGATAACTTTGGAGAAGGAGGTTAAGTGTCCTACCTGTATCGACCTTTCTATCTATAATTCGAACGACGCGACATCGTACACCATGCGGGTCTTTATTAGAAAGGCGATCGCTGGTGGAGAGAGTAACTCCGAGATTTTGGACACGTTGGTTACTACGTACGGAAGTGAGATACTGATGACGCCACCAAAGTCTGGGATTAACCTCTTGCTTTGGTTCCTACCGGCTTCTTTCTTGGTAGCGGCGATCTTAGAGGTCTTTCGTCTTCGAGGAAGTGTGTCTCAGAAGCGAAAGTTGAGCCTTTCGACGAGTATCCCTTACAATGCTTCAGTCGCAGATGTTGGAGCCGTTGCTGGTTCTTACCCTGGGGGACCATCATTGAGTGAACGGGCTTCAAAGTTAGTAAAGTCTGCAAGGGATCAGGGGAAGAGATCTCTTCTGCTTTTAGGCTCAGTAGCGTTTCTCCTTGCGGGAGGCGGCATCTTGGGATATGGGCTGCTCGCCGGCTCGACAAATTCAGGACCCTCGTCAACCACCGTGGATCAGCAGGTACTAGATGCAGAGGTTCTAGCAGGCGCGGGTCAATATGACGCTGCTAGTCAAATTCTTGCAAAGGTCTTGCAGACAGATCCGACACAACCTCAAGCCTTAGCGTATCAGGGCTGGATCTCTTTCCAGGTGGGATCGCTACGCAAAGATGGTGCGTTGGAGAGCAAGGGCATGAACTTACTCAAGGTCTCGATCTCGTTATCACCGAGTTATGCGATGGGCCATGTATTTTATGCGGTAGCTCTCTATGACGGACGCCATGATGCAAAGGCTTCTGTCGAGCAGTTCCGTATTGCGATCAAAGATCATATTCAAAGATCCATACTGCTTCAGATAAAGCCTACCCTGGACGCCGCATTTAGTAGCGAAGGACTACGCCCCCCGCTTTAGTGGACCAACACAGGCGTCCCGCTGTAGAGTTAACTACCCGTAACGACTCTCGTCCATGTCTTACTCTTTCAACAGCTGCTTTGTTGGCTGTGTCCACAAAGGCCTTTGAATAAGGATCTAGTATTTGCCCCAGAGACCTAC
>JAJYHJ010000062.1 GCA_021784785.1 Actinomycetes bacterium | reverse complement strand
TCGATCCCTCATGGAGGATGGGAGGTAGCAACGTAATAGGAAGATAGAGGTCCTTTGGATACCAAGTGGTACCCAAAGAGTCCATCAGTTCCTACAAAGTGAACACATTTACCCAGTTTTTCTGAGCCAGTAACCTTCAAGAGAGTCAAAACTGAGAAACGCAACTGCTCCTACGTCTGGTTGCACGATAGATGCCTGATTAACACCAGTCACCTAGAATGTAGTTACAGTCCTAAAATAGCCCTCTAAACTGCACTGGCGTGGCTAAGCTAGCCTAAAGCACCCGTCAACTGCTAGATTTCGGTCGTCAATGTCCTACCTAAAACATCCTTACCGAATCTGAGTGCAAGTAGATCAGGTGTGGTTGTCCAGATGCAGATGATCGATCCGCCTTCTTCAAACCTCCGTCCCGTTTTTGACGTTTGTTCTCATAAAGCGATGAGTCAGCTGCTACTAAAAGTTCCTCGATGGTCGAGCGTCTATCCCATTCAGCGACCCCGAACGATGCACCCGAGATCCCCTGCGTCAACGTAAGAATACGAGTCAAGGCAGCCGCAGCCTGAGTCGCGTTACACTCCGGCATTACAACTACAAACTCATCGCCACCGTAACGTGCGACGAAGTCTCGTCCTCGCAAAGACGAACTCCAAGCGTAGGCGAGATCCACCAAAGCTTTGTCACCAGCCACGTGACCAAGAGAGTCGTTCAATACTTTAAAATCGTCAAGATCGATGATGGCGACCGATAGCGGCGCCTTTAACCTTTTGGCTGCCTTGATCTCTCTCGTAAGGTTCATGATCAAAAATCTTCGATTTGGCAGTCCTGTTAATTCATCGAGGTATGCAAACTCTCCTAGACGTGATATCACTCTTGAGACAAACACGCCCCCAACGGTTAGGACTGCGAGTACTGGAATCCACGTAGACAGTCCAGGTCCAAAACCTTTGCCTAATCCAAGTCCCAAACTATAAAAGAACACAAGAGCGACACTCACCCACATCGCTTGGCGAAACGATAACACGCTGTAGATCACCAATGCTAGCCAGGCGTAGGTTAGGACTAACATCGCTGAGAGTTCACCGTTGACATCAAGGTACGCAAGATAGCTCGTAATTGCTGCAGCCGCAAGCGTTCCGTATATAAAACCGTTTATCGTAGCCCGACGTCTCTTCCTTGATACACCTAGATATCCACAAAACCCTAGGGTTGCCACAAAGATATCTAGTGGTCTAATACCAAGGTGGAAGACAAAGCTCTGATATAAAACTACAAATCCTTCAAGAAGAAAATATATTGCCAGCCATGAATGCGCTTCATTTAGGAACAGATTCGCGAAGTGATTCTGTCGCTTGTTCGAGTTGAGGAAAGAATGAACGCTCTCCCCTACTCCTTTCAAATTCCTTTGGACCCCTCTAACCAAGAAGACTTCACCTCACTCGCGAATTGAAATCTGAACTATCTATCGGCAAGAACAGTGGCTATCTTTAGAAGTATTAAAGTAACACGACTACCAACCGTTTTTGACTACCACAACTAACATACCGCATCCGTGAGATATCCACCACAATAAGTAAACAAAAGTTTAGATTTTGATCATGATACGAAGAGCCTCATCTCCGTTTAGTTACTACAGTCATTAGCAATGAAAAAGGCGCTGTCTATAACAGGCGTGGGGGTTGGTCCGGGAGATCCATCGCTCCTCACGCTTCAAGCTATTAATTTACTCAAGCAGGCAGACCTCGTTCTTGCCCCTACTTCAGTACCCGGGCAAGGCGGTCGAGCCGAAGCAATCGTTCGCTCTGTACTCCCGGAACTAGAGATTGAAAGGGTGCTTTTTGACATGTCGTCAGGCGAGGTAGGTTCACAGGCGCGTCAAAGCTCTGCTCGGTCTGCCTCAACCTTTATCGCTAACAAAGTGGGCCAAGGTACTATTTCAAATGTCGCTTTTTTGACCCTTGGCGATCCCAATATCTACTCAACCTTCGGACTCATTGCAAAACACGTAAAACAGCTCCTTCCCGACGCGGAGGTGAGAACCACGCCAGGAATCATGGCATTTCAAGCAGTTCTATCAGAGAACCCCATGGAGCTTACAGACGAAGACGATTCGCTAGTGCTTCTAAGCGGACTTGCCAACATCGACGATATCGAGAGAGAGATCAGAGATGAACACAGAGCAGTTGTCATATACAAAAGTGGCTCAAAGATAAAAGCCATTGCCAACACTCTCAGGAACTCTGAACGGTATCTATCAGGGTTAGTAGGTGTCGAGATAGGACTCGCCACGTCTAAGGTGATGCCCCTTAGCGAGGTAGAGGGACCCCTTCCGTATCTAAGTACCGTCGTTATTCCACCGAAACCTCATGGTTGATACGCAAAGACCTAAGTAACAGCTAATAAGCTCATAAGCACGTTCGCCCTCATATTAGGCGTTCACATAGGAGCAGTAACTCAGGAGCGTAAATAGTGATATCCCTTGTCGGTGCTGGACCCGGAGCAGATGATCTCATTACAGTTAGAGGGGCTGAAAGACTGAAAAAGGCCGAAGTAGTAATCTGGGCTTCTTCACTTATTCCGGAGGCTTTGCTTTCCTACGTGGAGGACAAAGATGCCCAGATATTTGACTCGGCTACAATGACACTGGAGGATGTCCTGAGCGTTTACACCTCAAACAAAAACAGACGCGTGGTTAGGTTACACTCTGGCGATCCATCCATCTACGGTGCCGTTCAAGAACAGATCGATTTTCTCAGACACAGCGGAATCGACTTTGAAGTCATTCCTGGGGTAACCTCAGTGGCTGCAGCCGCAGCCACTTTACAACGCGAACTCACCATTCCTGGGGTCTCCCAGAACGTGGTCTTTACACGGCTCGCAAAAAAGACCTCTGCTTCTATGCCAAGTGACGAACATCTTGAGAACTACGCTCGTACTGGTGGCACCTTGTGCGTATTTTTATCAGGAGCCTATCCGAAGGAACTGCAAAAGTCGTTACTCGTCGAAGGAAGCAGATACGATAAAGACACTACCGTAGCTATCATAGTTCGCGTCTCTTGGGATGACGAGGTCGTGAAGCTAACAACTCTTGGTAAGTTAGCGAACGCTATGAAAGAGATCGGAGCAAGACGCACTGTATTGGTTATTGTTGGAGACGCTTTGAGTAGAGAACCGCTTAGGTCTCACCTTTATAACCCAAACTTTGCTCACAAGTTTCGTAAAAAGTCTCTTGGAGATACGGCGGGACGACCCACTAAGGCGCTTCGTAGCGCACTATAGAGTGGAAATCCGATGGGCAAAGATTTAAATCCAATCGACCTACAAGACGTACTTCCGCCACCGCCACCCAATAAGCGCTCACTTCGCACTGGATGGACGACGGGGTCTTGCGCTGCCGCTGCCGCAAAAGCGTCAGTTATCGCCACTGTCTCTGGCAAAATACCAGATCGTATTTCAATACCGCTACCAAAAGGTGGACGAGCGACCTTTAACGTCTTAACTGACGCGTACAGTCGTTGCTACATTATCAAAGACGCCGGCGACGACCCTGACTGCACAGATGGAGCTCACGTAACAGCCGAGTCATATATCGTTGTCGACTCCGATGAGATTCTAATTGAAGGCGGAGAGGGAGTAGGGACTGTCACGTTATCTGGACTTGGACTCACAGTTGGAGGACCAGCTATCAATCCAGTACCTCAAAAGATGATTAAAGAAGCGATTCGCGAGGTCTACTCTGGAGGCGTTCGTATAGTCATATCCGTCCCTGGCGGAGAAGAGATGGCTAAGAAAACTACCAACGCACGGCTAGGAATAGTTGGAGGGATCTCAATTCTAGGAACTACAGGCGTAGTAAAACCGTTTTCAACTTCATCTTTCCGCTCAGCGATGGTTCAGCAGCTTGACGTCGCACGATCTCAAGGTGAAAGAGAGGCGATACTGGCAACAGGGTCAAAAAGTGAAAGCTGTGCCCGATACCTCTTCCCAAAGGCCAATCCTCTGGTATTTACTGAGATCGGTGACTACAGTGGCGTGGCGCTAAAACACAGCGCAAAGGTGGGGTTCGAATCCGTTCAATGGGTAGGCATGGTCGGAAAAGTAACGAAACTCGCGCAGGGCATGCTGATGACTCACTTTCATAGATCCAACGTAGACACGCAGGTGCTTAGAGACGCCGCCTTGGCTAGTAGATCTGCCAAGGACGTTCTCGAAGCCGCAACGGCCACCAATACCGCTCGTCACTTCTTCGAAGTATGCCTTGAACAGGGAGATCTAGAGCCTCTTCTTCACCTTGTGAAGCAGGCACGGGTAAGCTGTGCCAAAGACATCAAGTGCACTGTTAGGATCGACATAACCATGGTCGATCTAGAAGGAACGGAGGCCATAGTGTCGACAAATCCCAACCTTCCTACTCGTTACCAAAAGTGGTACAACCTTTGATCTCCGTTATTGGCATCGTAGGCGACTCTCTAGATGAGTTATCTCCTAACGCCCAAGCTAAGGTACTCGAAGCTAAAACGATTATCGGAGCACCGTGGAGGGTCGAAGCCCTCTCGCATCAGCTAGATACTAGTTCCGTTGACTTGCAGCCATATCCAAAACCCTTTTATAACCTTGCCAAGACACTTGAAAGTGTGTCTCAACCATGCGTCATACTCGCAAGTGGGGATCCTGGGTTTTTTGGCGTTACTCGCTATCTTGCACAAAGTCAGTTAGAGTTTGAGGTAGTTCCTTCTCCTTCGTCTATAGCTTACGCAGCAGCAAGAGTTAAGACCGCATGGGAGAACCTGATTGTTTTGTCTGCACATGGACGAGACCAAGAACACTTTAAAGTACTGGTCCTCCGTAGCGTTTTGGATCCTTCTCAAGGTATTGCTGTACTGTGCGGACCTAATTTTCCACCTGAAAAACTCATCGAGACACTGCAAGATACGTTAGACCCGTCTGACGAAGTATGGATCTTTGAGAATCTGCTCACTGACAAAGAGAGAATCAGTGGTCCATCCCCAAAGATTCTACCTTACTCTGACAACTCCGTCGTGTTGGTACTTAGAAAAGCGGCAGATAGAGCGTCTTCTTTTGAGATCTCCACCAAAGCGTCACCCGTATTATCAGCCTTTGACGAAGATAGCTTTGCTCATCTCGACAGCAACTACTCCAAGATTGAGATCAAGGCTCTCGTCCCCGCACTGCTACAGATCGACTCCCTGTCTTTTGGCAGTCGATTCTTAGAAGTTGGAGCAGGTTACGGAGGTATTGGGATCACAGTGAACCGCCTACGTCCAGACCTGCATCTTTGTCAGTTTGAACAAGATGAGATCAAGTCGGCCATTATAGAGCTAAACCTACAAACCTTCAACGTAAACTCGACCCTAATCAATAAGAGCTTCGCGCCCGAAGAGATCATAAAAATCCAACCAGAGGCGGTCTTTTTCGGAGGGGGTGGGGTTCAGCTCGCAGCCACCACCTTTAATTTGGCTCCAAGTGGAACAAGGTTCTGCGTGAGTTTTGTATCACCCGAAGAAGTGGCTCTCGCCTACAAGGTGTTTGGAAACGTAAAGGAGGTCTTTTCTCATAACGTCATACGGTTTGGCCCTAAGGAGGATCGGACTAGGCTTCTTCCTTCGAACCCCGTATTTTTGGCTTGGAACGAGTTTTAACAGTGAGTACATATAGACCAGATTTCTATCCAAGTGCAGAGAAAACCGTAATCATATCGAACTCTCCTATAGCTGGCGAGATCTCTAAGGTTGTTGGTGCAAGGGTTCTACCCTTAAAGGAAGCGTTTTACCATTCATCCCTCTTCGAGCACTTCGAATTAGTTATATATGTATGTGCTGTCCCAATTGCGGTTAGAGCTATTGCAAGACTCGCACTTGACAAAGCTAAAGATCCAGCTGTCGTTTGTGTCGACGAAACGTTAGCGCACTGCGTGGTGCTCCTTGGGGCTCACAAAGGCGGAAATCAAGTCGCCAAATACCTAGAGAGTACTCTAAAGATCCGACCAGTCATAACTACAGCCTCCGATCTCAACGGGAAACCTGCTCTTGACCAGATACCGACTTATTTCGCACAAGGTGACCTTGCATCTGTGCAACGGCAAATTAACGAAGCAAAGCCTGTTGCTCTGGTGGCTAACTCATGTGGACTTCCCAATGTCTTAGAGGCACTCTATACCCTCGATGAACGTAGCCAAGATTACATCATAGAAATAGCACGCAACGATGCAGGTCTGAGAAACGACAACAATAAAGGTCATGTCCTTCTCACCAAAAAACGTCTAGTACTTGGCATTGGGTGTTCCTCTGACTGCTCACCTGATGAACTTTCCAAACTCGTTCAAGAGTCCCTAAGCGTGCTTAATGCAGATCTCGGCCAAGTATTATGTGCTGCCACGATAGATATCCGAAAAGACCATCCAGCGATTGTGTCCTTGGGGCTTGAGGTGAGGGCGTACGGAGCGGATGAGCTTCAAGAGGTCCGAGTGCCCAACCCTTCGAAGGTAGTTGACGACGCAGTGGGAACGGCGTCGGTCGCCGAAGCTGCGTGCTTACTCGGAGCTTCCTCTGGTTCACAACTAGTTCTTGAAAAACGGCGTTCACCAAAGGCAACACTAGCTATTGCCCAGATCCAAGATCGAGGAGTCGTAAGTGTTGTTGGCGTTGGTCCAGGATCTCCGTTGCTCAGAACCAGAAAGAGTGAGATCGTACTGCGAATGGCGGAGGTGGTAATCGGCTTCGAGGGCTATCTGAACCTTTGTAGGGACGTTTTAACCCCTGGCCAGCTGCAACTGAGTTATAAGATCGGGGAAGAGATCGACCGAGTAGATCGAGCAATAAAAGAGGCGTCCCGCGGTGCGACCGTCGCCCTTGTGTGTTCAGGTGATCCAGGGGTCTATGCAATGGCTTCATTGCTCTATGAGAGACGCTCTATACAAGGTAGAGCAGGGAGCTATGACATAGAGATCGTCCCAGGAGTCACAGCTGCTCTTGCAGCGGCGTCCACATCAGGAGCGATCTTAGGACATGACCATGCCTACATCTCCCTTTCTGATCTGCTTACACCTTGGGCGTTCATCAGAGACGCTCTCGTAAATTTAGCACCTACGCATCTAGCACTTATTTTCTACAACCCAAGGTCCAAAAATAGGCGACACCAGTTTCGAGAGGCTATGGAAATCCTGAAGGGTGTACGGGGTGCTGATGCGCCTGTACTTGTCGCAAAGGCGGTATCTCGAGTTGGCCAGAGCACATGGATAACCTCGATAGGCGAACTAGATGAAGAGAGCATTGATATGGAGACAGTAGTCATAGTTGGGGGTCCATGGACTGTCGTCGACGAAGACATCATCTATACGAGGCGTGGATACGATGATTCATGTAACTAAAGTGATAGGAACCGTTTTCTGCAAATCGATAGAGGTTACGGACTCCTGCAAAGGCTGTGGTCTTTGCATATCGACCTGTCCAACCAGAGCTCTAAGGCGACATCCAAGGAAACCAGAGTTCGTTGCACATCTTTGCACTGGATGCCTCGAATGTCTAGAGGTTTGTCCGGCCGATGCGATGCATTATCGAAAGTTCAAGGAGTACCGACTTGAATCACGGCCCTCATCCGGACCAAAACACGCAGTCTCGCGGACACTCTAATATGTTGGGTTCCGAGATCGAAGCCCTGAGCTTCCAGATTATCCAACAAGAGGTTTCATTCGAAAGGTACAGCACCAGCGAGGCTGAGATTGTCGCGCGAGTCATTCACGCAAGTGCCGACCCGGTATTCGCTGACACCATGAGATTCTCACCCAACGCTGCTGAACACATGATCGACCTCATTGCATCCAAAACGCAGGTCATCACGGACGTTAGATCGCTCACAATGTCTATTAATACTGTATCGACACTATGTGCATATGAGCGAGGATTTACGCCGATACAGGGTAAGACGCGGTCTTACGCGGCCATGTATCACGCTGTCAAAACGTTCAAAACGAACGCCGTCTATGTAGTAGGCTGTGCACCTACAGCCCTAGAGGCTCTGATCGAACTCTCCGACTCCATGGAGGGGCCTCTAAGTATCGTTGCACTCCCCGTAGGCTACGTCGGAGCAGTTGAGTCAAAAGACAGCCTAGCTACCAGCAACTCTATATATATTACAAATACCGGTAGACGTGGCGGAACCGCAGTTACCGCTGCTGTTATAAATGCAATAGGCAAGATGGCGTCAGGAGTATATTCATTAGAGCACTGACTCCAAGGACCCTCTAAAAGAAAGGATGCCTAAGATGATTCCGCTTCAATCTGGAGATGGACTTTTCCTTATGGGACATGGAACTAAATCGCTCGTTGGCCAACAGCAATTTCTCCAGCTGGTGTCTAAGGCAAAGAACAGCTTTCACCTTCCAGTCAGTGGTGGATTCATTGAACTTGCGGAACCAGATATGAGTGCTGCCTTGGAGACGATCATCACCACCGAACATCTGAAGCGCTTAGTAATCATTCCCGTAGTCCTTTTCCCGGCCGGACATATGAAAGATGACGGACCTAATCTCACTCGCCTAGCAAAGAAATTAGGCGGAAGGGACCTCGAAGTTATCTACACGAGTCACCTGGGACTTCTTCCTGAGATCTTATCGGTACTAGAAGAACGCATCACCGAAGCTATGGCATTATCTACTACAGATACGGCTGACCCAACAGGTGTCCTCTTAGTTGGCAGAGGTTCCAGTGATCCAGATGGCAACGCGGAGATGTATAAAGCCATGAGGCTCTTGATTGAAAGATCTTCATCGGACTTCTCAGCTATCCAACCTGCATTTGTCTCCCTAGCGCTACCAACTGTCCCTCAAGGTCTCGATATCTTACGCCGTCTTGGCTATTCTAAGATCGTCATACAGCCATTCTTCTTGTTTCATGGAACTCTCATTGATCGCATGTTTGAGCAAGCGAAGAGTTGGGCTAGCACTGTGGACGAAGCGCCAACCATTATGAGAGGTCAGGCAATTGGTCCTCACTCCCATCTCCTTCAAGCAATAGAGTTTCGCTTACAAGAAGGTCTGGGTAATACCGTTCGCACCTCATGTGACCTCTGCATCTACAGAACGCCTACAATCCGTACCGCGGAACGCGTCGGGTACTGACCAATTACCCTAATTTGACTTCAATTTCGCCACTTTTTTGAGATTTTTCGACAAATCTGACAAATAAGTGTAAAAAGTAATGAACATGGCCTGAGAAATGGGTATAGGCTCAACAGTAGTAATTTACCGTTTTGCGTGATGAAAGAAACACTATAAGTGTGTACTACCTTTAACAAGTGGGAGGCTTGGTGAACTCCGAGTACATTATCGGACATAAAGAAGAGGAATCTTGGTCCTACGATGAGGATCAAACTCTGGCTGAGCAACCGACCCCCAACGAACCCACTGAGATAGGCACCGTATCGTGTAATCGATTTGGACTTATCACGTCGGTAAGGGCCTGTCATGCCTGGCCAATATTTATTAACATATCGCCGGAGTCGGTAAATGGATTGAATATAACTCAGTTACTTCCGGGCTTTGATAGCGTAAGCATATTCTCAGAGTCAACCCTTGGACCTGGATTTGTCGGTTCATCATATGTCAAAGTAAAAGGCATTTCAGATATTGGAACTCAGGGTCACCGCATCTCCGCACTTATAAAGCATGGAGACGACTGCGCTCCAAATGAGTACAGCATCTTACTGTCTGCTCAGCCAATCGAACGCGAGTCTCAACGATTTGGTTCAGTAAGCTCCAAGAAACTAACGTCCCTTACCTCCCGTTTTACGGAGATAATAGCGTGTGTCGGTGAAACGATCAACGATGAAGACGAGCTAATATCTTCTTGCGTCAACGCGCTAATGGCATCGGGAATCTTTCACGGCGTTTGGGTTGGATCTGAGTCATTTCAATCTGGATGCTTTGATATAAGCTTTGCAGTTGGAGCTGGATCTAGTGAACTAAAAAAATTCAAGATTCCTGCCACTGCTACAAATAAGATACACCCTCTATCCGCAAAAGCTCTTTTGACGAATACCGTATCTCATAGCAACGACCTGATAAATGCCAAAGGTCTTTCACCGTGGAAGGACTTCTTTATTGCGCATCGATGGCGGTCGGCTGTCTCTATGCCGGTTGGAGAAAAGCTACCTGAGATGGTTATAGTTGCAGCATCACCGATAGCAAATCTCTTCCAGCCTCCAGTGCTTGACGTTATGGCGACGCTCCAAAGGTTAATGCAGCAGTCCTTACGACTACTTAGACAACAGCATCAAACCAGCCAGTATCGTCAAAACACCCTGTGGCTCTCTACCCATGATCAAGCTACCTCTTTGTGTAATCGTGCCCAGTTCGAGAACTTACTTTACGCAAAAACAAAAGACGCAGCTAAAGACGGTAGCGAGTTTGCTCTTTGCTTCATCGACATCGATGACCTCAGATCGATCAATAGTCTTCATGGGACCGAGGTGGGAGATCAGGTTATCTCCAAGTTTGCAAATGCCATGGTTGAGACATTTGAGAACAACGAAAGGATCTTTAGGATCGGCGGTGACCAGTTCGCAGTTCTCATTGATCAAACGACCGACCCGGAACACGTAAAAGAGATGTTTGAAAATCTTTCAAACGTTTCTGGATTCAAACTGAAGCGAATCGGCGCCATCCACTATACGTGGACGACTGGCGTGGCCTTCTATCCACGAGATGCATCAGACTATAAGGACGTCATACGTTGCGCAGAGCAAGCGCTTTATGAAGCCAAACGAGTCGCGTCAAAGCTGGGTTCAGTAAACTTCTACTCTGAGATTGGGGGGCTTCCTAAGATCTCCACCGCTTTTAAAGACGGAAGCGCTTTCCTGCTATATCAACCGATTGTTTCTCTTCAAAGCAAAAAGGTCATTGGTTTTGAAGCGCTCTCTAGATGGACGATCGACAATAGAACTCTAACTCCACCTGAGTTTTTAAATCAACTTGACAAGAAAGAGGCAAGAGACTTTCGAAGAGCGGTCTTCAAAGAAGCGCTTGCCGTACAGCAACGGATTCGCCCAGACGGGCAATCACTTTCAATGAGTATAAACACTACTCCAGACGATCTCTGCGACCCAAACTTCGCCACCGAACTACTCTCTTTACTTCCGGTATCGTCAGATCCAAAAGATATTGTCTTAGAGATTCTTGAGACTGGAGAGATATTAGCGTCTCAAATCGCATACGCCAACATCGCACAAATGCGGGCCTTTGGAGTCCGCATTGCTCTTGATGACGTAGGATCCGGTTATTCTTCACTTCTACGATTTCGGGAGTTGCCAATAGACGAAATCAAAATCGACAAAGGTTTTGCGCGCGATATTTTACACTCTCCTAAGAACCTTGCCTTCTTCGACACTATCGTACAACTTGGAAATGGGGTCGGTGTCGACATTGTTGCCGAAGGTGCCGAAACCGCTTTACACATCGAGGCATTGAGTCAGACTGGTGTAGGTTTCCTTCAAGGTTACGGAATATCAAGACCAATACCAGAGTCCAAGTTGAGGGAGTTTGCGACCAACTACCAACTTGCAATAGCAGATAGCTCACAGATGTGGTTTGGAGCTTTACTAGACCATCTCCGATTGCTTGGACGTCTAACACAAGACGTAAAGATTCCACACAGAAGAATCAATCTTGCCCAAGAACTAGACTCAAGATGTAGTTTAGATAATTGGATGAACGTCGAACCCTACAGGTTCGGAAATCTCGCGCTCATTAGAGAAAGCCACTCGGCATTCCACACCTTAGCGCAAGCCGTGGTTGAATCGGCTGCCGCTGGCAGTTTCGTTCGCCTGGAGAAGCTCGCAGACATGGCCAGAACACAGGCATCTCAGATGGTGGAGCTTATGACGATCGAACTAACTAAGCCACGAGAAGAAGAAGGCATATACTCCCGATAGACAGAGTTGGAGCTTCATCAAGATCCTCAAGTTCTTGCATCAGAAGTTTCAAGGCCAATTTCAGTGGTCGTAGATCCACCTATGTCGTTACGTTGAGCGATGATGACAAAGAGTCTCTTACTTTAGTCATTGCCAAGCGAACTGCTCAGCTGGTAAGGTCACCAGAGCAAAGATAGCCTTGTTAGCTAATGAGCACGTCAGGTTTTGAGACAAGCGCTGACGAGTTAGATGCCCTAACTTCACGGCCTCAAAGTGTATAAGAAGATTTGCTCTCTTTGGGGTGAGATTCCTAGTGTCCCTCATCTGAGTTTCGCTGTGAAATGATGGGCTCTAGGTATTTTTGCATGGAAGCGAAGATCTCGTTTGCACTCTTGGTCCATATAAAGGGCTTGGGATCGTCATTTGATTTCTTGGCCCACTTGGTAATGCCATTGGTGAGTTCGGTGACACTGTGGTGAACACTGCGTTGTAGGTACTTGGTGGTAAGAGCTGAGAACCAACGTTCTACCTGGTTCATCCACGAAGAATATGTCGGTGTGAAGTGGAACTCAAATCTTGGGTGGGCAAGGAGCTAGGTTCAGACTGATTCGCATCTATGGGATGTGTAATTATCAAGTACGATGTGAACATCTAGCTCTTTGGGTACTTTCTTATCGATGAGCTCTAAGAACTGTATGAACTCTACAGCTCTATGAGCAACTGTCATCTTGGTGATGACTTTGCCTGATGTAATATCTAAAAGTACAAACGAGATCTTCGCTTCCATACAGGAATACTTGGAACCATTGTTATACAGGGAGAATGTGGAGAGGACGCTAGGTTGGACGACTTGGGAAAACAGTTTTGGGAACCGAAACGTGAACCCCTTGCTTCCGATCCACAACCTGTGTAACACCAAAGTCACATGCGATGCTCATGAGAACATACGCATCTTTTCGACTAATGCCATGATGGCAAACTAGATACTCCAACATATTTAGTGAAGCTTCTTTCATTGCGCCGTCTAAGTTGTCGCCAAAGCCGTGTACATACCAATGAGTTTTAGTTTCTAATAGAGGGCTCGGAAATCTCGTATGCTTGTGGAGAAATATCTGGATAGTCACATCCAGTGAAGCCTCAACTGCAGTACCGTTCAGCTCTCCGTCGCCTTGCGATAGATGTGGATCTCCGATCGAAAGCAATGCTCCAGGTACTAGTACCGGGTAGTACATCACTGAACCTTCGCCAATCCTCCAATTATCGATATTTCCTCCATGTTCGCCCGGTGGAACAGTGCTGACGCGACCGGGAATTGCCATTGCTACCCCAGCTGTTCCGATATGGGGAGTAATCGGGATGCGAAAGCCTTTCAAAACCTCCTCTTTATTGACCTCTGCATCGTCTGTCACAATTCCGGGAACATCAGACGTCAGA
>JAJYHJ010000020.1 GCA_021784785.1 Actinomycetes bacterium | reverse complement strand
CGATCTCCCGGTGGATCGTAAAGACTCCGAAAAGCCACCGCGTCAGCTACTCTGTCGGGACCAACATCCAAAGGTTGATCGTATCGTACTTCCATTCCAACTTTCGTATTACCAGAAAGTACGAGCGGATCGAGATGGCTCCAACGTTTTATAGCTTCAACAACCGTTACCCCAACCGCCGGATTTGTAGAGGCCACCACCGCTCCCGTAAGTTCTTTTGTGCCCCCCAATCCCCCCAAAGTAAGCATCTGCGATAATAAAAGTGCCATCTCGTCCGAGGTATAGTCATTTCTAGTAGCTAAGCGAAAGTGTCGGACCAGTCCCCATGATGCGTCCTTCCTACCGCCACCGAGAGATAAGTCATATACGCCGAGAACTATCTGAGTATTTCCTACATCTACACACAAAAGCAAGTTATAACCCCCAACACAACGACCACGGGAGACTATGCAAAGATGCAATGCGGATACGTTCAAAGGTCAAACTGACCATCGATACTCCCTGGAATACCGCCTCGCCTCTACCGTTTTCCGCACGAGAACCTTCCTCGAAGTCATGGGGACCTCAGCTGCAAGCAAGGGCACATCGGACAGCTCTTTCGCAGCCGTAGCCCACCTGGCATTAACAGCTCCATATCGGCTGATCTAATCAACGAACTCATTCAACGTACCGACATCGACGACACCAGGAAGTACTTCTCTACCGACCCTCGGGCTCCCTCGATCTATAGCTCCAAATAAGGAAGGTGCGAGCGTCATCGCAACTGAAGGTGCAACATCAGCAAGGGGTGCGATTACAAAACCACGCTCGTGGGCTCTCGGATGGGGAACAATTAAGTCTTTGGAATGTATTCTTACGCCCTCAATAAATACGATATCAATATCCAGCGTTCTAGGATCATTTACGATACTTCGCACTCTTCCACTATCAGTCTCAATAGAGTTGATCCTACGCAACATAGCAAAGGGACCAACCCCCGTCTCGACCTGCAGCACCAAATTCAGGTAAGGACCTTGCCCCTTTGGGCCACCGACCGGTTCGGTCTCATAGACGTTGGAGATTTTAGTTACCATATATCCTAAAGTACTAACAGCATCGGCCAAAAACTTTCTCCTATCACCGAGATTCGATCCAAGTGCTAGATAATACAACATTAGCGCTTCTTTCGAAAGCACGTAACCGCAGCGTATGCAAGATGAGCTTCGACAGGCGGTCTCATTTTTTTTACGGTCACCCTTGCAGATGTCAACTTTGAATCCTCAAGCAACTCGGAAACTATGGAGGTACATAACGATTCGAGTAACCGATATTGAGTTCTCATAACTACCTTTGAGACGACAGCTATGACTTTGGTATAGTCGTAACTTGAGGCCATGTCATCAGACTGAGGCGTAGACTCCAACTCAACTTTCACATCAAAGTTCAATGGCTGGAGGTTACCTCGCTCATCATCACCGACTCCAATGTGACCAAGGATCTTTAGCTCGCTCAGTTCAATTGTCATCTGCGTGTTCTTTTGATCCACGAAGAACCTTTCACTTAAGAGAAGTTGCGTTGAACTTCTATTACTTTTCCATTGTTTCTTGGCCTATACAAGCAACTTCCGCTTTGTCATATAGTTCCAACAATTGGGTCGTCTTTTTCACATCATGGACTCTCACGATCGCAACTTTGTTAAGTGCGCACCACGCTTCGACGGCTAATTGCTGTTCTTCCCTATCTTTTGGACATGGAGGTGCCTTATCAATAAGAGAAAGTTTTGACAAGAATCCCTTCCTTGAAGTCCCGACAAGCACGGCATGGCCTAACTCTTCAAAACGGCCAATAAAATTTAATAACTGGAGGTTATGGAAAGCGGTTTTGCCAAATCCGATTCCAGGATCAACGATAACCTCCGGAACGCCTATCGAAAGTGCTTCTTCTGTCTTTAGACGCAAAAAGTTTATAACCTCTTCCACCACATCTTCGTAAGTTGGAGACAACTGCATAGTCTTTGGGTTACCTTTCATATGCATCGCCACCCAAGGAACATTACATCGAGCTGCCACAGGCGCTAGAGTTCCGCTTATGTCGTTTAAAAGTTTGGCTCCATTTTCTACGGCACATTCGGCGACCTTTTCGTGGCGAGTATCCACCGAAACGAAGCCATACTCTGACAGCGCTCGAACAACAGGTATCACCCGGCGAAGTTCTTCGTCTTCACTTACCGTATCGGCGAAGGGTCGGGTAGATTCTCCACCCACATCGACCATCTGAGCTCCTTGAGCAAAAAGTTCGATGCCGTGAGCTACGGCTTTTTCGTGACTAAAGTACTCCCCTCCGTCAGAGAAAGAGTCCGGCGTTACGTTTACAACACCCATAACTATCATAATTAATTCAATCTACGGTTTCGGGGAGCTTATTAGCTCCATCGCCTCAGCTCTAGTTGCGGCGCTAACTTTGAATACACCCCTCACTGCCGAGGTCACGGCTCTGGATCCGCGTTTCTTCACACCTCGCACCGTCATACAGAGGTGTTCCGCGTCCACGACAACTAGGACGCCTTTGGGCTTGAGAGCTATCTCAATATAGGTCGCGATCTCGGTCGTGAGTCTCTCTTGAACCTGGAGTCTTTCAGACAGCACTTCAACTAGTCTAGCTAGCTTCGAGAGACCAATAATGCGCCCCTGGGAGTTCGGTATGTAAGCTATGTGAGCTCTACCTAAAAAGGGAAGCATATGGTGTTCACATAGCGAAGAAAACTCCACGTCGCGGACGATCACCATCTCCTCATGTCCTGCGGGAAAGGTCTCTGCCAAGATCGTTCGAGGGTCAATCGCACGACCGGCCAGCATCTCCAAGTGGCTCTCTAACACCCTCCTTGGAGTGTCTCTAAGTGTTTCATCTTCAAGATCAATCCCAATAGACGCCATATACTCAACGAGAGCTCTAAGTGCTCGTTCTTTGTCCACCTTCACGATGGTCTCAAAAATCCGGATCTTCTATGTAACGTGCAATGAAGGGCAAATTTCTGTAACGTTCAGCAACGTCAAGGCCATAACCAACGACAAAGTCGGCAGGAATTTCAAAACCGACATAGTCGACTTGTAGATCTGTCCGTTGAAGCCCTCGCTTTAGAAGCAATGTACAAATCGTCACCGAAGCAGGACCTCTCGCCTTGAGGTTACGTAGCAGATACTGAAGGGTTAATCCGCTTTCAATGATGTCTTCGATGACGATTACGTCCCGCCCAACGATGTCCGCGTCAAGGTCTTTGAGTATCCGAACTACGCCTGAACTTTTGGTTGCATTACCATACGATGATATAGCCATAAAGTCAAACTCAACGGGAACCGATATCGACTTGGCAAGGTCCGACATGAACATGAAAGCACCCTTTAGAACTCCAATTAGAAGTGGCGTCTTCCCGCTGAAGTCCTTTGAGATAATCTGCCCAAGTTCCTTAATCCTTAGCTGCAGCGACTCCGAATCAACAATAGGTTCACCTATGTGCAAGTCCTCTTGAGTGCGCTCCACATGACCTCCACTTAGTTCGTTTCTTTCCCGTACACACAACTAGCATCCTAACGCCTAGACCAAGTTCACTAACTCTTTGTTTGGCAGTTGCACTTTGAGGGAACCAGATTTTCGAAGAAGTAGATAGCCAAGCGGCAAAGATGTCGCAGCTGGACCTCCTTGTACGACTTCTAGACACTTTTGAGTGTGAAACCAAGAGAGCTGCAGGTCGGTTACTTCAAATACCTTGGCTCTTATCCACATTGAGGCGACATGGGGAGGGCACTCTCTCAGTTCCTTCAAAGTGTTTGGGCTGAATTTACTTAGAACGTCACTTACTATCTCCTGGTCCTTGCGCAAAAGAACTGAGGTGCGGTAGATAATAGGGACAACGTCTCGTTTAGCTACATCACACAAAAGAGGAATCACCTCATTTCGAACCCGATTCCGAACAATGCCTGGGTCTCGGTTAGAGGGGTCCGTCAAGGGTATCAAGCCTACGGAGGCGCATATTGCGTCAGTTTCATACTTTCGGACTCCAAGAATCGGATGCCTGACACTTAACTCCATAGCGCCTAGCCCTTTGAGTCCCCCGCCCCGAACGAGGTTATACAGTACAGTTTCAACCTGATCATCGGCCGTGTGGCCGGTCGAGATATCATCAGGGAGGGTACTGTACCTTGCTTGTCGTGCTCTCTCCTCCAAGTTTGGCCCTGGGTTCACTTTCACCTTGTGCCTGACTAGCTTCACGGCCAAGGGCCGTAACTGCTCTTCTACCATGTCCGCTTCGAGTGAGGACTCCTTGCGGATCTGGTGGTCAACGTTATGCGCCACCACCTCAAGTCCCGCTACTTTGGCTAGGACAACGAGGGCTAGAGAGTCTGCTCCTCCCGAAACGGCCGCACGCAGGATCGAGCCCTTATCGAATCTATGAAAATAGCATCGCGCTAAGAGATCATCAACGTCCATACCTGATTCAGCAATCCGAACTCTAAGTTCTGTCGATAGATCAAGAGATAGAGACCTAACCGCGGGAGTCTCATCGAAAGAGTCGCTCTCGCTCTTTAGCAGATAAAGATGTGGAGCACTTCCTCTCGACCCACTCTCATTCGTCACACCCAAAAGGTTACCCTACGTAGCAAATTGTAAGCGCCGGTCAAAGAATAAAACTCATTATCCCACTTAGGCTAGATTAAAGCTACTAACCAATTTGCGTTTCGCCAACACCCATCCGTCTCAGCCAAGCAGATACATCAACGAACTCAGTAGCCGTAGGAATACAATCTGGAGAAGACCATACCAGATGAGAGGATCCGGGAGCCAATCTTTCCACCTCTTCAATGAAACGCTCACCACGGGCATATTGATTCATTTTGGCTTCGAGCCCAAGAAGGGACTGCATGAGCCGAGTCGCACCTTGAGCTGAGCTTCGACGATCACCTAGTGTCTTGGAAAACTGCCACGCCTCAGGTATGGTGCCAGTCGCTGCGCGATCCATAACCCAATCGCCGTGCCCTTCCGCGATGCTCATAAGTGAAGTGGTCTTTTCTACAACCAAGCGTTGACGATCAGAAACAAAAAGTCCGGCGAGCCCCATCTCACCTAGTACTTTCTCTCCTGATATCAGTCTTTTCATCGTCTTTCCTAGCGAATCCATGACGTCTGCCGAAGAGAGCTGAGAAGCATCCAACATTTCATCCACTAATGAAGTAAAGTATGGCTTGAACCACGGTACACCTTCAAACTGTGCCCGATGAGTAAGTTCGTGCAAAGCTACCCAATGTCTAAATTGCCTTTTTTGGAACCCAAAACGTCTTTCGATTTCAATAATGTTAGGCGCGACAAAGTACAACGAACCAGATTCATTATCTGCCCCATTTTGCAAAAGCAGGTCGTATTGCCCAAGAACCCGGGTGGCCATCCATCCCAAAACCACACCAAGCCCCACCCCAGATGCAATCTCAGATCCCGGAACTTCGAAGTTGAGCGAGGGCCTATTAGCCAACTTTGAAATTAAGTACTTGTAGGAGTCGAGATTTGCTTCCAACCAATCCTCTCGCGAAAGCACCCGGTAAGAAACAGAGTCCGATGGGACGTTTATTGATGTATAAGCTTCCACTTGCTCTTTGGCGGCAGGTACTATCTCATCAAGGTCATTTTTTAGTTCTTCTATCTCTTGATCAGAAGGCCTAGGCGACCTGGCAAGTATCACCTTAGCCGAAGTCATAACAGCTGTCCATGATACTTTTTCGGTCATCTCTACCTCACTTGTCCAAAGGCGACCAGCTAAGCTACCTTTCGTCCACGCGTTCTTGAAACCTTTTGGGGTTCGTGTACATAACAGAACTTGCCCTTATTGTAGATCGACAGCTTGGTATGACAACCCGATTCTTTGCAAACTCTTCCTTCTGCGTACTTCTTAGAAGGTCTGCCGACCCCTACCGCTGCCGACCCGGAGACAACTTCAGAAACTCTTGACATATTCACACTAACTCAAGCTAAAGCCAAATTATTCCGAGGAACTCTGTGGATTTCGTTCGTTTACGTTAATCAGGTCGGCTATTTTGTTTTTCAAGTGCTCCGGGCAAATCTCACGGCTTTTACTAGAGACCATAGCTCGCAGCTCAGTTTCAAACTCAAAAGCCTCAAGACACGGAGAGCACTCGTCTAAATGCTCCCTAATAACCAACTTTCTCTCCTCAGTAAGTTCCCCATCCAAAAACTCATACAGCTTCGAAACAACTTCGCTACAGTCTTTTATCTTTCCCATCGCCATCTCTCAGCCTTGATCCCATACCAAGGCTTTTCGCATTCCTAGTTCTACTAACGATTTTTGTAGTGCCTTTCTTCCACGATGTAGCCTACTCATTACAGTTCCAAGAGGAATTTCTAAGATATCCGCAATCTCTTTATATGAAAACCCTTCAACATCTGAGAGAAGTACTGCCAACCTAAACTGCTCTGGAAGCTCTTCAATCGCAGCTTTAACTTCATGATCACTGAACTGGTCAAGTACCTCTTCCTCGGCCGAGCGCCCCGCTGTAGCTGCTTCTAACCCACTAAGCCGATGGTACATATATAGATCCTCGACATCTTCGATATCGCTTTCTTCCGGCCTTCTCTTCTTGGCTCTATATATGTTGATATACGTATTTGTCAATATCCGATATAGCCACGCCTTGAGATTAGTTCCTTCTGAGAACGACCCAAAGGCCCGATAGGCCTTCAAATAAGTCTCCTGAAGAAGATCTTCTGCGTCTGCCGGATTTCTAGTCATTCTCAACGCCGCTGCATATAACGGATCGGCGTACTGCAGGGCCTGTTCTGAAAATCTTGCCTGATCAGCCACGATATCTCCACCTCATTCACGTTCGACCCTGCAAAGCACCAACGTTCCATACTCGCATTCGTCGAGTTTACTTTTCGTCGGATTCCATCGCAAAGTCACATATTCACTAAACTTTTTACTGTTCAATCTAGTACTGACATCGCAATGGGCGCTGATTAACACTTGCACGTTACAACAACTTTCGACCGTTAGGCTCTTAAATACTGCCACTATATCGTTTCGCCAACGATCGGAGGAAGCTGCTCGAATTATGCATTCAAGATTGGAGCCCGAGAGGGGATTCGAACCCCTGACCTGCTCATTACGAGTGAGCTGCTCTGCCGACTGAGCTACCCGGGCGACATCCTTATTCTAAGGCACAAACTATACATTGATTGCCGCCTCGAACAATTCTTTCAGATATTTCGCTATGCCCGTAATAGGCGTTTTAGCTGGTTCAGTAAACAAAGAGTAAAATGGAGTTAACAATCTCTGTATGCACCGATACTCACTTGCACAGAGGATTTGGGTCTAGAAAGCGAGTATATGGAACAACGACAAGGTGACAAAATCTCCACTCCTACCTTGGTATTTGCAATTTCTTCGACAACCGTGGCGACTCTTCCAGTCTTTCTCACCGGTGCTCTCGGCGTTGAAATATCAAAATCACTCGCACTGAAACCATCGCAACTTGGGTTACTAATTGGGGCATTCTTCGCTTCGGCTACTCTCTCTTCCGTAACCTCAGGAAAGATCTCAGAGAGTCACGGTGGGACTTTTATCATACGGCTTGGTGTCGTTTCCACAGCCATCTGGACTCTTGCGATATTCGTCTTCGCACACTCCTTCTTACAGTTCTTAGTATTCTTGATATTTGCAGGAATCACCAATGGTGCCATACAGCCTGCGGTAAACGTGTATGTGGCTAACGCTATTCCTCGTTCTCGCCAAGGTTTCGCATTCGGTGTAAAACAGGCTGCAATACCCGTTTCAACTCTACTATCTGGTCTCGCCGTACCTCTCGTGGCTTTAACCTTGGGTTGGCACTACGCCTATCTCGGCACAGCTCTGTTAGGAATACTCCTAGCCATCACCCTCCCAAAAAACGCCAATGCAGCTCGCTACGTAGAAACAGTTGCCGCACCTAAAAAAACCTACAAAATACTCCCATTAGTCGTACTTGCCGCGGCAATGGCGCTCGGAGCTGGTGCCGCAAACGCCTTAGGTGCATTCTTGGTTGAAGACGCCGTTAGAGTAGGTTGGTCACCGGCAGACGCTGGACTCTTAGTCGTGCTGGGTTCACTCGCAGGTATGATCTCACGAGTCATAAACGGACATCTGGCGGACAAAAGAGGTGGGCGCCACTTTGTCGTTACAGCTCAAATGATATTTCTAGGCTCCCTAGGATACGCTATGCTGGCGTTTCACATAAGTTACCTAATTCTACCGGCGACAGTTATTACCTACGGATTGGGTTGGGGTTGGAACGGCCTTTTCAACTATGCGGTCATTAAAACTCATCCACAGTCTGCCGGAAGGGCTACTGGAACTACGCAATCCGGTGCATATATAGGAAGTGTATTCGGACCAATACTATTCGGTTTTGTCGCACAACACTACTCGTTTAACCTCGCATGGTATCTCGCAGCCGCAAGCGCAGTCGTATCAGCTGGCACTATGGTTCTTGGTCGGCACCTCATAGTCTTGCGAGATGCGTCATAGAGATACTCATTTGGAAATTTTAGCTAGAGGGAAATAGGTACCTCTAAGTCGTGATATTGTAACTTCTATTTCTAGAACAATAAATATTGTGTTTCTTATGTTTGAACTCTCGATACTCTAGAAGTATGAATCAGAAAACAATTCTCTATGAAGCAGACAGGTCTTCCCGTACACCAAGCCCCGTAAAGCAACAAAAACTCCGATTTGGATTCGACTACTTCACATTCGTCATGGGCAGCGGAATTGTCGCCGTATTAGCCCCTCGAGTGGACAGTATTCTAACGGGACCAGCAAAGGTGTTATGGAGCATCACAGCGGTTATCCTCGTCATTATAAGCCTCATCGCAATCTACAAGTACGCCCTAAAGCCACGCAACTTCTTAGAAGAAATGCGCGACGAGACACGTTCGCATTTCTTTGGAGCAGTGCCTATGGCCTACTCGTCAGTCGTAAATGGGGTCTTTGTTTTCTTCCCCCATCTGTTCGCCAGCAGTACAGGTAACGTACTTTTCATCGCTGTTCTAGCTAACTGTGCGCTGTCGTTAGTAACAGCATCATCTGTTACCTATCACTTATTTGTCCATCATGACGTGGAACTATCCAAGATGTCAGCAAGCTGGCTCTTGTCTATAGTTCCAGCCGAAGTAGCGGCTGCCTCTGCTTCATTTCTGATCCCACATGTATCAATTGCAGAAGGTCGAATACTTCTTTGGGCTGGATATCTTATGTGGGGAGTGTCCGTTCCTCTCGCCCTTACCGTACTTGTAATACTCTTCTTACGTCTGGCTCTTCATAAGCTTCCACCCGCCAGCCTTGCTACTAACTCATGGCTCACTCTTGGACCATTGGGAACCGGAGCGGCCGGAATTCTCACACTCGGTATCGACTCAAAACTAGTTCTCAACGGATCGATGCAAATCCTTGGTACGCCTCTATACGCTGCAGGCATTATCGGTGCCTTCGCACTCTTTGGATACGGCATCTGGTGGTGGATAACATCCATCGGAGTCTCTCTTCGATACTTACTGGCAGGAAACTACCCATTCAACTTCGGGTGGTGGGCCTTTACATTCCCCCTAGGAGTACTTACCACAGCCGCCTTTGTCTTAGCTGATACTACAAAGCTATCAGCTGGTCTCTGGTTGGCGAAGTCAATGGGTCTTCTTCTCATAGTACTTTGGTTCTTAGTGGCAACCAAAACAACTCGAACAATCTATGATCAACTAAAACTTAGATTGGTCTCTCATGACTCCACAGATACGGAACAAGACGAGCTATTAGCGTCTTAGATTTCAAATGCGACATCGCTCCCAAATCCACGTGAAGTGGGGAGCGATGTCGCTGTTCGAGTCTAACTAGAAGTCCATCGTTCAACTTACTCTTGCTTAGATCGGCTCATTCACACTCAGACAACACCGTTTCTTTGTAGTGACACGGAAAGCAAGAGGCGCTGGGTCGGCCGTAGAATATCCAGTCGCCTCTCAGCCATTTCAAGTAGACACCCGTTATGCCAACTTACGATATTGGTGGAAAGAATGCCACAATGGGAGCGACGAGTCGGAAATTCACGCTGGAGCTTAAAGCTGAGAGTGCACTTCGTGTTATTGACTTAGGAAGAGACGTGGCAGAGGTTACCGAAGATTCACTTACCTATGGGTCCACAATGAACGAAGACAGATGGAAGCAAAAGCAAGTACCGGCGACGAGCCACTAAGTGCTGCCAAGCACGTATGTAACTTCGACGAGAGATACCAGATCTGATAAAGACAGTACGTTCTTGAGAAAAGCCACCACGTACTTCGTCGTCAAGTAACCAAACAAGAAAGCTTTGCGTTGATGTAAGTGGAGTTGAGCTAACTTCGAGATCTCAAAGATGCCCAAGCTACTTGAGGTCTGTTGAGATAGGTACTACCAGTAGTTACAGAGAAGAGATAGTCCATCAGAAGCTCAGGTATGCAGATTGAACCTCAAGGAGAGAGTTCTCGTCATTCACAAAGAGACATGGGTACTTACGGAGTTCCTCAGATCACAGCTCTACTACATAGAATCGGTGATGTCGTCAGTCCAACACAGTGGCATCAACGACTGTGTCCCTTGGCGTCACTGGGACTGCTCCCAGTCTCTTCAAGGTGACAACGACGCCTTCGGATCCGACTGTGTCATATCCACACCGGATCTTGTTTATAGAAAGTTCGATCATGGATCTCTCAATGCGGTCTCACCTACATGCGAATTGGTGAGAGCCTTACATATCTCTTTGCGACCGCAGATGAACACTACGGAAGAGCGTCTGGTTCTCCGTTGACAATCACATGAGGGTCAAGCTTGTCATTACTGTACTAAAACAGGTGATTCATGTCAGAGGACGAGCAAAACTAAATACGAACCGAGGGAGTCAACTCCCATATCATCAAGTAGCACAACTCTGTGACGCCAATAGCATCGTAGATCCATAGAAAGAACCAGGTCGTGTTACGCTCATGCGACCGCTGAGTCGCATCGGTCGATCTTCAAAAATAAGTATCTTTACCGCCATGTCTTCAGAAACCTCAATGATATTCGATCTGGCGTAGCTAACTACACGAATTTCTACAACAACCAACTGCGATAATCAAAAACCTACGAACATCCCACCGGTCAGCTATGAGTTAGCCGAATCAACAGTCGCTCAAACAGCTTAGGTCAGTAACTACAGAATCTGGGGAACGCCAAACCTCCTGTCCGACAGCACCACCAAAGTAACAACGAGTCTGCCTCAAGAAGGAAACAAAGACAATGCAACCATCTCTTAGAGAAAAACCATTATCTCCTATAATTGCGCAAGAAACTTAAAGCGTGTTTAATGAAAGAGTCGCTCCGAAACGAAGACAAGCTCACAGCCGCAGTGCCGCGAGGCATAGAAGCTAGCGTGCACCTATGGATCCAGGTTTTATGGTGCCGGGGATAACTTACTTTACCTCAACTCATCTCCCTTTACGCGACAAAGCTCACGAGATCAGCAACCGGACAATTAGGATCTTGACAACAACGAAGACCTCGGTTACGCTTGTGGCAGCGAAGTCTCCGAGAAGGGGATACAGAATGAGCAACGGTGCCGCAGAAGAACTTCCAATGTATGACCTAGTTCGCGTACGGGCGTTAGCAGTGGAAGGATCACTTCAAGGTGGATCTCTCCTTGAAGTCCTCCATACAGTCCAGAACAATCTGGGATATCTAGATGAGAATGCCATACCGACCATCGCAGATGTGTTGAACCTTTCTAAAGCGGAAGTACAGGGTGTTATTAGCTTTTATCGAGACTTTCACGAAAACCCACGAGCAGCTACTGTCGTAAAGTTGTGTCGAGCTGAGGCATGTCAAGCTGTCGGAGCGGAAAGATTGGTTGCCTACGCAAGTAAACGTCTCGGGGTAGCTGTAGGTGAGTCCAGTGTCGATGGACAAATCGGTTTAGAACAGGTATTTTGTCTCGGCAACTGTGCTTTAGGTCCCTCCGGAATGATCGACGATCGACTAATAGGACTTCTCGATGAAGCAAAACTTGACTCTCATCTGGATCCGCTACTACGATCCGGTGGTTGAACTATGCGTACTATATATGTTCCGAAAGACTCAGCTTCACGTTCGGTGGGGGCTGACGAGATAGCTACTGCCATTAGGGAGTCGGCTGAGAAGGCGGGTATACCTGTAAACATCATACGTAATGGCTCGCGAGGCATGCTTTGGTTGGAACCCTTAGTGGAGATACTTACCGACCGGGGCCGTTTCGGTTATGGACCCGTGGCACTTGAAGATATTGAGGATCTCGTCGCCGCCGGGTTATTCGAAGGCGGCAATCATCGGTTGAGTCTAGGGCGCGTCGATGAGATTCCTTGGCTAAAACGCCAAACACGTTATAGCTTCGGATTGGTTGGAGTAATAGATCCGCTATCTCCCGAGGATTACCAAGCACACGGTGGTCTTAGCGGACTCCACAAAGCCGTCGAGATGGAACCTGGAGAGATTGTCGAGTCAATTAAGGAGTCTGGTCTCCGCGGTCGCGGTGGAGCTGGTTTCCCAACGGGAGTCAAATGGCGTACCGTGCTTGAGACCTCCACCGATGATATAAAGTATGTCTGCGCAAACGCGGATGAGGGCGACAGTGGTACCTTCGTCGATCGGATGATAATGGAAGGTAACCCATTTGCTCTAATTGAGGGAATGATAGTTGCAGGTATAGCAACAGGTGCTACCGAGGGATTGATTTACGTACGATCAGAATATCCTGACGCTATCGCAACAATGCGTAGAGCTATCGAAGTTTCATATACTCAAGGCTGGCTAGGCTCAAGTGTTCTCGGCACTGAGCACAAGTTCGATCTTGCAATTCGAGTCGGCGCGGGCTCCTATATATGCGGCGAAGAGACGGCTATGCTTGAGAGTCTTGAAGGACACCGAGGTATGGTCAGATCAAAGCCGCCACTACCAGCACATTTTGGGTTATTCGGAAAACCCACGGTAATAAACAACGTTTTGACACTAGCTTCGGTGCCACGTATCATTGCAGACGGCCCAGAGATCTACCAATCCCTTGGAGTCGGTCGTTCGAGGGGTACTCAGGTATTCCAGATAGGCGGCAACGTCGCACGTGGAGGAATAGTAGAGTTGCCCTTTGGCGTTAATCTCCATACGCTAATTAACGAATACGGCGGAGGAACTCGGTCGGGTCTTCCTATACGTGCCGTGCAAGTAGGGGGGCCACTGGGAGCGTACTTGCCAACGACTGCTTTCGATGTTCCAATAGATTATGAAAGTTTCGCAGAGATCGATGCCATGGTCGGCCATGGTGGAGTCGTCGTCTTTGATGAAAGTGTTGACATGGAGATCGGAA
>JAJYHJ010000140.1 GCA_021784785.1 Actinomycetes bacterium | reverse complement strand
TTGGCGATAGCGATGAACCGTATAGGGGGTAAGTCCAATACCGGCGAGGGTGGAGAGGATCCGGATCGCTTTGTTCCAGATGCGAATGGAGACCTTCGACGCTCGGCAATCAAGCAAGTGGCTTCAGGGAGATTTGGTGTTACCTCAGAGTATCTCGTAAACGCAGACGATATACAGATAAAGATGGCGCAAGGTGCAAAGCCTGGCGAAGGTGGACAACTACCTGGAGAGAAAGTTTACCCGTGGATAGCCAAAACTAGATACTCCACACCAGGAGTCGGGCTTATTTCCCCCCCACCGCACCACGATATCTACTCAATTGAGGATCTCGCTCAACTCATATACGACCTCAAGGCCGCGAATCCAAAGGCACGGGTTCACGTCAAGCTCGTTTCAGAGGTTGGCGTTGGCACGGTAGCAGCGGGAGTGGCTAAGGCACATGCAGATGTAATACTCATTTCGGGATCTGATGGAGGAACAGGAGCAAGTCCGCTGAACTCCTTGAAGCACGCAGGTGCTCCTTGGGAACTCGGACTAGCCGAAGTTCAACAGACTCTTCTCCTCAATGGACTTAGAGATCGTGTGGTAGTCCAGACGGACGGACAGTTAAAGACCGGTAGGGACGTCATAGTAGCGGCGTTATTGGGTGCAGAAGAGTTCGGGTTTGCTACCGCACCGCTTGTAGTTTCCGGCTGCATAATGATGAGAGTATGCCACCTAGACACTTGTCCAGTTGGGATAGCAACGCAGAACCCAGAGTTACGGAAACGCTTCAGTGGAAAGCCGGAGTTTGTCGAGACCTTCTTTGAGTTTCTAGCCGAGGAGGTACGACAATACCTGGCCGAACTCGGTTTTCGGTCTATAAAAGAGGCAATAGGGCATAGCGAAATGTTGGACATTACTCCAGCTAATTCTAACATCAAGGCACAGAGTCTGGATCTCTCGCCCATTCTTGCTGACATACAACCATGGTCTGGTCAAGACCGAAGTTTTACCAGATCGCAACCGAACGATCTAGATGGATGCTTAGATTACACAATACTTGAGCAGTGTCGAGCGTCGGTAATAGATGGCACTCCATATGAAGGTAGATTCACAGTCAGAAATACCGATCGGACAGTTGGTACGACGATAGGATACGAACTTACAAAAGCCCATGGTGGCAAGGGGCTTACCGATGATACGATAAGACTGTATCTGCAAGGGTCTGCGGGCCAGTCGCTAGGAGCGTTTCTTCCAAGAGGAATTACTATAGGTCTTGAAGGGGATGCTAATGATTACGTCGGGAAAGGGCTTTCTGGTGGACGAATCATACTATATCCTGATAAAACGGCACCCTTTAAACCTGAAGAAAACATAATTGCAGGGAACGTCTTACTGTACGGAGCGACAAGCGGTGAGCTGTATGTAAGTGGGATCGTAGGTGAACGTTTCGCTGTCCGTAACTCAGGGGCGATAGCGGTTGTCGAAGGGGTGGGAGACCATGGATGTGAATATATGACCGGGGGTCGTGTTATTGTTCTGGGATCTACCGGGAGAAACTTTGGCGCTGGGATGTCAGGTGGCGAAGCCTACTTATATGATCCAAACAGATTAGCTGAGACAAACGTCAATCGTGAGATGGTTGACTTAGATCCTCTATCTGAAGAAGACATAGCTTTTTTGAAAGATACGATCTCTACCCATAAAACCCTTACTGGTTCAAAAGTAGCTAGTCAGATACTGTCAGCGTTTGACAAAGAGTTGGGTAACTTCATAAAGGTGTTTCCTCGCGACTATAAAGACGTGCTTACGCAAAAAGGACATGATGTAGAGTTAGTTACACGGGGAAATGGAGCGAGATAAGTGGCCGACTCAAGAGGATTTCTAAAGTATCGGCGCAGCGGCGCACAAAGAAGACCGGTCGAACTTAGACTACTTGACTGGAAGGAGGTATACAATCCCGTATCATCCGACCTTCTAAGTGAGCAGGCTGCTCGGTGTATGGATTGTGGAATTCCTTTTTGCCATCATGGATGCCCACTCGGAAACCTTATTCCCGAATGGAACAACCTTGTTTATAAGGATGAGTTTGCAGGTGCTATTGCAAGGCTTCATGCTACCAACAACTTCCCAGAGTTTACTGGAAGACTATGTCCAGCACCGTGTGAGGCCGCTTGCGTACTAGGAATAAACGATGATCCTATTTCTATAGAGCTGATAGAAAAGTCTATAGTGGAATATGCATTTGAACATGGTATGGTACAGCCGTTAGAAAATCTAGTCGAAACTGGGAAAACGGTCGCAGTTGTTGGATCTGGTCCATCGGGACTAGCTGCAGCTCAGCAACTAAGAAGAGCGGGTCACTTCGTAGATGTTTATGAAAGAGCGGATAAACCAGGAGGGCTACTTAGGTACGGTATCCCAGAGTTTAAGATGGAGAAGTGGGTTCTGGACAGACGACTAAGCCAACTTAAAGCTGAGGGTATTACCTTTATCTGTAATGTAGAGGTCGGAAACGATGTCTTCCTTAGTGAGCTCAAATCAAAGTACGATGCTGTCGTGCTCTGCGTTGGAGCGACAGTACCCAGGGAGATTGAAGTAGAGGGAAGAGAGCTAGAAGGAATATACCAGGCGATGGAGTTCTTGCCAGTCGCAAATAGGGTTGCTAGTAGAGAACTCTCATGTCATCCAATGAGCGCTAAGGATAAAAACGTGGTGATCATAGGCGGTGGTGACACAGGTGCGGACTGTCTCGGCACTGTACTTCGACAAGGTGCGAGGTCCGTTACGCAACTTGAGATCATGCCGGAACCTCCAATAACCCGACAGCCGTCGACACCTTGGCCG
>JAJYHJ010000047.1 GCA_021784785.1 Actinomycetes bacterium | reverse complement strand
TTGAAGCTTTGAGCACTTAGAACCGATAAGAGGCCGACAGATGCTATGGCTCCAACCCAAATGTATCCAAGACCCGTGCCAATCGCGTATCCAGCCACTACAGGTCCACGGACTCCACTAGGTTCTCCCACTATTTCAAGTGGGCATCCCGAGACCCAGCTTTCCTAGGATCAGGTAGGCCTTGTCAATTAAAGTCCTGTGCGAGCGATAGCCCAGAGCATTGGTCTTGGCGGATTGGATGAGGCTATTGAAGCCTTCCAGAATCTCGTTGGTGATCTGGCTCTCGAATCATTGGATCAAGACGTCCTAATGATTCATAATGGTGTCCTTAACCATTGACGGCAATCGGCTGTCCTTGGCGTTTCCCATCTTGGCTTTCGATAGGATAGCTCCCTAATGACGTAAGTAACTAAGCCATGTTCAATGAAAGAGTCGCCTTATACACGGGGTTCTAAGAATGGTTTTGTAAGCTTGGTGCAGCGGGTAAAGATAGATGTCTTCCTCCGGTGGTGCTTTGGCGTGGGTGTGGCCGAGGTCTCCATGACCTTGGGTCTCGCCGAACGAAGCCTCGTAGACCGTCGCGGAGCAGGATTGCCATTCAATTAGCCGAACGGCTTTTGAGACGCGCACGAAGCTTCCGCACCAAAGGACTGTTTATACCTCTGGAGGATCCGCGAGTGGGCACACGGCGAGGTGGTCGCACTTTGGGACTTCCATGTTTGCTCAGCATTCTATGCCTCATAGTGGTAACGGGCTTGCAAGACGATCAATTCTTCGCCGTCTACGAGATATACCAGCCGATGCTCCTCATCGATCCGCCGCGACCAGCATCCCGCGAGCAGATGACGCAGCGGCTCAGGCTTGCCAATGCCCGTCGTCGGATCGCGTAGAGCATCGTCGACAAGGCGATTGATCCGCTTTAAGGTTGAGCGGTCATTCGTCTGCCACCAAACATAGTCCTGCCACCCACGAGGAGTGAAGACAAGACGCACCTAGCTCCGATCGAGGGTGTGCTCTTCACGTAGCCCGGCGCGAGCTTGGGCGAGGCTCTCGATCAGCCATTGGGCGTTGGCAGGCACTCGCAGCAGCATGGCCGTCTCGTTCAGCGCATCCCAGTCGGCTCGCGACACGAGCACTGCGTCGCCCCGGCGAGAGGTTATCTCGACCGGCTGGCGATCATCATTGACCTGCTCGATAAGCGGGAACAGGTTCTTGCGGGCCTCGCTGGCGGTGATGGTCACGATTTCCCTCCCTTTGTCGTTCGTACGATTCATTGTACCACATGGCGGTAGGCTTGACGGTTGGAGAAGTGCGTCGATACACTCAGTTTCGATTGCTTATGGGTTATCTGTTGTGTCGGCTCGACGATCGAAGCGAACAATGTCGATACGCGATAGCTCCAGCGTCGAGCGAGGTGCAGCCCTGAAAGCTGGCCTCTGAACGCACTACCGGGGTCCTAGAAGCGATGGACTTATCGGTCTCCGATGCTACCCACCTGTCCATAGCTAGTCTTGTAGAGAAACGTCGGATTCCATTTGCAGTAAAGCTCCCAATTCTACGACTCACAAGACCATAGCCGAACTCGAAGACAACTCGGCTAGTTCTTTTTCGTTGGCGTCAGGGACCTAATCTGAAGTTCCCCCAACACCCCGGCCGATAACTGCGTGCTACAAGTTTTGATGGTGTTGGGTCTGCCTACAAAAAGCCAAGATTCGGTGAGAGCCTAAGAAGCTTGAAGGCCTGTTTCTGTAGGGAGTGGATTTGGTGATCATGGTAAACGAGGGAAGATCCGTGTCTTTAGGTTGAATACGGTTAGCAGCGACGGCGGCCAGATCCTTGAGCAGAGTTGCAGAGCTATAGGCCAGGTCGCGATTCACGGTGCGCTTGGGGATCTGCGGATTTGAGTGGGGAATTTTGTTAGTCCTCGTCAAGTGCCAGCGGTGAGTTTTGGAGGGTCAGAGGGGTGCCAGAATGGGGTTTTGACTACTCACTTGTAGGGCCCCTGTGAAAGAGCTTATTCGAATAGCTGAAATCCTGCTCGGTCTCGAAGATGTCAATTTGATCGGTGCCGAGGATCTCGTTGAGCGAAGGGGTAAAGCCAGCGCTTCGGGTTGGCATCGAATGTCGATGTGAACGACCGAAATATCTTCTTTGTGATGGCGAGAGCTACTCCAAGGGAACCTACATGGTAGAGCTCGTTGACCTACTGTGCTTCGGCCGGTCACGCTCACCGGTACAAACGCAGGTGGATCTTTCGGGATACGAGCCGTCCTGCTCCTTCATGGGGCGAAGTCGATACCCAGATAGCCTTCCCGAGACTCAAACTCACCCTTAGGACAGGCAGATGGGCGACGAGCGCAATGGGACTCGATGACCGATGTTGCCCGTCACGCAGTGTGATTACCTGAGGTCATCAATCACTATGCCCTTTTGGCGATCACATTGCGCGATGGTAACACGTGCTGAAAGAAATCCATATGTGCCGCTGGGTACGTTCATGGTTGTCATGTACCGAACACTCCTCGTCACGGACGGGGCAAGCGGATTATTACACAACTTGCGACCACCCCTGGGAAACTTGACGTGTAGATCCAGGCGTTTCCTCTCCAACGTGAAAATCACCTGCTCCACTGCGGTGATTGCGCCGGCTTGGACAAGTGGCAACGGACAGTTCGTTCTTAGTCATGGTCCTTGCTAATACTGCATTTCGAGATCACGGAGGAGGTAGTTGTGTGTGCGCATGGGTTCTAAGTGCCCTGTTGAAGCTTTGAGCACTTAGAACCGATAAGAGGCCGACAGATGCTATGGCTCCAACCCAAATGTATCCAAGACCCGTGCCAATCGCGTATCCAGCCACTACAGGTCCACTGAGTTCACTAGATGCCCTGGAGAAGTGGGCCAAACTGAAGTATCGACTCCGCATGTCTTTTCTTGCAAGCCTATCGATGAGGGGTGCTCGTATCGGGGAGTACAGCATCTCTCCAACTGCAAAGATAAGGCCGAAGGTGCCCATGAATATCATTGACAAAAAGTTAGAAGAAACTTTCGAGGTTCCAAGCAGGAAGATCCACGCTAAAGCGAAAGCACTCGCCGTTAGAGTCATCTGGAGCCGTGCGTCCAATTTGATGCTTAACTTATATACAACGTGTTGTAGGAGTACGATGGCGACTGGATTGACTACGAACGCTGCGGCTATCACATGAGGACTTTTTCTCATTTCAAGCCCTACGAAAGCAGGAAAGCCTGCTTCAAATGACCCATAACTTGCAAAGTTCAAGAGAAAATTAAACGTCAACAGCTTGCGTAGTCTCTCATCTTTTAGTGCTAACAAGTAACTGACATCACTACTTGGTCGCTCTTCTTTTGGAGTAGCCTTAGCTGCAAAGTAGGGTAGGGAGGATAGGGCAGTTAGAAAGGCGCTACCAAATAGTACCATGTCGAACTGACTCCTTAGATGCGGATTGGCTAGCAAACCACCGAGGAATGCTCCAGCGCCAAAACCTGCGTTAGTGACTGTGAACTGATATGAGAAGAACTTCTCCACTGGATATCTATCTCGCAAGGTGTTTGTGAGGAAAGAGTTTGTAGCTGAGTATTTGATTCTGCTCAACCCTACTAGTGCAAAGCCGAGAAATACTGGCAGGATGCCCCCGGTCGCTCCTATTAATATCAGCCCCGCTACCTCAAAGAGAACTCCAACTGCCGCTACTTTCGTATCGCCTAAATGGTCTTGTAAGACCCCGCCGATTAGAGAGGCACCTAACGATACAACTCCTGAAAACCCAAAAGCTAGTCCAGCCAGGTATGTCGGGAACGCCAAGGAAAAGTGTAGATACAAAAGGATAAAAGGTGCAACGGCGCCGTATGAGAGTGACTCGAAGGCTGTCGACAGGAGTATAAATCTGTCGACAGTTGTCAGGCTGTGTACCGGTCGATAGAGGCTGTCTTCACCCACGCTTCGGATCTTTCTGCTCTACAAAGTTTGTAAGCTTTGAGGTGGAAGTAGCTAGAAGGTCAATAACGCTAGCGGGAACTAATGTTTCCCGCTAGCACGTATTAGTATACAAGGTTCGTAGTGCGACCTATTAAATTTACCTTGAGGTAGGCAGGCTCGGGAGAGAGAAGTTCTCTGTCGAATAATTGAGAGATCTTATATTTTAGATCCTAGATGCTATAGCGACTTTGCAGAAGACCCATTTGTTGTGATAGCTGCACCTTGAAGGTTTGAGATCGCATCCGCAGCCTGCTTTACTCCAGCCAACATGCCCGTTAGCTCCATGGGCAAGATGAACTTAGTGGCTGGAGACGCTGCTAGCTGTCGAAGTGCATCTAGGTACTGAAACAGCATGGTGTTTGAGTCGATCTCTCGAGCAACCCCAGTTACCGTCGCAAGAGCATCGGAGAGTCCTTGGGCCTTTAGTACTGCCGCTTGTCGTTCACCTTCAGCCGATAGCACTGCTGCTTGTTTCTGACCTTCAGCTTGCAGTATCATAGCCTCTTGTTGTCCCTCAGCAACGGTGATCGCTGCCCGCTTTTGACCTTCTGCCTCGGTAACGGCGGCACGCCGAGTTCGCTCGGCAGACATCTGTCGTGTCATTGCTTCTTGAACTTGTGGCGGTGGGTTTATCTCCCGGACCTCGACGTTTGTAACCTTGACTCCCCAGCGCTCAGTCACTTCATCGAGGCGAACTCTAAGAAATCCGTTCATCTCCTCCCGCTTTGAGAGAACATCGTCCAAGGACATATCTCCAACTACGCTTCGTAACGTAGTGGCTGCGATGTTTAGCGCAGCTCCAGAGAAGTCCCTGACCTGTACAACAGACATAGTCGGATCGATTACTTTGTAAAACATGATGAAGTCGATTGATATAGGTGCGTTATCTTTTGTAATTGCGACTTGATGGGGTATCTCTAAGAACTGCTCCCTTAGATCAACGATGTTCACTCGATCTGTGAGAGGGTTTACTAACACGAGGCCTGGCCCCTTGTTTCCCTGAATTCGACCGAGTCTAAATACGACAAGCCTCTGGAACTCAGATACCACCCGGACGCTCCTAAGGAGTCCAAAGACAAAAGCTACAACTATAACAAGTACAACAACTACTGAACCAATCATTTCGTGTTCTCCGGTTCTGTTTTATCGAGATCTTCTGACCAAACGACTAGATGAATTCCATTTACCTCGGCGACGTTTATCGTCGATCCTTTGCGGATCGTTCCATGCAGAGCCTCGGCACTCCATGTTTCTCCGTATACCTGTACTACGCCGCTAGGGTTAAGGTCGGACAAGGCGTAACCTTGGGCGCCATAGAGAGATCGAGCGCTTTGAGAGCTACTTGAGCTTAGTGCATTTTTCTTTACTGTGGCGACTGCTCGTACTCCTAGAAGACCGACAAAGAGTATGAAGACGATAGGGGCCATGACTTTGAGGAGAGTGAAGGAGCCAGGCTCCGAGGATGCGATATCTATAGAAAGAAGTAGTGCACCACCAAGTGAAAGGCCCGCAAGGATTATTCCGTGATGGCCTTTGTGCGTCATTACAAAGGCGAATGCGTAAAGTACGACTAACAGACCGGTCATGAGTAGCATGTCCACCGCCTTTTCCTCGATACACATATCATAGCTCGATTTCATAAAGTATTTATGGAGGCATCGAGCTCTTCTTCGTATCTACTTATTTCGTAGCTACTGAACCAGGATCACACTGTAAAGGGCTTCTTGATGGCTCAATGATCAGGAAGTGATTATGAGGACAAGAATGACCCTGGTACTAGACCAGGGTCATTCGCAATAACTAGTTGTACTTAAGACAGAAGCCTATGCGGCTGGGGCCTTTAGTCCTGGATGGTCTGCCAACCTATCTAATGCAGATGCTTCTAATCTACGTGCTCGACGTGGCCCAATACCTAGCATTCTGGCGGTGGCTTCAAGGGAGGCTGGCCTATCTCCATTTAACCCAAAACGCAGGGTTACAACCGCTCGCTCAAGCGGATCTAGTTCTTCGACTGCTCTCCTAAGCTGTTCACGAGCTAAACCTTCATCGACTGTATCTTCGAAGTTTGTGTCGGATCCTACGACAAGGTCTCCAAGGCTCGTCTCTCCTTCGGGCCCTACTGCCTGATCTAAACTTGCTACGACTCTGGCAGCATGTCTTACGTCGGAGAGCTGTGAAGAGGAGAGGTTAGATGCCTCTGCAATCTCATCCTCGGACGGTGCTCTCCCTAGATCGGATGCTAGTTCACGGGATACGTTGTCTACCCTTCGTGAGCGTTCAGCGGCTTCCATGGGAAGACGGATCGCTTGTCCGTGATTATGAACTGCTCTTTGAAGTGACTGCCTTACCCACCAAGTTGCATAGGTGGAGAACTTAAAGCCTCTTCGCCAATCAAACTTCTCTACCGCACGTATCAGTCCGAAGGTGCCTTCTTGAATGAGATCAGAGAGTTCAACCCCTCGATCTTGGTAACGTCGTGCCCAGTGAACCACCAAGCGTAAGTTTGCGGCAACCATCTCAGCCTTGGCGGCTTCGTCACCCTCTCTCACTCTTTTTGCTAGCTCTACCTGCTCGCTAGCGGACGGCAGAGGGTGCTTTGCTAAATCGTCAAGGAAAAGTCTAACCGAGTCGGCGCCTAGTCCGACAGACGCAAGAGCAGTTTCGAGATCTGTCTGTGTCTTCCTTCGCCTGGCCTTTGCCTCAGTCATTTCTTTATCCATATTTTTATCCGCCGTCTTTCTCGCTGCCATTACCCTCTTGCCATACTTCCTCTAAAACGTGACGCACTAGTATAACACATATGTGATCTAAAAGTTCCAACTAGAACGCTGAATTTATATGACTATTATGTCGACATGTACCTAGGGATAACTTGAGAAGGTTATGAGACATTGCCAAGTACTGCGCTCCGATGGAAATTTACTTAAGGCTAACATAGTTATAGTACGCGTAGAGAACAATGTGTTAAGGTTTTTGAGGTTTCGCCATGACCCTAAGGAGAAGTTCTTAGTTTGAAGCGATCGAGTGAGGTGAGTGAACATGAAAGCACGAAAGACTTTGCGAGTAGCTGTTCCAGCAGGGATCGGTGTAGTGAGCTTGGGGGCAGCTCTGTTTACCCCGTCTCTAGCTAATGCTCAAGATCCTTCGCTACCGATTATCTCTAGGTTGGAGTTGGTGCAAAATATGCTGTCAGCGAAGCAGCAGCCATACTCAGGAACGATCGTTGCTACCTCTAACCTTTTTGGTTCTGTCTCTTCATTAGTTGGTTCTGCGATTCCAAATGTGACTCTTCCTCAAGGTACGGCGACCATAAACGTATGGAAAGGAGCGAAGGATCAGCTTAGAGCACAGATCCTTAACGCCTCCTCAGAGAGGGATGTATATGTAAATGGGACTAGCGCTTGGTTGTGGGACTCCTCAACGATGAGTGCTGTACACGTCAAAACAAACGCTGCTACCTCCGTTTCGTCGACTATTAGTGGCAAGTTGTCAGCGATTAAGAGCAAGTTATCGGCCGCTGCTCTAGATCCGGCTACCTTGGCCAAGGACATAATCGCAAAGGTTAGCCCATACGTAAATATAGCAGTAGGACAAACCAACTACATAGGTGGTCAGGCGGTCTATGATCTTGAACTGGTTCCATTGGAGTCATCATCGCTGATCCGAACCATCAATATCTACGTCGACGCTAACAATTGGAATGTATTGGGAGTAGACGTTGTGTCGACGAGTAGTTCGACGCCTGTGCTTTCTTCTGAGTTCTCTGCTGTTAACTTCTCTGCTCCTTCACCTTCTGTTTTCAACTTTACGCCGCCTCCCGGCGCAAAGGTTGAGTCAAAAACCCTGACGCCTCCACTTGGGAGCAAAGCTGGCACTAAGATGCAAGGTAACCAAGTTGGCGGAGCGATGGCTAAGAAATTTATAAGTTCTAGCTCGACTCCTAAGGTGGCTACATTTGGTAGCGGCTTTACGTCGGTGGTTATGACAGCACCAGGCTCTTATCAGAGTTTGGTAACGAAAGCTGGTCCAAAGTACCGTTCGCTTTTTGCTCAGGTTCTTACTAGTTATCAGACGCCGTTCGGAAGTGGTAAGGTGCTTTCGACGCCACTGTTCAACGTTATGGTACTTCCAAACGGACAGATGGTTGCAGGCGCAGTGACTTTGAATCAGCTTGCAATAGACGCGACTATGGGTTACAAAGCGTAGCGATTAAAGGCCAACAACCTCGTGTCGTTGTAAACCGACCTGGCAGATAATGCGTCTAGTTTTACTTACTTTACAGACAGGGACATATGGTTCACGATGCAGTAATTGAGATCGATTCGTTGACCAAGTCCTTTAAGAAAAGAAACGCCGTCGACGCAATTTCTTTGAGTGTAAGTCAGGGATCCGTCTACGGGTTTTTGGGACCCAATGGTGCAGGGAAAACGACAACGATCCGTATGCTCCTAGGGCTTATATTTCCTGACGCGGGCAGAGTAAGGCTTTTGGGAATGTCAGTGCCGAACCAGCTCTCTGAGGTATTGCCGAAGGTTGGAGCGATGATTGAAGGACCGGGATTTGTCCCATATTTGAGTGGTGCACAAAATGTAAGACGTCTTTTGTGCGCGGCTGGAGTCAAGGGATCCAAAGTGGATAAGCTGGCGGGTGAGGCGCTTGAACGTGTAGGACTTTCAAAGGTCGCCGAGATGAGTGCTAAGAAGTACTCCTTGGGTATGAAGCAGAGACTTTCTTTGGCGTGGGCAGTTGCCCTACCTAGGGAGTTATACGTTCTGGATGAACCTACAAATGGACTTGACCCCGCTGGGATGAAGGAGGTACGGGAGATAATCATCGATCTATCGCGTTCTGGATCAACCATATTTCTCTCGTCACATCTGCTTTCCGAGGTCGATCAAATCTGTACTGACGTCGCTCTAATGTCTCAAGGAGCGATCTTAAAACACGGATCTATGGAAGTTCTAAAGAAGGAACAGACGGGCTACCTAGAGGTTCAGGCCGAGCCAGTTGATACTGCAGAGAGTTTGCTTTTAGATTGGTACCCAGATTTAAAGACCATAAAAGACGAGTTGAAGTCAACTATAAGGATTGAACTTCCTAACTCAAAAGACTTTGCTGGACAGTTAAACCATAGGTTGGTGCTCCACGACGTCACGGTATCAAGCCTAAAGGTTATTGGACAGTCTTTAGAAGACGTGTTCGTACGTTATGTTGGCGAGGGTTTTGATGTTCGTTGATGAACTCAAACGAACTTTTCGACGACCTAGAAATCTTGTGGTACTTGGATTAATTGCGCTAGTTCCGGTTCTGCTTGGTATTGTTGTCAAGACCTTAGGGAGCAGAGGTGGCAACGGAGGGGGTCCTCCATTTTTTAGCCAGCTAACTCAAAATCCTGTCTTTTTATCACTTGTAGCACTCACAACGATGGAGACCTTTTTGATACCTTTAGCGGTGTCATTGATCGCTGGTGACTCTGTGTCGGGAGAAGCATCGACAGGGGCACTCCGTTACCTTCTTGTGGCTCCACTAGGCAGAGGTCGCCTTTTAGCCATTAAGATGGCAGCTGCTTTGATCTATACCGTTGTGGCAGTATTGATAATTGCTATCGTGGGAGGGCTGACCGGGACGATCTTATTTCATATAGGTCCGATAGTTACTCTCTCTGGAACGACAGTCTCTAATCTAACTGGAGTTGTTCTTACCCTTGAGGCTGCGCTTGTGGTTGGCATCTCGATGTTTTCAATAGTAGGTGTGGGAGTCTTTGTCTCAACAGTGACGGACTCTTCGGCGGCAGCATCGGCAGTAGCGGTAGCAGTAGCAGTTATCTCTGAGATACTAGGCCAGATCCCGCAGCTAATTCATATAAGACCCCTTTTACCTTCAAATTACTGGGGTTCTTATATAGATCTCTTTAGATCTCCACAAGTTTTGCATAATGTGAAACTTGACATCTTAGAGCAGGCTATTTGGTTAGGCGTAACCTTTATCGCTGCATGGATCAACTTTAGAGGGAAAGACATATTCTCGTAATGCAAATTAGTAGACATGCTTCCTGCTCTCCTATAGTTTGCGCTGAGATGTTCAATGGCGATCACAAGCGCTTTCGATGAGTTCTAGATCTTTACGTCCGAGAGATCAAGGAGTTACCTGGTGATCGTTTTAGCTGGGAATTCGATAGGAGTCTACGAATCTAAAGCTACCTAGCGTTTAGCCGACCATTGAGTTCATCATACGACTTGGTGGAAAGGTTGTTTGAGGGGTTACTGGCGGCAATACCCCAACAACGTCGTAAGTAACCACTGATAACGGCGAACTCGTTGCGCATGTCTGTGGCGCACCTACCGACAACGGACTCCCGTGAGAACTGGGGATAGACAGTTTGAAGTAGCAGGTTTCTCGGTTGTTTGCGTCTTGCTGGGCCAGTGACGAACCCTTTGCAGGCGGATTAGATGGATCTTGAGTCGTGGTTATAATCCATACTTGTGCCTCAGCTCGAGGTGCTAGTACGATCGGCGCCACGCTTACGGTCGCAGGTGTTCCAGCTATACGTATGTCGGGTGCCCGTTGGGCGCCAGTCGAGAACGCTGCGGTCGCAGATGTTCCAAGCCACGGGCCAGTGATACCCATTGACCCGGCACCGCCGATGGTGCAGGAGCGGCTACCGGTATTTGTGAAGATGTCCGAGAATGCAATCTTAAAGCCTCCGAGGGGAGCAACTGGTCCAATTGTGGCAGTCAGTACCTGCGGGTCACAAGACGATACAGACTTCGAGGTACTGGGAGATATCTTCGATCTGACCTGGTTGCCAGAACGGGACCCCGATGTGGTGACCTTGGGGGAAGATGCGATGGCGATTCCGCTAAGGCTGTAAGCACCTGCAAGAACTACCACGACTACAGCTCCGCCAACCACCACTCGCATTGACTTTCGCATCAATCTCTACCTTTGCTGATGCCTAACACCCGCTTATCCCTCGAATACCTCGGAAACCCATGGTTCCTATACGTAAATCTTGATTGACTTATTACGCCTATATTACCAGAATCAAACAACTGCTGAGCCTGTACCATTTAGCTAAACCTTGTAGCGGTCAACTCTTTCCAGCGTCCTTGACCTTGGGTATAGTGGATTGTCGAAATAAGCAGCAGCCAAGGATCACAGTCAACCAGGATTTGGTAAGTACAATACCGTGAAGTAGTGCTGAGCAAGAAAGAACGATCAAATCGCTGAATTCAAGCTTCATAGGCCGATATAAAGGCAGAGAGAAATACGAACTTATCTGAGATGTGGATGATGTGACAGTTCTAACCCACGGAGGGAGAACTCAACGCGTAAAAGGAACTGGTGCATCACCTTGGATGAGAACAGCCTTGCTGCGTTTATCAACCACGAGGAGCACTCTGGTTGGAGGTTCGCGACGGTGTCCTAGATTGCCGTGAGTCGATAGCTCGTATCAGTGGCGACGGGGTCGAGTTAGATTTGAGTCGGACAAGATCCTCCCAAGGAGTGTTTGAACTTCCCTGATCGTCCCTTATCGGTGGAGTTATAGACAATGACATCGAGAGATAGTCTTTGGTGAGTTCTTAGCCACGATAGGCATAGAGTTCTCTGAGTGAGTACTTGGTCTACCATGCGGCAGCTGCCTTGTTGTTTGGATCTCCCGCTTCGCGTACGTGAGGAAGTGTCTCGTCGGCACCTTCGCCCAAGCCCTCCTTTTAACATGGTCAGCAGTCACGCGCACTCCTCCTGTGACAAAGGACTGCTTGTTGTGCGCGTCTATTAAACAGTTGGTCGAGGTAGCACATAGCCATGTTTTACGTGTAAGTTGGCTGCTTTGATTCTTGTCGATACGGCAGGTTTAGGTTGATCGGTTTGAAGCTCGAACTTGTCTTTCGGAACCAACTCCAACTTACATCTAGTGGCTTTGTGCAAACAAACCAGCTTCATCGCGAATTTGACGGTCTGTTTAGCGATGTGAGTTGTTCTAAATGGGTTACGATCTCATCTATAGCGAAGCCTGTTTTTTACTAAATGAAGGAGATGCTGTGGAGTTATCTGAGAGATCTGTTGTAGATCGAGTTCCAAAGGATCTATTCATCGGCGGTGAGTGGAAGAAAAGTAGTGACGGAAAGAGATTCAAGGTAGAGGACCCTGCGACAAAAGAGGTGATTGCAGAGGTCGCAGATGGAACTCCAGACGATGGCTTAGCTGCACTTAATGCGGCCGACCTGGCGCAGCGATCTTGGGGACGTACAGCACCTAGAGTACGGGCGGAGATGCTACGTAAAGCGTACGAACTCACTGTAGCTCAACAAGACGACCTAGCGCTTTTGATGACCCTTGAGATGGGGAAACCCATTGCGGAGTCCCGAGGAGAGGTGCTCTATGCGGCAGAGTTCCTTAGGTGGTTTTCAGAGGAAGCGGTGAGAGTAAAAGGCGAGTACTACATGGGACCCGAAGGATCGATGAAGATTCTTACCCAAAAACAGCCCGTAGGACCAAGTTATATGATTACGCCTTGGAACTTCCCCCTTGCAATGGCCACGAGGAAGCTCGGTCCAGCACTAGCCGCTGGATGCACAGCAATTGTAAAGCCAGCAGAACTTACTCCTTTGACTATGGCGGCTTTTTTCCACATATTAGAGGAGGCTGGAGTTCCAAGTGGTGTAGTAAATCTCGTGCACACCACTGATCCCGGTGGACTTACAAAGCCTTTAGTGGAGGATCGCAGACTCCGTAAACTCTCCTTTACTGGCTCGACCGAAGTTGGAAAGATGCTTATGGCCCAAGCCTCCCACAACCTTTTGCGACTGTCGATGGAACTTGGAGGCAACGCTCCTTTGATAGTATTTGAAGACGCCGATCTTGAAAAGGCGATTCAAGGCGCTATGTTGGCCAAGTTGAGAAATACAGGAGAGGCCTGTACCTCGGCTAATCGTATCTTTGTGCAACGAGGTATTGCTGAAGAATTCTCCTTAGCACTAAAGACACGCTTCGAGTCCCTGAAAGTTGGTAGAGGAACAGAAGCTGGAGTCGAGGTGGGTCCACTTGTGGAGCAGGCTGCAGTAGATAAGGTTCAGCGACTAGTAACTGACGCTCGAAATAAAGGCGCAAAAGTCGTCGCTGGTGGTTCTTCTTTCGGGCCAGGATACTTTTATCAGCCTACCATCGTGTTAGGGGTTGATTCAAGCTTTGAGATCGCAAACGAAGAGATCTTTGGCCCCGTAGCGGCGCTATTCGTTTTTGACACAGAAGAAGAGGTTATAGAACTTGCGAATTCAACTTCTTATGGACTTGTGGCATATCTCTTCACTGAGAGCCTAAATAGAGCACTAAGGGTTATAGAGAGGCTCGAAACCGGAATGGTGGGAGTGAACCAAGGCCTTGTATCTAACGCTGCCGCGCCCTTTGGAGGTGTAAAACACTCGGGATTTGGAAGAGAGGGCGGATTTGAAGGCATAGAAGAGTATCTCTACGTTAAGTATGCGGCGATAAATGCCTCAACTCTTTGACGATACGTGGGCCAGTGCTTTGCTGCTTCAGCAAAGCTAGCGGCTTGGGCGCATTACATCCAAGCGTTTCTCATCTGCCTTAAAGCCAGTCGGGAAAGACACAGCAGTACAGTAGCTAAAAGACAGTTCTTAGGGTATGCAACTGTTCTAGACTAGAACGACGGCATCCAAATCACAGGTTCTTCGAAAACATAGCGTTGTACTCATGGTGATCTAACCGATGAGGAGTGGAATCTCATCTCTGATCTCTTTCCTATCCATAGAGGAGA
>JAJYHJ010000043.1 GCA_021784785.1 Actinomycetes bacterium | reverse complement strand
CGTCGATCTCAAGTCCCGGGGGATGAACAAACCAGCTCTGGCGATAGGCGATGGTGCTCTCGGGTTCTGGTCAGCACTGAGCGAGATCTACCCAACGACCAAGCACCAACGGTGCTGGCTTCACAAGGTAACCATTCAGGTGGTCAACTTCTGACCACCTGAATGGTTGCGGAATCACACCCGATTGGTCAACCGGCTAGCAACCGAATCCAAACTGGGTCCGAAGACGCTTTTGAAGTGGTACGTACACAACTTTGCAGCATACCTCTAGGCACTACGTATATAGTAGGCTATGGGTGCCAATGCCACACATAATACCTCGTCTTTATTTATGGTTATGTAGTGCGCTATCCAGTTGCCTTCAAAACTAATTGGGCGATGATCCTTCCATTGTGGCTGATTGCATAAATCGCGATGGGAAGGATCGCTCCTAAAAAGAGGATCGCATTCTCGAACCGTTTTTGCTGAACTTCAGACAATTTCATACTGTTTGTCGAACTGCTTATGAAATACGATTCTCGTAGCGAATGAAGATGCGCCAGCGTCTCTTCGTCAGTTTCAGTGATAATTATTTCTTTTGGTTTTATAATCAAGTTCTGCTTCTCCGATGGCTTTCTCTAGGCTAGGAGTGGGCTTCAGTGCAGTACTAAATGCAGCTTCACGAGTGCGTAACATCTGCTTGATACTGACGTTTACCAGAGTTGTCGCCGGTATCTCAATTTCAGCAACGAAGTCCCTTGGTTACCGGCGGGTATCTTCATCCAGCCTGATATTCATTGTAATGTTCTTGGACATTTATTTTATCGTGGTGCTTATGTGTATTACATGTGGGCATATCTGCGTTTGAATCTCGATGTGTTTACCTCGTCCTACATGTCTGGTTCGTAGTTGCAAAACATTACCTGTAAATGCCCATCCATAGCTCCGTTCAAGCTGGCGATGTTCCCCAAAGAAGTCCCGGATCTAAATACCATCGAAAAATTTTTCAAACCGTACACCAAATACCTACCAAAACAGATTTGTCCAGATATCAAAAGGTTCTAATATGACCTATGAACAGCACTTATACGGCGCGCTCGGAGGGACTCGAACCCCCAACCCTCTGATCCGAAGTCAGATGCTCTATCCGTTGAGCTACGAGCGCAAATTCCCCTTAAACACTAGCCGCAAGTATTCGTATTTACTCCATTACCATCCTTGTTGAACAGGCCTCCCCTCTTTAAATCCAGCGGAACTTTGAATACCTACCAACGCCTTCTCCTGGAACTCCGCGATCGCGGACGCACCAGTATACGTAAAGGCACTACGGACTCCGGCGACTATATGGTCTATGAGATCTTCAGCTCCAGGACGTTCAGGATCGTTATAGATCCGACCTTTAGAGATACCTTCTTCGAATATTGTTTTCCTCGCCCGCTCAAAAGAGCTTTCTGAAGCAGTTCTGTTCTTCACGGCTCGCGCAGAAGCCATACCAAAACTCTCCTTATAAAGTCTTCCCGAACTGTCTTTATGGAGATCACCAGGGGACTCGAACGTTCCAACAAACCACGATCCAATCATAACGTTAGAGGCCCCAGCTGCTAACGCTAGAGCCACATCCCTTGGGTACTTAACCCCACCATCTGCCCAAATATGAGCTCCAAGTCGGTGAGCCTCTTCGGAACACTCAATCAGTGCCGACAACTGCGGTCGCCCTACTCCCGTCATCATTCTGGTAGTACACATTGCTCCCGGTCCAACGCCAACCTTCACTATATTTGCGCCAGCATTCACAAGATCCCGAACACCAGAAGACGTAACGACGTTTCCAGCAACCAAAGGAATCTGAAGTCCAAGGGCAGCAACCTTTTCGATAGCCGAAAGCATCTTATCTTGATGTCCATGCGCCGTGTCGATTACTAGGGTGTCTACTTCCAGTTCGCTCAGTTCCCTCGCATATCGAACCACATCACCATTGATACCGATAGCCGATGCAATCCTCAGTCGTCCCTTTTTATCGACATTGGGTGCGTATAAAGTAGCTCGAAGCGCACCTTTACGAGTTAGAACTCCAATAAGGCTGTTGTTTGCGTCTACGACTGGTGCTAGCTTATGACGATCTTCCCTTAGCCGCTCAAATGCATCTTTTGGATCGATGTCCTCTTCGAACATGAGAAGATCTGCTGACATCACATCCTTTAATTGCGTGAAACGGTCAACTCCTTCACAGTCGCTTTCTGTCACGATACCGATCGGCTCACCTTTATCAACGACGACAACTGCTCCATGCGTCCTTTTGTTAATTAGAGACAGCCCCTCTCCTACTGTTGAAGATGGAGACAGCGTCAATGGCGTGTCATGTATTAGATGTCTGCCCTTAACCCATTTTATGACTTCGCCGACCACATCGATCGGGATGTCTTGAGGAATCACAACAAGACCACCTCGTCTTGCAACCACCTCAGCCATTCTCCGTCCAGCGACAGCGGTCATGTTGGCGATAATTAACGGTATCGTTGTCCCCGTACCGTCTAAGGTAGCAAGATCTACGTCATAGCGTGATGACACCTTAGACCTTGATGGCACCAAAAAGACATCGTCGTAGGTGAACTCAAACGGAGAGTCACTCTTAGATATAAACTTCACAAAGCAATAAGGCTAGCCGAAATTTATCTCTAAAGGGCTAGCGCTCGAGTTTTTGTGTCGATAGGGGCTGGAAGATCACTTATACCCATTAGGTATCGATCAACAGCTTGCGCAACAGAGCGACCTTCAGCGATAGCCCAGACTATTAGCGATTGGCCTCTTCTGCAGTCGCCAGCAGCAAAGATACCCTCATCCGCCATCCAATTATTATCGGTTTTGATATTAGAACGCACGTCTGTTTCCACCTGTGTACCGCTGATAATAGTTCGTTCTGGTCCTAAGAATCCCGTAGCAATGAGAACGATCTCTGCGTTTAAAAGCTTCTCAGTACCTTCGATCTCCATGAAGCGCACTCCAGTTTCGGTCATCTTTTGTTCAACTTCTGTCAAGACGACACCTTGAACTCTTCCATCGTCACCTATGAATTTCTTTGTACTCATTGAAAACATGCGCTCTCCACCCTCTTCATGAGCAGAGGAAACTCGCAATATAGTAGGCCACGTTGGCCAAGGTGTGGACTGCTGCCGGGTTTTTGGAGGTTCCGACATTATTTCAAGTTGTATCACAGACTTTGCGCCTTGTCTGTGCACTGTTCCGAGACAGTCGGCACCTGTATCTCCTCCACCTATGATAACGACGTTTTTGTCCTTAGCACTCATCGGATGAAATGGGAGCTCCTTGCTTGCAACCCTGTTTGCGACTGGCAGAAACTCCATTGCCTGATAGATCCCTTCTAGTTCCCTACCTTCTACTTCAATATCTCTAGGAACTGTAGCACCCACGCAAAGTACGACAGCGCTATACTTCGATTTAAGATCACTAAGGGAGATATCGTTTCCTATCTCGACATTACAGATAAAGGTAATCCCCTCTGCTTTAAGCTGACTCAGCCGTCTGTCTAAGACCCACTTCTCCATCTTAAACTCTGGGATTCCATATCTAAGAAGTCCGCCTGGTTTATCTGCTCTTTCGTACACGTCTACAACGTGGCCGGCTCTTCTTAGTTGCTGAGCGGCAGCGAGCCCTGACGGTCCAGATCCGACCACCGCAACCGTTTTTCCAGTTTGGATCGAATCTTCTAGCGGTTGCACCATACCATGCTCGAACGCACGCTCGACGATAGACTTTTCTATCAGCTCTATGGAGACGGGGTCATCATTTATTCCAAGTACACATGCAGTCTCACATGGCGCTGGGCACAGTCTTCCAGTAAACTCCGGGAAGTTGTTGGTAGCATGAAGCCTTGCAATGGCAGCTGCAAACTCTTCTTTGTAAACAAGGTTGTTCCACTCAGGAATGAGGTTTCCAAGTGGGCACCCATGGTGACAAAATGGTATTCCACAGTCCATACATCGGGCCGCCTGTTGACCAAGAAGGTCGGATGTTATGGGATCGTATACCTCTTGCCAGTCAAGGAGTCTAAGTTGAACTGGTCTTCTTTGGGCCCCGCTACGCGAGTACTTTAGAAATCCTCTTGGGTCTGCCACTTATATCACTCCACTTCCCCGTCCGACCAACTCTGCGTCATGTTCTTTTTGTGTAAGCACGGCTTTATAGTCACGAGGGAATATCTTTATAAAGTTAACCAGCTCTTTGTCAAACGCAGCCAGTATTTGAGCAGCCACCACAGAACCAGTAAAGGTTTTATGAGTAGAGATGGTATCTTTCAAAAAAGCAATATCTTCTTCAGATAGAGGATCTAGGTCAACCATCTCATGATTCACGTTTGCTTGAGCTAAGTTATATGGATCATATAAGTAAGCCTCGCCGCCTGACATTCCTGCACCAAAGTTTCTTCCGGTAGATCCTAGAACGATAACACGACCTCCAGTCATGTACTCACATCCGTGATCTCCGACTCCTTCGACAACAGCTATCGCCCCGGAGTTACGAACTGCGAAACGTTCGCCAACGATCCCACTTACGTATAGCTCGCCACTTGTGGCACCATAGAGTAAGACGTTTCCTGCAATTATGTTCTCTTCTGGTTTAAACTGTGCCGTCTTATCGGGACGTAGTATGATCCTTCCACCAGAAAGTCCCTTACCCACATAGTCATTAGCGTCCCCTTCGAGATCTATGGTAATTCCTCTCGGAAGAAAGGCCCCTAACGACTGACCTGCAGAACCTTGCAGATGCAATCTAATTGTATCGTCGGTAAGCCCTTTCCCACCGTGGGCTTTTGTAAGTTCATATCCTATCGTAGTCCCGACCGTCCGATCGGTATTTCTGACCGTGAACTTACCTTCATATGAAGTACCGTCCAATATCGAATCTCGACACTGCTCAAGTATCGAGTAATCTAGGCAGCCCTCTAGATCGTTCGGTTGCGATCTACTAAAACTTCGGTCTTGACCAGACCATGGTTTTATCTCAGCAAGTATCGGAGAGAGGTCTAGACCTTTTGCTTTATAGTTAGTAATAGCCGAGGTGATATCCAACATATCGCAGTGACCGACCGCTTCTTTTATAGACCGAAATCCGAGTTCGGCCAGGTATTGTCGCACCTCCTCAGCCAGGAACTCAAAGAATGTCTCGACAAACTCCGGCTTTCCGCTAAAGCGTCTCCGTAGCTCTGGGTTCTGTGTTGCTATCCCAACGGGACAAGTGTCTAGGTGACATACTCGCATCATTATGCAGCCAGAGACTACAAGGGGCGCCGTGGCAAACCCGAACTCCTCGGCACCCAACAACGCCGCCACTATAACGTCTCTACCTGTTTTTAGCTGCCCGTCGGTCTGAATAACCACTCGATCCCTAAGTCCGTTTAGGAGAAGAGTCTGTTGAACTTCAGCTAACCCTAGTTCCCAGGGGGCGCCCGCGTGTTTTAGGGAGTTCAGTGGACTAGCACCTGTACCTCCGTCGGATCCTGAGATGAGTATTACGTCTGCATGTGCCTTAGCCACACCTGCTGCTACCGTACCAACGCCGACCTCTGAGACAAGCTTCACGTGAACCCGTGCCTTTGGATTAGCGGCCTTGAGGTCGTAGATGAGTTGAGCCAGATCCTCAATTGAGTAGATGTCATGGTGTGGCGGGGGCGATATTAGCCCGACCCCCGGGGTAGAGTATCTAGTTTTAGCGATCCAAGGATAGACTTTTTCTCCTGGGAGTTGCCCGCCCTCGCCGGGTTTTGCACCTTGTGCCATCTTGATCTGGATGTCATCAGCGTTTACGAGATACTCGGAGGTCACACCAAATCTCCCCGAAGCTACCTGCTTGATTGCCGACCGCCGAAGGTCTCCGTTAGCGTCTGGAAGAAAGCGATCTGGATCTTCACCACCCTCGCCTGTATTGGACTTACCTCCTATCCGATTCATTGCTATAGCTAAAGTCTCGTGTGCTTCTTTCGATATAGAGCCATAGGACATTGCACCGGTGGAGAACCGTTTTATGATCTCACTAGCTGGTTCTACCTCTTCTATGGGAACGGAAGGCCTGGTCCCAGTTTTTAGAGTAAAGAGCCCCCTTATGGTAGCAAGGCGCTTTGATTGGTCATCGATAAGTCTGGTGTAGTCACGAAAAACGTCGTATCTTTTTGACCGCGTGGAGTGCTGCAGTTTAAAGACTGACTCTGGGTTAAAGAGATGATACTCTCCCTCTCTACGCCACTGGTACTCGCCACCAACTTCTAAGTCTCTATAGGCGAACTCATTAGGTCGTTCGAGATACGCGAGGTGGTGTCTTTTAGCCACCTCGGAAGCGATTTCCGACATGGAGATCCCGCTCACCTTGGATGAGGTTCCAGTGAAGTAACGGCCTACGAGGTCCTTATTTAGTCCTATAGCTTCGTAGACTTGAGAGCCACGGTAGGAAGCGATGGTGGAGATGCCCATCTTAGACATGATCTTCATGACGCCCTTACCACAGGCTTTTATATAGTTCTTTACCGCCTTTTGTGGCGTAATGCCAACGATCCTTCCCTCTCTAATTAGGTCAACAACGCTTTCGAAGGCAAGGTATGGGTTGATTGCACCCGCTCCATAAGCGAGCAAAAGGGCCATATGGTGTACTTCCCGAGCGTCGCCCACCTCTGCCACCAAAGCAATCTTTGTGCGCAGTTGTTCCTGAACTAATCTTTGATGCACTGCCGAGACAAAAAGAAGAGATGGAATCGGCGCAAGATCAGCGTTAGAGTGTCTATCGGAGAGAATGATGATATTCTTACCGTCATGAATAGCGCGAATGACCGAAGCGATCACGCTTTCAAGGGCCTCCTCTAGTGCCTCCCCACCTCCAGCCACATTGTAAAGACAGTCAACAACGAAAGCTTCGAAGCCGGGCGTCTCGCCACTTTCATTAATGTACATCAACTTAGCAAGGTCATCATTAGAGATAATTGGATATGAGATCTCTATCTGACGAACAGACAGAGGTTCTGCGTGTAGCAGATTCCTTTCAGGTCCGATAGTAGCGCTAGTTGAAGTTACTATCTCTTCCCTAATTGCATCTAGAGGTGGATTCGTTACCTGTGCGAATAGCTGCGTAAAGTAGTCAAACAAGAGACGGGGCCTCTCCGAAAGTACGGCAAGTGGTGTATCTGAACCCATAGACCCAACAGGTTCTTGCCCAGTAGTCGCCATTGGGGTTAGTAAGACTCGCAGATCCTCTTCGGTATAGCCAAATGTTCTTTGATGCTGGACGATAGAAGAGTGCTGTGGTGTGAGCATCGACCTTGGAGGCAAGGTATCGATACTTAGAAGGTTGCCACTTACCCATTGTCGGTACGGAACTTCCAAAGCCAAAGATCGCTTTATCTCTTCATCTGCGACAATCTTCCCTTCCCCGGTGTCAACCAGGAACATTTTGCCAGGCTGCAAGCGCCCTTTTTTAATTACCCTGGCTGGGTCAACCTCAACAACGCCGACCTCAGAAGCCATGATCACCTCGTCGTCTGCCGTGACCCAAAAGCGTGATGGTCTTAGTCCATTACGATCTAATACCGCGCCTATCACTGTGCCATCTGTAAATGCGATGGAGGCTGGACCATCCCAAGGCTCCATGAGCGATGCATGAAAACGGTAGAAAGCCCTCTTGTCTTCATCCATTTCTTTATGGTTCTCCCAAGCTTCTGGGATCATCATCATAACGGCATGAGGCAGAGAACGACCTGACAGATGTAGCAGTTCTAGCACCTCATCGAATGAAGCAGAGTCGGATCCCCCTTGGGTAATAATGGGAAATATTCGATCGATATCGCCAGGTATCTGTGCACTTTCGAGTAGCGACTGGCGTGCGTGCATCCAGTTGCGATTGCCCTTTACGGTATTTATCTCACCGTTATGAGCACTAAGTCGAAACGGGTGCGCAAGAGACCATGCGGGAAATGTATTGGTCGAGAACCTTGAATGAACTAGTGCAATAGCACTTTTCAACAATGGATTACTCAGGTCTAAAAAGTACGTCTCAACCTGCGGGGTAGTTAGCATGCCCTTGTATGTGAGTGTTCGCGTCGAAAGCGACGGAAAGTAAAGGCCACCTACCTCGTGCTCTGCTTGTTTACGTATGATAAATCCGAGGCGCTCCAACTCAATTCCTGAGACTCCCGTTGGTGATGTCATAAAGACTTGAACCATATAAGGTTCGTTACGAAGAGCGGTGGCACCAAGGGAAGAGTTGTCTCTGGGTATCTCTCTTAGACCCATCAGCTCCACGGACTCTCGCCGACATATCTCATCGAGCTGCTCCAAACTTGCCGTAGGATCCTCTGTACAAAAAGCTATTCCTGAGAGGTAACTTCCAATAGGGGGGAGTTCGAAGGAGACTTGGGAGCGAAGGAACTCGTCGGGCATTTGAATTAATATTCCAGCTCCATCTCCTGAGTCAGGCTCGCTGCCCGAGGCCCCTCGGTGTTCCATGTTCATGAGCGCACCAAGTCCATCCCTTATGACCTTGTGAGACTTTTCACCTTTAATATTTACGATGAAAGCCACACCACAGGCGTCGTGTTCGAACTCAGGAGAATAAAGACCGATTCCGTCTGTCAATGCCTCTTCCTTTACCGTAGTTATCCGCGTTAGGTGACTTGGGGTCGGGACGACGATGGCCCGGTTTGGGTGTTTGAAAATATTACTTTAGCGTGAATTTTATCTCTCTACGCGGTGGAAGATCTTAAATTACTCGCGTTAGTTTAACCTGCCAAAAAGACACCAAGAGTAAGTGCTGCTATTGCACTAATTCCAGATACTGATCCCCAAAATGCAACTTGCCCTCGACTTTTTGCCCTTTGATGTAAGAACGTAGAAAGTCCGGCAAATAGTGCCACTGTGATTTTGACTGCCAAGACGATCTTCCAAGCGACGCTTACGTCATTCAAATTGAAGGTTGTGTAGTTCCAAAGGCCCGTTAGGATAAGTACCACATATGCGGGCCACGCTAGTCGGCTAAAGGCTTTTGCGGCCGCTGTAACCACGCCTTCACCAGCATCTCTCAAGGTTGGGACCAATCCAGCTAGTGTGAGCTGTCCACCCACCCAGACGGTGGCAGCTAAAATATGCAGTGTCAATCTGAGCGCTGTAAGTGATGACGCTAGCAATGGTTCCTCCGAAGTTCGTATCCAAATGTAATACTATCGCGTAAGCCGCTAGACAAATTCAACGAAGAGAACGAAGAACTTGATGCAGAACTAAGTAGTACAATACGGGCGATCCCATGGCCGGACCCACCAAAGGTCAAAAAGTAAAGTCGACAAAGCTTAGAAGTATCTGAGACGTCAAGGACAATACAACATTTCCGTGAAATGTGGGCCGAAATCCCAGTTATCGATCTCCATCACGGCGGCGCTTCACTCCTCACCCCTTTGTTCACTGAGAGTGCTTTCAGATCATGTCTTTCAAACTGGAAAACTGGATCAAGGTTCCAAACGATGACGCATTTTCAATATAAACCCGTCACCTTCATATGACAAAGTGGCCTGCATGCAGCCGTCGTATTCACGGCCTGGCAACTAGGTATCTACAGGTACGCAGTAATGTACGGGTGCCAACCATGAGCCAGCAAGGTTTGAAGAACGCTACTGGATGTAACGTCCTAACTATGGGTTTCAAGCTCTTCAGGCTTTTTCCAAATATTAGTGTTACAATTAGTCTTGCGTTCGCTCCATGGCGTTATCAGTCTCCGACCGTCCGTCAGCAATCTTGGCGAATTGCTCGGTTTCGAGCAGGCGCAAACGCTCGGTGAGAAGATTGTGTGCGGTATTGACATCTCACTCGTAAGACGTATTGCAGGTTCTACAGATCGATCATTAAATCTGTAATACAGCAGTCTCTTTGGACCCGTCATGTCCTTGCAAGAGGAACACATCTCGGCAGAAGGGAGGAATGGGTCAACCACTTGAAAGGTCTTGTACTGGTATTCAGCCTTTTCATGTAAGAGTTTTACCAATTGTACTATCCCCTAGCCATAAACCGACTTTGCCAACTTAGTACGAGCCAAGGAAGCAATAGAGGGACTCTCTACTGCGATAATTGCGTGCACCCACCGACTTTGCGAATTAAGGAGTCTACGAGTCAGTCCAGATGTGATCTTAGGGTGTCCAATCTTTCTATTCGTCTTACGTGAGTTCTTTATATTAGGCTTCAAGAAATTCTTGTAAGTGGTATCTTCATCGTGTAATGCTCGTAGGATTGCGGCAGAACTGACCTCGGACAGCCACTTGCGCTCAGCGCAGTGTCTCGCTTGAGTGATGAGGCTACGGTTTAGTAGTTGGAAATGGGAGTCTATGTTTCTAGTGCACTCTCGGCTTCCAACGGCATCGTTGAAAACCACACGACAAGAGCGAACGTGCACGATATAGCAATCGTTGTCTCACGTCCTGGAAAGGGCCGACCTCGATGCCGAAGTACAATCTCACTCATAGTCTCTAGTTGGTTGGTTTATGAGACAACTACAAGGCCTTAGAACCGGTATGTACTATGTATTTGCCAAGCATGTTATTTGGTTTTCGTCACATCGTACTCACGGGCGACCATCTTGATCGTATGGAAGAGACCATAGGCCCAATTTGCACTCACTTTAGAGCGCAAATTGGGGAAGCTCAATCCGAAAGGTGTCTCTGTGTGGCAGCTCTATAAGGAGTGTCACGAACTTCAACGAAATACTGGCGTACAAACGGCTCTTGTCTGACCCTAATTCTGCTGAGTTTGTTTGTGGGCAGTCACTTTCGATACTGCACCGATACATCGAGCAACAGAATCGACCAGACACATGGTTAGGGGCGAAAGTACAACTGTAACGATGTACCTTTCCCTTTACGTTTCTGCCAATGGAGAATGACTCTGAATCCGAGCAGCTTAGTTTTGTTACCTGAGGCAATGACGAGTGACGACGTCGAATCGTTGCCGTTAGTGAGGCCTAAGCAATGAGCCTCGGGGGCAGGTCGCACTTATCTCCATAAATTGAAAGTGTCAGCGACTGGTAAGTCACGAAATCACACTGAACTTGATTCCCACTACGAAATCCAAGCGTCCGCTCACCGTCAACTTGGAACTCGACTAGAGTTCCTATCCCACAGGGATCAAGGTGTCCGATGAGGAGTCCCCCTCGGTCAACTTGGTGCAGTACCCTTCTCACGACGAACGGGATTGCTCCATTCATCCCAGAGGAAGCTAGAGTATGACGGTTATTACGCGGTAGCCCCTTAGTGATCCATCACCTCCTAAAGAACGGTGCCCTCCCACTGAGCTATGGTAGCCAGTGGTTTCCCCTACTATCAACAACATGCATTTTAACCCTTGCCGTATTCGCAGAAGTAGGCTGGGCCAATCCAACGTGTTAGTCGGTCCCGCTGTGTGAAACGACACGGTCGTTTTAAGGTCGCGATTCACGAATTTGACAGTAACGGCCGATTTCCGCTAGATATCTGTGCCGGCAACCGTCATACTTAAATAGTGCTCGACGATCCGGAACGCTGCTACCAAGCCGCTCTCAGTAAAGATGCCAGATTCGACGGCTGGTTCTTTGTTGGAGTTCTTACTACTGGAATCTATTGTCGACCAAGTTGTCCTTCCCGAACCCCAAATCGAGAAAACGTCCGCTTTTATCCTTCGTCCGCCTCCGCGCAAAAGGCTGGGTTACGAGCCTGTCGGCGGTGTCGGCCTGATGCAACTCCCGGATCGCCGGAGTGGAACGTACGAGGAGACGTCGTCGCGAGAGCGATGCGGCTCATCCGTGACGGCATCGTCGACCGAGACGGAGTAAAAGGTCTCGCGCAACGACTGGGTTTCAGCGAGCGACATCTTCACCGTCTTATGACCGCCGAACTTGGCGCAGGACCGCTCGCGCTAGCCCAAGCTCAGCGCAGCCAAACTGCTCGAACACTGCTAGAGACGTCGACTCTCTCTATCACAGACATTGCCTTCGCCTCAGGATTTTCAAGCGTACGGCAGTTCAACGACACCATTCGCTACGTCTTTGATGACACACCAAGCGGACTCCGGAGCAGGGCGAAGAGGATAGGTGCACAACCCACAACTGAAAAATCTTCGAACGGCATGCATTCAGTTTACCTTCGACTTCCTGTGAGGCGACCGTTTCAATTAGGGTCGGCGCTAGAGTTTCTTTCAGCACGGTCTCTAACTGGGGTTGAGTCGACTGATGGCAAGATCTACTGTCGAAGTATTCGGCTCGCTCATGGATACGGCATCATTCGCCTAACACCAAGCACAGACTTCAGCTCTGGGAAAGCCGTCGTCCACTTAGATCTCCAGCTTTCTGATCTAAGAGATCTTCAAATGGCGGTAGATCGCTGTCGTCAGCTCCTTGATCTTGACGCGGACGCAGCAGCCATCTTTGAAGCTTTGCATAAAGATCCAGTGCTCGGCGCTTTAGTTACAAAGAACCCTGGTCTACGAGTTTTGGGGACGGTCGACGGTTTCGAACTCGCGACAAGGGCGATCGTCGGACAGCAGGTCTCGGTGCTGGGCGCCCGTACTATCATTAGTCGCCTAGTACTTCAAGCGGGAGAGAAGTTGACCCAAGCAGACGGCAAGGTCACCCACCTCTTCCCAACACCTTCTGCACTTCTAGAACTTGCCTCCTCTCACCCTGAAATCTTCTCCATGCCCGGTCGTCGTCGCCGGGCGCTCGCAGCAGTCGCACAAGCGGTAGAAGCCGGTACTATTATGCTCGACATCGGCGTTGACCGCATGGAACTACGCCAAAGTCTTGAGGTCATCCCCGGAATAGGACGTTGGACATCGGAGTATGTAGCAATGCGAGTGCTCCGAGACCCCGACGCCTTCATGCCAACCGATCTCGGAATCACGCAAGCAGTGTCTAGACTTGGTATAACGACCGATTCGAAACAGCTCGCCATAATCTCAGATCGCTGGAGGCCGTGGCGGAGTTATGCCATGGCCCACCTCTGGTCGATCCTGGCAGATACAGCCGCCACACCACGGGCACCCTCAGCGACATGAAAGGAATCTCCACAGTGACCCTCCTATCATCTATGACCGTCGACACACCAATAGGTAAGCTCACCCTCTTAGCTAGCGAAAATGCTCTCTTAAAGGTATGGTTACCCAACTCGCAACGATCTGACATGAACCACCATCGTGAGAGATCTGGCATCCTAATATCCGCTATCTCGCAACTTGAAGAGTACTTCGCAGGGAAACGGAAACAGTTTTGTCTCCCTCTTGGGTTGCATGGCACACCGTTCCAACGAGAAGTCTGGAATAGTCTCATAAAGATCCCCTACGGCACAACCGTGAGCTATGGAACGATCGCTAGGCACATGGGCCACCCAAAAGCGTCTCGCGCTATCGGTCAAGCAAATGCAAGAAACCCGATTCCTATCATAGTACCGTGTCACAGAGTGGTAGCAAGCAGAGGACTAGGTGGATACGCCGGAGGTCTATCCACCAAAGTAGTTCTTTTGGAGCTCGAAGGTGTCCATACGCTTAATTAGCTACCATGATCATGGTAGCTAACCTATTTGAACTCGAAAGCCAAGATAACCAAAGGAGACATCGACGTCTATGAGACTTCCAAAACACTTTAGTTCCTCACTGGTTGTCCTGATACTAGGTGCAGTAGTTCTCAGCTCTTGTGGAACTACAGCCTCTTTGTCGTCTTCAACTACAACCACTAAGACAACTGTATCTCAATCAACGACGTCTACGACAACTGCTACCACATCTTCAACGACTAGCACATCTACAACGACTTCTGTACCTCCTACCACGACGACAACAGCTACTCAACAAAGCAACGTA
>JAJYHJ010000119.1 GCA_021784785.1 Actinomycetes bacterium | reverse complement strand
GGTGGCTTTTTGGGAGATGACGTTCAAGGTGAGTTAGCTGCCAAACTTTCGGGGAGATGGAGTACCGAGATCAAAAGTGCTGTTCGAGAGATACTTTCTGACAAGTCTCTTGATTCCCGGAGAAAAATAGAAAAATTTAGAACCACTGCTGAGGAATTTGGACTGACCGTAGCTCCGGCACCAAAACCTCTGCCACAGTTGCAAAAAGACGATGTGAGATTGATAACGTGGATGGCCGTGTCATCGAGGCATATGCTTGAATGATGTGGACAACAAATTGCTTTCCGGCTTACCTACAACAACAAATGATTTCACTGATGAAATGAAGAACATGACACCTTACTTCAACCAAATAAGGAGTCACCTTTCTTTCCGAAGGATATTTTTTGAGAATGATATTCTCCAATACCTAGAGACTTTTCCTGATTGGAAATAAACAATGACAGTCCGAGTCCCGATAAAAAGTGAGATCCTGTCCTGGGCACGAGAACGATCCAGATTATCCCCGGAACATCTCCTTGCCCAATTTCCCAAAATAGATGCGTGGGAGCGCGGCGAGAGTCATCCGACGCTAAAGCAGCTGGAAAAGTTTGCCCATGCCACCCACACTCCCATCGGTTATCTATTCCTCACTGAGCCTCCGGTGGAAACACTTCCCATTCCAGACTTCAGAACGATAGGTAATACAGAGATAGCAAGGCCAAGTCCAGATCTGCTTGAAACCGTCTACCTGTGCCAACAACGTCAGGAATGGTACCGAGAATACGCCCGCCAAAATGGCGAAGAACCAGTTCCGTTCATTCGCACATTATCCACACATGTCCCCATAGAGGACGCCGCTGGTCAGATAGGAGATCTTCTTTCTTTCCATAGTGGCCAACGTGGCTCCAATTGGAGCGAAGCACTCCACCGATTGCTCGACCGAGCTGACTCCCTCGGAGTGTTAGTCATGGTAAGTGGTATCGTCGGGAGCAACACACACAGGAAACTCGATCCAGATGAGTTTCGTGGATTTACGCTCGTAGATGATCTAGCACCAGTTATATTCGTAAACGGTTCAGACACCAAGGCGGCACAGATATTTACCCTGGTCCATGAGCTAGCTCACCTATGGCTAGGTGAGTCGGCCTTATCTGACGCAGATATGAACCGAACACCAAACAATGTAGTCGAGTGGTGGTGCAATCAAGTAACAGCAGAGATACTTGTTCCGAGGACCGAGTTGGAAACAATGGATCTAGACCGAAACCACCTCCCTGACGAACTCAGTTGTATTGCACACAGATTCAAGGTGAGTACCCTCGTAGCTTTGCGTCGGATCTTTGAGCTTGGATACATAAGTCGAACCGAGTATCAAGAGCTTCTGCATAGCGAACTTGCTCACGTACGAGAACTAATGAGCAAACAAACAAGTGGAGGTGGCAATTTCTATAACACGCAACCGGCCAGAGTCAGCAAGAGATTTGCTCGGGCTGTCTTCGTAAGTACGCTTGAAGGCCAAACGCTTCACAGAGACGCATTACAAATGCTCGGTATTAGAAAAATCTCGACCTTTCATGGACTTGGCCGCCATCTTGGGGTAATGTGATGACCTACCTGCTTGATGCCAACGTCTTCATCCAGGCGAAGAACCTACATTACGGTTTTGACTTCTGTCCTGCCTTTTGGGAATGGATTGACACAGAAAATCAAAAAGGAAAAGTTTTCAGTATCGAAAAGATACGAGACGAACTGCTTGCCGGTGATGACGAACTTGCTGAATGGGCAAGAGCGAGGGCTTCAGAATTTTTTCTTCCACCGACTTCGACAATTTTACCGAGCCTCGGAACCGTGAGTGTTTGGGCCAGTTCAGGAACCTATGAACCAGTAGCCGTGAGCACGTTCCTTCAGACAGCGGACTACTATCTCGTTGCTCATGCCCATGCAAATAAATTCGTCGTAGTTAGTCACGAGATTGCTTCTCCATCGGTGAAGAAAATAAAAATCCCAAATGTTTGTATTGCTCTCGGCATAAAAGTTATGTCGCCATATGAAATGCTTCGAACGGAAAGAGCTCGATTCGTACTTAGCTTCTAGTCGAACCTCTGTCGGATTCCAGTCAAAAATCCGCATTTCTGGAGCTCTCGAACTTTTTCCGAAGTTCGTCAAGTATCACGTCATCTTGAGTGCCAACCTTCCAAAAGATCCAGCCATTAGTCTGTATGCCAGACAATTCTTTCGCGGCTTCAGAAGGTGTGTCATACACGTGATGATCGATGATAATGCCACCGGAATCGCTTATTTCGCCAATGACATCAATATTTGGATTCAAGGGTACAAGTAAGTCACCTTCTTGGATCAATCCTGCATCAAGTAGATCGCTAATCTTTACTCGCGGACGCGGAGTTCGTGTGACAACATTATCAATATGGCTATTGGTAGACGCTGGATAGTTGGCATCATAGTGAAGATCGTTGAGTCTTATAAATGCGTCTCTGGTCACTTGAGCCATCAACATTCTGCGCGCCGAAGTAAACTCAAAATAATCCATTTCGAACCACGCTCGAGGTAACGCATGCCAGTACATCTGAGATGACAGTTGTTCTTCTGTAATCTGATGCTTGCCGACCTCGAGTTGCCAATATTCCTTTGGATCCAAGTCTGAGATGTCTATATTATCAATCCAGTCGACAAGTGCAATGTTTGCTGCCTGGTTAATGTCTCTCTGATTTGAAATTGAAAGCTTCGATTTCAAAAACTTCTTTGGAAACAGGTGATGCCTTTCAATCCCTTTTTGAAAAGTAAGCGATGGATCGAGATGGGATCTAATTCTTCCGCGCGACAGAAGGACCTCTGCATCAAGAATGTTTAGTGCTGCAAAATAACCAAGAATAGCTGGAGATCGGGGTCCCGAAGTTTCGAGCATGATGGGGAATTGCGAGGTCTAAAAATCGTCTGAGAGTGTTGTTTTGATAGCATGATCAATAAAATTTATAAAGCCATTTGGTTCATTTTTTGGTAATGCCGCGAGCGTCGCCAGATCCTGGTCAACTAACGTTTCGAACGAACCCGCATAACGTGAGGTTAACTGAGCCATAAAGAACCACTTAGCAATCAAATTTCGAAGTTCAAGCTTCGAGATCCCAAATTCGGTCTTGCCAATTAGCCACATTACGTAAGAATAAAGAATTGCATTGCGCGACGAAATCATCTTCTCTGATCGAAAACCTGCACGTTCAAGAAATTGCGGGATCTCAGACCAATTTGATAGCTCAAGAACTTTACTCTGAGCTTCAGCCAAAAGGTCAAACTGCACCTTACGCTTTACGATATCGACTTTCCCAGTTATTCTGTCTCTACCTCGTAACGCAATGTACGAATCCTTAAGCGAACCACGCCGAAGGCCGAGGGCAGTTATCACCCTCAATAATTCAGTTGGTGCTGGACGAATGTGCCAATTAAATGGCGATGCGGTTCCGTCGAGACTTGGAGCCATTGCCGCCTGGCTGAACTTCTCTATCGCTATTCGACCAGTTTCCCAGTATACAGACATGAGTGTAAGCACAAAATCCGCACTACCGAGATGCACACCTTCACTGTTGATCCTTACAAAAATATCAGCAACCTCCTCTTCGTCGAGAGATTCCGACAGTTGTACTATAGAGAAGTTGTATCCGACTAAATTACTCACGCTACTGAGAACCGTTTGTGCCTGAGTAATTTCTTCATCATCTCGTTTTAGATCTCGTTTTCCAAAACTAAGCAAATACTCCATTGGTTTTGCAAAAAGTTCAGAGACGTCGTACACCCAGTCGCTAGCATTTCTTGTGGCTGGATTAGCAACTTCAAACCGCTCTGTAAACGGATTGAACGAGATAATGATCTTACGCTTCTTATACTTCGAGTCCACGATCTCTTTCCCAGTGGTGACTGCGTAAAGAGAAGTGAGCCTTTGCTGACCGTCTACTACCAGAAATTGGGGTGCATTACCCGCTGGATCACCAATTCGTTTTGCTCCGGGCTCTGCTCCGCTTTCCCAAAGCATTATCTGCCCGACTGGGAATCCCTTGTACATTGAGTCAAGCAAATCGCGAACCTTCGTTGGCTGCCAGACAAATGGTCGCTGCAGCTCTGGCAATGCTAGTGATCCGGTTTCGATGTGGGAAACAAGAGCCTGAACACTCCATGTTGCATAGGTGAATTCGCCCATCCTATCTTCTGTTCCCCCCCTTAAGTGAAAATTCCCTGACATTTCGCTTCCTCTGCAAGCAAATACACGTATACGCTAACAGACGTGTGGTTGCTTTAGCTTTACATCGGAACAACATCCAATAAAGGCTGCTCAAGCTTCTCCACAAGATTGATACACCGCAGTTGACATTTCAAATTACCTAAGAATTCTACATCTTATGCAAACGTGGAAACTCCCTATTCATGTTCCCGAATCTGGACCAACAAGGGAACTTAAGAACGCGTTTGGTCTCGTCTCGACAGCATCTCTAATCGGTGCGTCTAATCGATTCGTTTGACAAATGTTTGACATGAAGGCCCTAACGTAGAGGCCCCTCCAATTGGAGGGGCCTCTACGTGCATTTATATGGTGGCGGGGATAGGATTTGAACCTATGACCTTCGGGTTATGAGCCCGACGAGCTACCTGACTGCTCCACCCCGCGTTGTACCACTCATTCTATAGGAACGGATCCAACAATCGGCGTACAATACAGCAAAGATCGATCGCTTTGGAGCTACCCACGGACAGTCGTCGATGTAGTCGACGTGTTTGATACGCCAAGCAAAGCTCCTATAGCATTAATATCTTGCTGGTAAAGCGCTAGGTTGCCACTCTTTAGGGCCGCTTGTGCTTGCTCGTAGAGGGAAGCTGCTTTCGATATGACTGAAGACGACTTACCCGAGTTGCCACTGGGCGACGCTGGCTGCGAAGTTCCCGAGGCACCGCTCTGAGAAGAAGTAGCAAGTTGGCTAGAGCCCTGAACACCTGGGATATTCACACCAAAAATATCATTTAAGGCGCCGGCAAGCGTTGGTTCCATTGCCACCTGTGTTCCATACACTACTATCACCTGTTTAATCTCCGGAAGTTGGTTCTGCGTGCTTGCCACATAAAGAGGACGAATATACATCAAATTCTGCCCTAAGGGAACTATCATCATAGATCCGAGCTGCACTTGAGATCCATGTTGATCCAAGAGGCTTATCTCCTGTGATATAGCCGTCTGGGCAGTTATTCTCGCTGCAGCCAATGCAGGACCGTCGATCTGTTGGCCTGTAGGAGTCACTAGGTTCACCAGGCGCTCAGTTGTGCCTCCATTTGTCACACCTACCATTATTCCAGTTAAGTTTTGTTGCACTTGCGACTGGCTTATTGGAACGAAGGCCTCGACCAATCCAAAGTGAGAACGGTTCGAATTCGGCAAAGTAATCTGTTCATAAAGCGGCGGCATCGAACTAACCTGCGTTGATATTGGAAATCCTGCTGCATTCGTCGTGACTGTTTGAGTAAGAGCTGCGCTTGGAGAGCCATTCCCAGGATTTTGCGAAAGGGTCCAAGCACTACCTGCGCTATAAAAGTTGGACGGGTTGGTGATGTGATACTTTCCGTACATAGTCGCTTGGACAGTAAAGAGATCTTGTGGATACCGCATATGAGATCGCAGAGCAGAACTCATATCTGACATCGGCTTGAACATCCCAGGAAACGCAGCCTCATACGCCTTGATGATGGGGTCGTTTGGATCTGAGACGTAAAACGTCATCTGTCCGTTGTATGCATTGGTGACTACCTTAACCGAATTTCGAACGTAGTTGAAGGAGCTATTCAGACCGCTTGATGAGCTCAAATTCGACACATCAGCGGCCTGTCCATAAGGAAGCTGACTAGAGGTCGTATATGCATTTTGCACCCAATAGATCGCTCCATTCGCTATCACTGGATAGGGATTCGATCCAAACTTGAGAAACGGAGCAGCCGTCTGCGCCTCGACTTGAACGTCTCTATACATCATCAGGCGAGAACTCTTATCGATTAAAGAAGAGATCAGGATATTTATATCTCCATAACGTAGAGCAAAAGCAGCCTTATCGAGCGTTGAAGCTAGTCGAACGCCTCCATTTCCCGCATAGTGGGTTTCGACACTACCGCCGGACGGCGTCTGATAGTCGATCTCGGGCTGGCGGGAGTTGGCTATCACATAACCTGGATTGTTGAGTGAGTAGTAGACCTGCGGCTGCGTAACGACTGGAGCACCTGACTGAGCAGTTGGAGGGAGGTCAGCAAGCACAAACTTCGGATTTCCGTCACTGTTGACTCTATTAGCTAATGCAACCACGGCACCATATCCATGAGTGTATTGAAGATGAGTATTGACCCACGACTGCGAGGGCAGGTTCGACGCGTTGAGTTGTCGGATGCCGACCACTACGGGCGACTTCGTTCCGTTTATAGAGTAGTCGTCCACAGCTAGGGCGTTGAAGTGATAGTAAGAACGGATATCTTGAAGTTTGTCGAAGGTCGGTAGCGCGACCGACGCATCCCACAGCCTAACTGACGAGAGCGTTTTCGCATAGTTCTGGACACTCTGACCAGTTAGATTTTGCGAAGCATTGAAGTTTTCGCTCTGGACAGATTGAATACCCATCCCGTACCTAGTAGCCGCGATATTGCGCGCGATATAGGGAAGTTCTTTAGTACCTTGCGCCGGTTGTACTACAAACTGCTGAACTATAGCTGGATATATGGCTCCAAGAACAAGCGATAGAAATGCCCAAAGGCCGAGGCCGATAACAGGTAACACCCACCCCTGTCGTCGAATGTTAACCACAAAGAGCACCCCAGCTCCTAACGAGATAAATACCAAAAGTGTAAGTGCGGGAAGTTGAGCATGTACGTCCGTATAGGCGGCACCTTCTACATAACCGCTCGTTGAGGTATCTAGCTGGAATCGCTGTAAGTAGTATCCATAGGCCTTGACTAGCGCAAGTAGAGCCAGGATCACAGACATATGCGCTTTTACCTTTGGAGATACCCGAGGCGCCTTCCCTTGAGTCCTAATGTTACCGTTCAGGTAGTGAAGCGCAGTGGTGAGAATAAAGATTATTATCAGCGCCAAGAAACTCCACTGGACTAGAAACATAAGAAAAGGTAATCTAAACACAAAAAAGCTGTAATCGAGGTGGAACTGGGGATCAAGTTTGTGGAAGGGCACTGAATTTTGAAATAAAATAAATGACTTCCACTGAGCCGAAGCGCCTGACCCAACGATCAAAGCAGCGACTAACGAAACCAAAATCCTACCAAGCTTAGGAAAGCGCTCCTTCGACTGCTTATATCTAGCCACAAGTTCATCCTTCAACACCTCCTCCGTGGAGGGACTCTGCATCTTGTCGGCGATCGTAAGACTTATCATGCAAAGCACAAAGAACGCAGCCATGAATACGCCAGCCAGTTCCAGTTTCGCAAATAACGTATTTCTCCAAACCACCGAGAGGTTAACGCTCTTGAACCATAGATAATCGGTATAAAAAACCGCTATACCCCTCAGAGAAAGTACCAAAACCACTACGGCCGCTACTACAAGGGCAATCAGAATCTGGCGTCTTGAAGAACCACTTCGCCTTTGGACTATGTCACCTGGAACACGCATACCAACAAAACTAGGCGATAGTTGGAACAATCATACAGCGACATCCGGGATGAACCGGTGGAATGCGGTGTCCTGTTGGGAAATCTTCATCTTTCGGATTGGGGTTGGCTAGCGCGTTATCATCACAGTCAGAGCAGTTACCACCCAGGTCAAAGGTCATCCAATTAAAATTAATTACGCCTGGAGTCTCTCTAACTCCTACGTTAAAGGCAGAGTTAATATAGTCTCCGACGATCTCATCAACCTTTTGGACGCGTAGGTCTCTATAAACCGAATTAATTAGAGAGACTTGACCCGGACTCTCACCACTTTCTAGTGAAGAATATAGAGCTGAAATACGTTTTAGTGAAAGTTCCGATATCAAACTTGATAACTCCTCTCCAACTCTTCGCAGTGGATAGCTTGGAACACTTGCGGAATCTTCCCACTCAACAAAGAACTGGGAACCCACCTTTCGAGCTTGCTCCAAGTAAGGATACAGAGCATTACCATGGTGCTCAAAGTTTGACTGAAGTTCAGTGATCCGCTTCAACAGCTCTTCAACGCCACCTTTTCGCAAGACATCTAAAAGATCGTTCTGGTCGTCTTGCAAAATACGTTTGACGCGGCGAGACATCTGAAGGGTAATGTCAGCTAGCTCTTCGTCTCTTCGTGCAATAAGCTCTTCATCATATCTTGGTTCTAACTCGCCTTCGACGCTCTTTTCGGTCGCAGCGAACTGAGTTGGCAAATCAGGCCCTTCATGCTCAGGGTCTGATTGTTCTCTCTTTACTTCTTCACCGCCAACGATAGCCTGGTTTGTCATCTCGTCAAATGCGATCTTCGTTTCGCGATCGCGGCCGTCCTTTAGCCTCTCGAATAGTTTCTCTAACTGATCCAGTTCGAGAACATCAGCTTCCGACTCGTCAGGCTCTTCAAATTCCGGGTTATCGTCCCTATATGACATCGAGGCGCTGTCAAAGGTTAATTCATCATCTCTTAGGGCAACTTTGTCTGAGTCGAGTAGGTCAACACCTTCAGCCGAAACATCGACAATCACCTGGTACTCTCTCGTCTCTTCGTCTCGTTCCTCAATGTCTCCGTTGGACTCCAGAGAAGAAGCGTTGGAGTCGCTCGTCGAAGAGACTCCATTAGCTGTTGCTTCGTTGGCACTCACCGACTCTTGGGGACGCATCAATACTTCGTTATCAGCTATTTCAGTTGGTTGCGCATCGCTGCTCAACGGCCGCACGGAAACAACTCCCTCAAACTCCGCGCCATCGTCGGATTCAAGAGGCGAGGTCACCTCAGAAGGCTCAATAAACTCTTCCTGCTCATCGTCCGTTTTGGGTAGGTCTGTCGAATCAGTGTAGTAACGACTCACTTCGGAGTGCTTATCGTCACCTTCTCCGACACCACTTCGTTGACCATTTGAAAGAGGTCCTTTAGATGAATCAAGAATTGTGCCAAGCAGCTCCGCGCTTGGCAAGTCATCTACTGTCAACGATAGGTCTACTGACTCTGGTTTTTTATCGGCAGCCATTTCAGTGTCAACAGACATTAGATCTATTGAGTTCTCAGAGATATGATCCCCGCTTATGTCTTGGAAGCCGTCATCATCAGAGTCTTCCTTATCTCGACCCAAAATATCACGACGGACTTCGGATAGAACCGTCTCAGCAGCCCCTAGCATCTGGAGCAACGAGCCCCTAGAGGTTTCAAGCTCTTCAATGTCTCCGTTCAGCAGCTCTATTCGAGTCTGCATCTCGTTGAAGACCTTGCTTCTCAGCTCGCGAGCGCGATGCAAGAGGGATCTGCCTTCCGCCTTCGCCCTTTCAGAGATACTTTGTGCGCCTTGCTCCGCTAAAGACATGATCTCGGCCGCTTCAGACTTAGCCCTTTCAACAATTTCTTTGGCACGTTCAGCCGCCTCCGTCATCTGAGCCTCGGCAGAAACTGACGCTTGGAGTTCAAGGTCCGTCGCTTCTCGTTCAGCCCTAGAGACGATATCTCTAGCATTTAGTTCTGCACGCTTTCGGATAGACGACCCTATGTCGTGTGCGCTGCGAAGTATCTCCGAGGCTTGTTTCCCAAAGACCTCAGTAACTTTATCAATATCCAAGACTGGGTTTTCAACTTGATGACGAAGATCACCAATCTCTTCCCTAAGCAGCTCATTTTGACGTTCAAGCCGTTCGATCTGTAGTCGAAGACGCTCGATGAAGGGGTAGACCTCTCTTTGATCTAATCCTTTACGTACAATGGGAAACCGTGGCGTGGTCTCAGAGTCTTCGTTTGACAACCCTTCGCCTTCTTTGTTGACGCGCATAGCAATAGCTTAGGTACTCTAAGCGGTACTTTGCAGCCGCTTTACTATATCAATTGCTTGAGAAAGAGATGAAACCCCAATTATTTTTAACTTATTGCCCACATATGTACGAGCTTGAGCCACTTGCTGGGCTGGAACTAAAAATACTCTAACCCCAGCTCGATAAACCGCAACTGCTTTTTGGGGTACGCCCCCGACCTCGCCGACAGTTCCATTAGGAGCTATCGTACCTGTAGCAGCGACTTTTACGTTCGGATTAAATCTCCGATGTGAGAGTTCCTGAACAAGTTGTAACGTAAAAGCAAGGCCCGCAGATGGACCGCCGATCGAGCCTGTCGATATCTTGATAGATCCAGGAAGAGTATAGAAAACACCCTGGGTAAACTCAACACCCAAAAAAGCTTGTCTTGGATCTTTAGGGTCAGCACCCAACTTGATCGTGAAAGTCCGATGACGAAAAGCAAGAGAGCTTGAACTTGTATTCTGGCGAATCACACTCAATTTAACCTTTGCACCAGGTGAGTTTGACCTGATAGCGGCAGAGAACGTCTCCATGGACGTGACTGAGTACGATCCCACTTTTGTAATTAGATCTCCTGGTTCTAAGACTCCTGCAGCAGGTGTACCTGGAACGACCGCCAAAACTTCAGCTCCATATACCTTTGGAACGAAGCGATGAAGATACGTAAATGCAGCGACACCGGCAGCAAGTTTGGCATTTGCCATCTGCGATAGCTGCTGTTGGCTGAACTGTGAGGTGTTCGCATTTCCAACTATCTCAGAAGCTGGATAGATCGTCACGTTGGATGCCAAGTGGTCAAATAACCACAAAATAGGCGTCAGCTGCGTTAGCGTCACATCTGTCATAAATATCGAGTCCTTATACCTTTGTGGCGGCACGTGCGGAACAGTGATGATAGATGCAGTGTCCAAAGCGTCACCGGGAGAGATCGAGTAGTATGGAATCGAAAACCCAATCGCCCATCCAACAACTATCACAAACGGTAGTGCCAAAAAGAAGAATCTCCATCTAATCTCTAACTTCGCCAATCGCCCACCTTTATTACCTCGTCGGCCCAGTTTTCTGAGCCACTACTGTATACGTAGATAATGCCTCGGAGAAACCAATACATGAACCAACGACTCTCTCTCTTCACCATAGCAAAGAGTGCCCTCGATAAGAACGTAGGCACGTTGCTGAAATACCTAGAACTACCAATAACGTTCAGCATGGATGCTGATATCAATGCATCCTTGGCCACCTTAGCTCTATGGCGACAGAGTTACGACTTATCAGAAAGCTTCGTAGATGATCTAGTAACAGATTTAACCTTCAAAGAACTTTCAACACAGGTAGCTCTCACCTACGCACGCAGGTACCATAACATTCTACATAAACTTCTAGAACAAGATCACCAAGTGGATGTCTTAGAAGCAGCCTGTTTCAGCGCTGGCGAACTACAAGACTTACAGTTCAAAAAACGGCTCGAGCACCTAGCAGTATCACATCCCAATGACTTAGTGCGAGAGTCTGCAATCGCTGCACTGGGATCGATAGGCGATCCACAGTCACTTGCAGTCATCCTGAGCGGTCTAGACGATAAAGTCTACATCCGAAGAAGAGCTGTAGTTGCTCTCTCGGCCTTCGAAGGAACCACTGTCGATGAAGCCTTAGCAAAAGCCGCTTCGGATCGAGATTTTCAAGTAAGGTCTATCGCCGAAGACTTGTTAAGACAGTGACAGTGCTCTTGTGACCTTTGAACCTCCTGTCATCAGTGACATGATACCTTCAACGACCGCTGTAGAGGGATTTGACTGTAGCGCCACTAACACCCGTGATCGTTGCTCTACAAGCTCTTTGAAGCCTGCGACAACAGATGTTCCTCCTAACATATGGAGTCCTTGGTAGCTTACGTCCGAAACCAACTCAGCGTCACAGTTGGAAAATACCAAGGAGGGCACCAAAGCGATCTGATTGAATATAGCAACTACCTCTTCGATAAAGACAGAGTCTTCAACCCGAACTTGCCGACTCTCACCCGTTCTAGCGTCTCGACCCCAGAGATCGGCCACTCTGATTTTGGTCCTAGGTAAAAGACTAATAAGATGCTCTTTCACCTGTTCCACTGTGTCAGCAGCAACAATCAATCCGAAACGATCCAAGATTAAACGCGAGATCTTGTCTCCAATGATTGAACCTCCTAGTTCTAACGTCTGAACTACGGTCATCTGCCCAAGGGAAAACACCGATGCTTCCGTTCTTGATGCTCCTACGAGCATCACCATGAATCCATCTGCCTTTAATCCGTCCATACCCGCGGAAAGAGAAGCAGCCAGGAGCGACGGCACAAGAAAAACCGTCTTGGCGCCAACATCTTTAAAGCACTCTCCCAAAACATCCGTCTCCAAGGGAGTTAGGCGAGATGGTATCGCAACTCCAATCTTGTATTTCGAGGGAGAAGCAAGGCCAATCTGGTGAAATAAAGTATGCAGATATGGTGCCAAGATATTCGGATCCGAGGTTATACCCCCTTTAAACGGAGTCTTGATAACATAGCGACCACCGCTTTTGTGCACGAGTTCAAGTGCAGCATCTCCACAGGCCTTGATAGCGTTAGACACTACATCAACAGCGATCAGAGAAACAGAGTCGTAGATCAATCCTTTCCCAGCAAGGCTGATTCGTGAACGACTTGCGCCTATATCAACTGCGCATATGTTGTCCACATCAATCCTCACTCCTGCTTACTGGTCGCACGCTTTTCGCAGAATGGGAAAGAGCTTCGATGGTTTTGGAAAAGTCATCGATTCCCGACTCAAAAGACTTAGGTTTACGATCCTTCAGACCAAACGCAAGTCCTAAGATTACAAATACGGCCACTGGGACCACGATGTAAAGTAAAACACTCACCTCAAACACCCCTTAACTCACTAATTCAGAACAACAACCAAGAAAGTAGTTAGCATTGCAAGTCCTACGAATCGACAATCGTAGATGTATTTTCCGACCAGTCCTCTCCACCGGACCAGGTCTCCTTCTTCCAAATTGGCGCCTTGACTTTCAAAGTGTCTATAGCAAACTTCGCACCTTGAAACGCCTCTTCGCGATGCTCAGAAGAAACAGCCACAACGACGGACGACTCGCACAGAGTAAGCAATCCTAACCTATGAACGATTGCAATCTTTCTCACTCCTTGATATAACTCCAAAACCCTCTCGGCAATTTCAGAAAGCATCTTTACAGCTAGTTCCGTATAAGCCTCATAGAGAAGAGAGGTAACATTCAGTCTTCCCTCAGAAAAACTACGCACAGTACCAGAAAACACTACAACTGCTCCGCAATCCGGCTCCAAGCAAAACTCGTAAAGCTGTGGAATGGAAATCTCTTCATCTTGAACCGATATGAGTATATTCTCGTTCACATCAAATCCTATAGTTCCTCTTACACAAGATAAACCTCAAAACTCCAGCTACTTACCTTCTAAAGTCTACTCTCCAATAGTTTCATTATGCACTAAATGGCGTAAGCATGACATTACCCCACCTCGATTTACGGAGCCTTCTTATTTGTCTAGCTGTTAGGTGCTTGACGCTCCATGGGACCACCATAACTGTTTGCCTTTTCGCGAAGGAGGTTCCATCTCTGCGATAGCACTATCACCACACGATTGTCAATCCAATCAAAAACTTCGCCAGCAACCGCCTTGTCTCGCCTCGAGGCCTACTAGTTCGCAATTAGGTACCCTGAGGCATCGACAGCGAAGTAAGCACTAAGTGCCAAGACTATTGACGTGCTACGCAGCCCCTGTGACTAATGCCAGAACGCTTTTAGAACAAGAGTACAACGCACCTATCCCCAGCCCACCGTCTAAATCAACCAACTGAACAGAAAAAAGGCGGTACTTAGGTGGGCAAAATGACCGTCCAGGACATTAAAAAACTCGTGAGCTCTTTACACATTTCCTGTAAATATCTTCCGATGCAAGCATCGAACTTCCGTCAAGATCAAAAGTACCTCTGCGTCTCACACTATCAAAGTTCTGGCGCACTAGCGACGAG
>JAJYHJ010000183.1 GCA_021784785.1 Actinomycetes bacterium | reverse complement strand
AAAACTTCTTGCTAATCTTTAGACACGCAGCCAAATATTTGCTAGAATAAGGTATCCACGGATGGAGGTAAATATGACAAAATGGAGTTTGTCTCAGGTTGCATCAAGAGCATCGTATCTTTTCACTCATGTCTTCTTTATGAATATAGGTAGACTTGAATATGAAGATGGTGAAGGTGTTATTTCAACCGCAATAGTCGTCTTGATAGTCGCTTTCTTGGCGGTGGGAATGTGGATAGCCTTCAAAGCTCTTATGGGTCAGACAACCACAACGATATCGAGTCAGGTATCACAACTTGGACAGTGAAGTCCCAAATAACGTACGATCCCGTCCTCTTGGTCATCTGCACGACCGAGGGGACGGGATCATTACTGAAGTCATTACGGTAGGCGTAGCTATGCTTGCATTCGCATTCATATACACCCTTATCAACTACCTCTTGGTCTCGGTCCATCTCCAAGGCGTAGCGGATCAGGCAGTCAAAGCCTCAAGCGTCTATCTGGCAGACAACGGATCGCTCGATACGAGATCGCTCCTTGGGGATCAGGTCATAAGCGGCCAAGAAGGTGGAATGGGGAGAGTAAGTGCTACTTGGAGCATCATCCAAGGAAGCATCTATCTCGATCTAAGGTTTCATATAAATGGATCCTCCGCCGAGTTATTTTCTCTTCTTGGGCTCAATACAGTAACCGTACACGCGTCTTCACTTTTAGAGACGCCCATAACTGTGCCATGATTGATTTAAAAAGAGCAAAGTAACTCTTTATATAGTGGCGTGTTTACAAACAAAGTGTCGTAGCTCAGTCTTGGATACTTCAGATTAACTACTCATATTAGCCATTGCTATAGACCATTTTCCTTTAATAGCACTCAAACGTTTAGAGAGATATATGAACGATGAAATATACGACAACTGTAGTCAATGAGTTGCTTGCTACTCAAATTTTTGAATCAAAACAACCTCGAAGTGAGTTGGCACTCGCCGGGATCGAGACAGTATTCTTTGTGAGCATACTCCTTATGATCGTTACCTCATTTGTCATAAGCCTTGCTCGACTCAGCTATGCAAAGGCGACTGTGGACAGCGTCTCCTACAGTGCCTCGCGATTTGAAACTATTACACTGTCGACAGATCTCCCCACTTCGATCACACAGGTTCAAGCACTGGGGTCAAAGGTGCTAGTTACAAGTACCACTGTGCCAAAACCATGTTCTTATGTGACGGTCACCGCACAGACATCGGTATCTCTTCTTCCAGTTCCCTTCTTCGCTAACGCGTTTTCAGTGACAGTCTTGGGGAGTTCCACCCTTCCAACCAACGCATATCAAGTGTCGCAAGAGTATGGATTTAACTGCTAAGGAGTATGTCGTTATGTCACTTTGGAGAACAAGACGATCGAGTAGCGACGAAGGTTCAGCCCTTATATTAGTGCCAACATTAACTTTGATCTCCATATTGCTATTGGGCATTGGAGTCGATACAGTAGCAGCCGTATTTGCGCAGCGATCACTCGAAAACCTCGGTCAGAGTTGCGCCCTAAAGGCAGCTCAGGCCCTTAGTCCTGGAGCTTTCTATAACTCCGGGACCTTTGTAATATCCCAAGAGGAGCTTCAGATCGACCTCAAAAGTTGTCTTCGTGCCAGTACAATCCCCAGTTCGCTAACGGTCATCTCGTCCAACGCCACAACATCAGGAGACTTGGTTGAGATTGACTTAAATGCGATCGTACATCCACCCTTAGTTCCATCACTTCTGAAGAACATCTCGAACATAAGCCTGACTGCTGTCGCTTACGCTCAAGAGGTCGCCACGCCTAACTAAATAATATAGATGACGTGACAACGCAAGCTATTAAGGTATCCAATATGCACTCTACCCTCCCTATCACCTGCTCCGTGATCTCACCCTACTCCTTGGCGATAGCCAACTCCACCTTGGAGCTACACCTAAAGCGTTCCAATCTCGTTGAGATCTCCGACTTAGTTACGATTACGCCAAGTGGCGTAAAGGCCCTTGACGTTAAGTGGCATATCAATGCCGGACCACTCTTCACGACCTTTGAATCGGAAGAGCCTCTACCACCAAGGTGCGCCGTTCGCATTTCAACTACTGACCAAACGATTCTGGCAGCACCAAGACGTCTAACGCTCGATGGCCTAACGAACTTTAGAGACTTTGGAGGATACCAAGGTATACAAAAAGATCTGAGCTGGGGCAACTACTACCGATCAGAGAACCTCCACCAACTCTCCCTCAGCGATTGGGGCTTACTTCAGCAAATTGGAGTCACTAGAGTTATCGATCTTCGAAATCCGCTTGAAAAGGAGCTCCAGCCAACCACACTGCCTCCAGAGGCAAATCTTGAGCTCTTTGAGATCGAGGTGAGCGGCAGAATAAAAGGTTATAACGACGCCCTTATAGCCGTCGCCAAAGGGGAACTTTTACGAATTACGGAAGACGACATGGCTGAGATGTATCTAGATATCTTAGATAATCACCTAGATGACCTAGCCCTAGCAGTCGGACTCGTGGAGTCAAACGAAACAGGAGCAACACTTGTCCATTGCACGGCCGGTAAAGATAGAACGGGGCTTGTAGCTGCTATTGTGCAGATGAGAGCTGGAGTCAAGATGGTAGACGTTCGAGAAGACTACCTCCTCTCAAATCTATATCGAACGCCTTTTCGCCTGAGACAACTAGAACCTTTCTTTAAAGAGCACAAGATAGCACCCCTCTCAGTCAAGCCTTTTCTGTCGGCACCGTGGAGAGCAATGCAAAGTGCGGTATCTGGACTCCGTCAATCGCATCCTCAACTTCTAGACGCTTCTTAGAATCTTGAACTCAAAAGCGCAAGACAGGTTGGGACTACAACATCCTTTGCTGAAGTGATATGATACGTCTAATAGGTGTGATTATATGAGACGGGGGTGTCCTTGATGACCAAAGGCGATAACTCATCAACCATAGAGGCTCTTTTCGATGAGAACAGACGCTTTTCTCCATCGGAGGAGTTCAAGGCGCAAGCTAACGTAGCTTCGCCTGCTATCTATGAGCAAGGTGGAGATGTAGAAAGCTACTGGCGCACCCATGCGAGCCGAGTCACTTGGAAGACTCCTTTTACAAAAGTCCTCGATTGGTCCGAGGCTCCCTTCGCAAAGTGGTACGTGGATGGGAAGCTCAATATAACCGAGAGTGCCTTAGATATACATGCTCAAGCCACTCCAAATAAAGTGGCTTACTACTTCGAAGGCGAGCACGGAGACACCAAAACGATTACCTACTTAGACCTTTACAAAGAGGTCTGCAAGTTAGCTAATGCCTTATCCGATCTAGGAGTCCGAAAAGGTGATCGCGTAGCGATCTACATGGGCATGGTACCAGAGTTTCCAGTAGCTCTTTTAGCCTGCGCACGACTTGGCGCTCCACACTCGGTCGTCTTTGGAGGATTCTCATCTGACTCTTTGAGGAATCGAATCAACGACGCATCCGCGAAGGTCCTCATCACCTGCGACGAGTCATGGCGAAACGGTGGACGAGTGGCCCTAAAAGAATTGGCCGACGTAGCACTCTCGGAGTCACCATCCATTGAGCACGTTGTCGTAGTTCAAAGAACCGGGGCGCCGGTGAACATGGTCGAAGGTAGAGACTACTACTACCATGACCTAGTAGTTAACGCAAGTGATGAGCGAGTTGCAGAGGAGATGGACGCCGAAGATCCTTTATTTATCCTGTACACCTCAGGAACTACAGCTAAGCCGAAAGGCATCGTTCACACAACCGGTGGGTATGCGGTCGGTGTCGCGACAACACACTCAATGGTTTTTGACATAAAAGATGGGGATATCTACTGGTGCACGGCCGATGTCGGCTGGGTTACTGGACACAGTTACGTCGTCTACGGTCCGCTTATCAACGGCGTAACGAGCGTACTTTACGAGGGTGTACCACATTTTCCAGACAAAGATCGCTACTGGGAGATCATCGAGAAATACAAGATAACGCAGCTCTATACCGCTCCAACCTCGATTCGCACCTTTATGAAGTGGGGAACAGAGTACCCAAGTAAGCACGATCTCACCTCTCTTCGGGTTATCGGTACAGTCGGTGAGCCGATCAACCCCGAGGCTTGGATGTGGTACAACGAGTTCATTGGGAACAACCGCTGCCCGATAGTAGACACTTGGTGGCAGACGGAGACCGGACATATCATGATCTCGCCTTTGCCTGGAGTTACTACCACCAAACCTGGCTCGGCCACTGTACCACTGCCCGGTATAAATGTTGACGTTGTAGATGACGACGGAAACTCTGTCCCCAACGGATCGGGCGGGTACCTTATCGTAACACAGCCATGGCCGGGAATGGCACGTACGATCTTCAATGACCCAGAGCGTTTCAAGGACGTATACTGGTCCAAGTTTTCAAAACCAGAGGAGAACAAGTGGGTGTACTTCGCAGGAGACGGTGCTAAGAGGGACCTAGATGGATATATCTGGCTACTTGGGCGTGTCGATGATGTTATGAACGTATCAGGTCACAGAATATCTACGCTCGAAGTTGAGTCGGCACTTGTTGATCATCAAGCCGTAGCGGAAGCTGCTGTTGTAGGTAGAAACGATGCTACGACGGGACAGGCGATCGCGGCCTTTGTCACCCTTAAAGGCGGTGTACAAGGCGACGATAAGCTCATAGCTGAGCTGCGAGATCACGTAGCAACGAAGATCGGCAAGATTGCTAGACCTGCTTCGATCGTCTTCACCGACGAACTACCCAAGACAAGATCAGGGAAAATCATGAGAAGGCTTCTCCGTGACATCTCAGAACAGCGACAACTGGGAGACGTCACGACGCTAGCCAACGAAGATGTGGTACATGAGATCGCCGCTCGAGCGAAAGCCTCGCAGAGTGCAAACTCAGCGGAGTAACCGCGCAATTCTCACGCTCCAAGACCAAAATGTCTAGAGCAAAGAGAGACAGAAGGACATACGTCACTGTCAAGAACTACTACATATAGAACAAATGAAATGGGGGATCCATGAGTACAGACGTCGAAGTAACTGAAGTATCCGTATCTTCAGTAAAAGCAACTGCCGATCCAGCTCCGCTCGGTTTAGCGGCCTTTGCAATGACAACATTCGTACTGAGCGTCTTTAACGCTCACCTTTTACCAGCAGGATTAGTACTAGTCGTACTACCGTTAGCGTTATTTTACGGCGGGTTAGGCCAGTTTTTAGCAGGAATGTGGGAGTTTAAAAGAGCAAATACTTTCGGTGCCTTAGCCTTTACCTCATACGGCGCTTTTTGGATGGCGTTCGCAGCGTACGTGCACTTTATCGCTGGTTCGCTGCCGCCTGCCACGGCGTACCAGGCGACAGGTATCTTCCTGTTGGCATGGACGATCTTCAGTGCATATATGATGATCGCCTCCTTTGGAACCAACGGAGTTATAGCTGCTGTATTTGTTGTGCTAACACTGACGTTTCTCTTTCTTACTATCGGAACGTTCGCCACTTCAACTTCCATCTCTGAGATCGGTGGGTACCTAGGAATTGTCACTGCAATACTTGCATGGTATGGGTCCTTCGCTGGTGTTACCAACGCGACCTTTGGCAAGACGATGGTCCCAACGTTCCCATTCAAAAGGTAAACAGTAGCGAGCGGCTCTAAGTCTAAGGGAGAAGCCTGGGATGGCACTCGTGCCACCCAGGCTTCCTAATGTCACGCAGCATACTTCAAGACTGATTGACCTTGCCAATCATAGGCAAACCGCTTTCCCAACAGATAGATCAACTTAGCCGACTGCTCATTGGTTAAACCTACCTAGATCTCTCAGACTATCCAGAAATCTAGAACACCATAATTCGATCTCAGTTGAAAAGGTGCGAAAGTCCTCTTAGCGTGATCGCTATAAGAAGCAGTTAATGGGCTACACCCTTGCCACACGTTCCGGCATGCAGGTCTATACCGGGCGGGCTGAAAAGTTGAAGTCATTTAAGTTGAGGGACACCTATTGTCCCGCAACAGAGTTTCCTTGAATGACAATGCGTGATTGTGTTCCTAAAGCTGCGCAATTTCTACCAGTTGAAGTGACAAATGATAGTAGCCATGGTATTTGGTAGCTAGAAAGGTCCAAAGCCCCAAAAGGGGCACACCATGGCTATCAATATGAATAATAAGTCACTTTCTGATTCAGTTAGAGAGATTCTCACTCAAGATTTAGATCTACGTCGAGATATTATCCAAGAGGGACATCTGTGAGATCTGGAGGACACAGACCAGAGATCATGCCAAGGCTGCGATCGCTACGTTTGTCGCCACATAATACGATGCGAAGTACCAAAAGGCGGTCAACTGCCTGACAAGGACAACGATGTGCTCTTAGCCTTCTATGACTTTCCAACTGAACACTGGGTACATCCACGCACAACCAACCCGATCGAGTCGACCTTTGCGACGCTACGTCATAGCACGATAAAGGTAAAGGGTGCCTTCTCGAACGACTCCGCTATGGGAATGCTCTGCCAGATGCGTCTTGAAGCCAAGAGGTCCCGGCGTCGCATCACCGGTCACGAACGCATCGCAGAGGTCATATCTAGTCTTGCCTTTGTCGACGAAGTAGGCGCCAATATTGCCTAGAGCAGACAGCCAGTGCACAAAACTTTCGTTCCAAGTCCATGGGGGTCGCCTTTAAGGCGTCCCTCGGGTCCAGTCCACGAATGCAAGAACTACCGAAGTATTGGAGTGTCACCATGTCCAAGCGTCAATGAGATCAACGAAGTTCACCCGAGTGTGGAGCCACCAGGAGTCAAATCCACGCTAGCGTCACGATAGCGTGCCCAGTCCGTGGGAGTAGCTTCAGCCCCTCAGGGAGAAGAACCTACTGCTCAGATGCCTGTCGGGCCAATGCCTATCGCAGACGGCGCAGTGAAATGACCAAACATGTCACCGTCCCCAAATCACAAACACGTCGGAGCTTCACCGTCTATGAGTGTGACTCTTGCTGCGAGCGCTCTCTTGGAGAGCAACGCTGCTCGAAGTGTCACAGCTTCATACCAAGAGTCGGAATCGGGGGACGTTGCCGCTCATGTGACGAACCAATCGCAATCAGCGAGCCCGTCGACTCTGAACTCATCGGCGAGTCCTAGCCATGAACGACAACCCGGATGGGACACTTGGTGGAGCCGAGAAGCATCGACAAGGTGCCTTATCAATTTTTAAAACCGATGAGCTTTACCTCTTTGGTGAACCCGTAGAACTCAGCACGAAGGTTGAGATGGTCACTCAAACCTGTGTCCCATGTCCCTCCAGCCGCTGCATTAGTTGGTAGCATCTGTGAAAAAATCAAACCCAATTGGTCAACCGGCTAGCAACCAAGTCCAAACTCGATCCGAAAACGCTTTTAGTGGTCCGTATACAACTTTGCAACATAGATCTCGCCAAAGGCTTAAGTAACCGAGCCATGTTCAATGAAAGAGTCGCCCTACACATAGGTCGCGACGAGAAGGCTGAACGTTAGCAGCGGTCAAACACCTGGCGCAAAAGAGCAAGATTCGGCTTGCTATAGAGTGACTCAATTACTAAATTGTGCACCAAAGGGCGGAACCCGAACAACAACGAAAGGACTAACGATGCACATTTCGTCCCAACCATCAATCCTGTACTTTGGAACTCCTGTCGTGTTAATCTCCACTTTAAATAAGGATGCCACGCACAACATTGCGCCGATGTCATCGGCGTTTTGGTTAGGATGGCGATGCATCCTTGGTTTATCTGCGAAGTCTAAGACGACGGAGAACATGATACGAACCGGCGAGTGCGTCTTAAACTTACCTTCGGTCAACGAAGTGGCAGCCGTAGATAGGCTCGCTCGTACCACTGGATCGTTCCCAGTGCCAGAGTCAAAGGTTCGGAAGGGATACCGATATGAACCCGACAAGTTCAAGGTAAGCGGTATGACGCCTTTAGCCTCAGAGACGGTTGCAGCGCCACGAGTTCGCGAATGCCCTGTTCAGCTCGAGGCAGTGGTCGAAGCGACTCACGGAATCGCCGAGGAAGACCCAGTCCAGCGCGGCAATCTTGTCAGCATTGAAGTACGCATTCGGCGAGTACATATCGAGGAAGCGATCTTGATGGATCATGAGACAAACAGAATAGACCCTGATAGGTGGCGGCCGCTGATCATGAGTTTTCAAGAGTTCTATGGGCTTGGGCCCAAATTGCAAGCCTCAACGCTAGGGGAAATTCCAGAGCGCCTCTACCGAAGCAGTGATATCGATCGTGCCAGTGCGGAGAAGGACGGGAGCCATGACGCACCTCAGCTTGAGATCTGACACTTCTGACTACGACCGGATTGCACAAGCCATTACCTACATTACGAGTCGGGTGTACGAGCAACCCACTTTGGAGGAGGTAGCGAGCCATTTAAACTTGAGCCCCTATCACTTCCAGCGCATCTTCTCACGATGGGCAGGGGTATCCCCAAAGAGATACTTGCAAGTACTCACAGTAGAACATGCAAAGCGCCTACTCGCCGACTCGAAATCGGTACTTGACGTTTCAAACACATTGGGATTAAGCAGTGGTTCGCGTCTTTATGATCACTTCGTTCACATGGAAGCTATGACACCTGGCGAGTACAAGTCCCAAGGTCGTGGACTGGTCATCGACTGCGGGATACACGATACACCATTTGGGAACGCGTTCATAGCAACGACGCCCAGAGGCGTGTGCAACTTTTCATTTTCCGAGACTGAAGAGATCACCAAGGTCATGGAGAATCTGCATGAAAGATGGCCCCACGCAGAACTACGTGAAAACCAACAATCTACCCATGAAGTAGTTTCCGCTATGTTCGGGAAGGTCAAAGAGACTTCAAGCCCCCTATCGTTGCATGTCTCTGGAACTAACTTTAAGGTCAATGTTTGGAAAGCACTTCTGCGGATCCCTCCTGGCTCTATCGTAAGTTACTCGCAGGTCGCAAAGTTCATCGGCCAACAAGGCTCCGCGAGAGCCGTAGGTCACGCAGTAGGTACAAATCCGATAGCATTTCTGATTCCTTGCCATCGAGTGATCCAGTCAAATGGCGGACTCGGTGGCTACCACTGGGGAACGACACGCAAACAGGCAATATTAGCTTGGGAGTACGCTCGATTTCACTCTGTTTAAGGAAGTCAAGTCCTTGAGTTTTAGTCTCATAGTAAGCGCTTTTAGCGCTATGGTAAAGGGGTAAGCACCCCCCCGAACAAGTAGCTGTCTACGATGTCTTGGGCACCCCAATACTGAAACTCGAAAGATCTTGGAAACACAGAGCAAGCCCTCTCGCAGGCATCTTTCCCTATGCCCGTGAATGGCTCCTCCACCTTTCATAAACGTTACGTCTGACGAAGAAGATAGCCTTGACTTAGCAAACGCCGAGTTCTGAGAGAGTCACCAACTCCGCAATTCGTTCTCGACACCTTTAGCCCGCTTGTGAAGAACCCTTTACTCCTGCCTGAATTAACTCCGCCGACTTCAGGTGTCGCTGAAGTCGCGCCTTTGCAAGGACTGTAGCTCGTGATGGGTACCTAGCGACGTGAGACTTGGAGGCGGGGGTCGAGTAGTACGTATCGACTCCCGCATGAAAGGCATTCTCCCAAGAACGTATGCCGGCTTGAAACTGAAGTGCTAAAAACCATCCCATTACCAAGGTCGCAATTAGTACCCCGACCCGAAGATACGCTCCGTCTCGACGTCTGCCACCTCGAAATCTTCGCATTACCGCTAAAAAGTCTTTCCTGGCTGAATGGTAAGAGCGGAGATAGTATGCAAGTGCATGCAATCCGAGAAGAAAAAACCAGATCAGAGATAGAAGTGTATGTGCTGCCCCTAAAAAGGTGTCCGAAAACGAAGACGGTCCAGCGACAACAATCTCAATTCCGCTGCCAATCACCAAAACCGTTGTAGCTACAAGAAGTGGCGCAATCAACCTCATAGGAAGCCACGGAGGTCCCGCCTCAACGAACTCGGTATCACCTGCATAGAAACGAGTAAAGCGGTATGTGGAGATCGCCAGCTTACCCAACACCAAAGGAACCGCAATCAGACCGATAACGATATGAACTCCCACCGCCCCCGCTATAAAGGGGACAGTCATGATCTCAGCCATAAAGATAACCAGTAACGTGATACCAAAAAGTGCCGAGAATCTAGCCTCGGCGATAACTCGCTTAGCTCGTCCCTCTAGTTCCTCAGTTAAATCCTTTTGATGGGCGTGAGGCATGAATGCATCAAAAAGAGACTCTGAACTTTCCACCTTCAACTAAAACCAGCTCCGCAACACTCGTAAAACCAAATACCTGCCTACATATAAGGCTACTTGATATCGTGCTCTAATTACCAAAAATAACGATCGATGCTAGGAGTGGGTTCGGCGCTAAGACACCAACTCAAGTACTATCCGATCAGCCAGCAACCGCCCTCTCTTCGTAAGCGTAAGGTGCGAACCCTCTTGATGTACCAGTCCTTCTATCGACGAGGGAATTTGACGAAGGCTCGCGATCGGTACGCCCACTGAACATCTCAGCCCTAACAGCACCTTTTCAAGCAAATCTTGTTCACTGCTGAGTGCCTCTCGGAACTCCATTGGGTCCTCGTGGGCCTCGATCTTCGCCAGGTAACGGCTCATCGAGAACACGTTTGCAAAACGCTCTCCAGCGATAAAACTATGAGCAGAGCATCCGACTCCCAAATACTCCCCCCTTACCCAATAGTTGAGGTTATGGCGGGACTCTGCGTCGGTGCGAGACCAGTTAGATGTCTCATAGTTGTGGAATCCAGAAGTTCCCAAAACTTCATCTAATCCGTAGTAACGTTCCGCCAAGACATCGTCGCCGTGAACGATGAAAGAACTTACACCTTGTGACTTTTTAGACCAAATATTTAGCTTAGTTCTTCCCTCTAATGTCAGGGAATAGCCACTTACATGATCAACTAGATCAACGATCTCCCTCAACTTCGACAACGTGTTCTTCCAAGAAGCGTCGTCCTCGGGTCCAGCTCCATAGATGAGATCGACTGACAGTGCGATACTGCCTTCTCTTGAGATCATCTCGATCGCTCTAATCGCAGTTAGCGCATCATGAGTCCGACCGAAAAAACTAAGAACCTTATCGTCAAAGGACTGGACTCCTAGAGACACTCTCGTAACACCTAATCTTCGGTAGAACTCTAACTTCTCTTTTGTGATCGAGTCAGGGTTGGCCTCAATAGTAAACTCCTCAAGGTCCTTCAGCCTCATACTTAGTACGAATCTACTAAGCAGATCAGCATCGAGCAGTGACGGCGTACCACCACCTATATAGAGCGTCCTTGGTGGACGACTAAGGCGGTCCTTTTTCAACTGGTACTCACTCGCCATAGCTTCAAGGTATCGAGATGCCTGATCAAATTTGGCAATTTGAACAGAGAAAGCGCAGTAGTTGCACGCTTTTTCACAAAACGGAGTATGTACGTATACACCTGGAGAATACGAGAGCGGATCTGCCCTAAGATCCTCTACCGCGCCCACGTTAACCTACTAGTCGAAGGCCCAACTCCTCAAGGCGGTCAGTCATCTCTCTTACGTTCATCTCCAACAATGCACCTATAATACGAAGGTCATCATAGCGAATCGTGATCATCCGACCGTTGAAGTCCTGACGCTGAACCTGGATCATGTCGAGATATCGCTTCAGGAGATCTCTCTCTGGGCCTCGGACTTGCTGCAACTTCGAGAGATCTATAGTAACTTTCACCTCAGGTTCCCAACGAAATCGCCGTGGAGATGAGTCACCATTTTCGGGTTGATCGATCGAGATTACATGACTACTAACCTTATCGGAGATCCCTATTCCATTTAAGAATCCCGCCGAGCCTCCATCAAATACATTGTCTTGAGGCAGAAGCTGATCAACGGGAACGTTGTAGAGATGAGCAAGGCGCTGAAGTCTTGGAACCGAGATTGATCGTTCCCCTCGCTCGTAAGCGCCAAGAACGGATGCCTTAAACTCCTGACCAGATGCCATCTCAACCGCTTGAAGTGAAAGCTTCTTCTGCTTTCTCACGGAGCGCAGTCTACTCCCGACCTTAACAGCGTATTGATCAACTATGTTATCGTCATCCATAGATACCTATATTACACTCTCCGTGACGTCACTGCAAGTATCATCACGTTTTTGGGGCGAGATTTAGGAACTAACTCACTAACTTTTCCCGTAATGCTACGAGTAGTGCCGCTGATACCACTGATGCCGTTTCCACTCTGAGTACTTCGCTTCCAATACGAATACGCGGAATTTTGTCAAATACTGCGTCGACTACCCCTGATTCTGGCCCTACGATCCAAGTCCTTCTTCCAAGTGATGCTGGACCGCCTTGCTGGTCACAGAGCGCAGCGTCATCTCCAAATCGCTCCATGACCTCATGTGGAGACAACACTCCACCGATCTTCAGAGGAAATACTCTCTTTGACTGCATAGAGGCTTGGCGCGCAACTCGTTCGAGTCGTGCTAAAGTCGAGTTCCCAAGCAAGTGACCAGAGCGCCGATCAAGAGTTGACGATATTAGACAAAGTTCATCCACCCCAACTTCAGCTACCTTTTCAACCATAAATCTAAGGCGCTCACCTCGTGGAATATAGCTCACTACGCGCACCTTGGGCAGAGGTGGAGCAAGCGTCAAGACCGGACCTAGCTCCGATATCTCCCCCTTCAATCGATTTCTATGTCTTGTATCGATGAAGATCAGGCCAGCCCTCACTCGGCCTTGTCCATCGCCCAAAAGGATCTCTTCTTTCGAACGAAGTCGCCTAGAGATAGCTAGATGCTCTAAGTCTTGAAGTTCAAGCGCTGGTTCTGCCAAGTCTGAAACATAAAAGATCGGGCCTCCATTGGAGTTGCGAGGATCCTCAACCTGATCATTCATGGCTGACAAAGTTACTAACTAGCGAAAGGCCGATTTAATCTTCGAAAAAAGTCCGTGTTCATGAGGTTCGGAGATCTTTTCTCCTCTTATCTCGGCTAGTCGCGTATAAAGATTAATCTCTTCTTCGATCAGATCCTTGGGCGTCGTGACCATTAATTCGATAAGTAGGTCACCCCGGCCTCTGCCTCCAAAGTTTGGAACTCCCTTCCCTCTGAAACGTAGCACTTTGCCGCTTTGAGTTCCTGGCGGTATACTTACTTCGATCATTTCATCTAGCGACTCAAACTCTAACTTTGTACCCAAAGCTGCTTGAGATATCGAGATACCGAGCTGAGCATGGAGGTCCTGACCGACTCGCTTAAAAACATTTGAAGGTTCTACACTGACGTGCACATAGAGATTACCTGGATAGCCTCCTCGTGGGCCCGCCGGACCCTTTCCTGTGAGACGCAGCGTCGAACCGGCTTCGATTCCTGGCTGAATCTCAATTAGGTAGGTTCGCTCCTCCGTCTTTCTACCCTCTCCCCGGCAGTCAGAGCATGGAGTTGTAATTATCTTACCCACACCATAACATGTATCACAGGTGCTCGTAGTCATCATTCGACCCAGGAGAGTCTGTGTGAAGCGGCGCACTTGGCCCGATCCACCGCAGGTCTTACAGACAGATGGAGTAGTGCCGGGCTTCGAACCTGAACCCGCGCACGTCTTACACGTTACTGGAATCCTTACAGTAACCTCTTTTTTTGTGCCGAATATCGCCTCTTCAAACTTAAGGGTTACTGATGTCTCCATGTCTTCGCCGTGTCTAGCAGTACGTTGGCCACCACCGTCGCTAAAGCCACCGTTGAATGCCTGGCCGAAGATGTTTTCGAAGATATCGCCAAAGTTAGGTGAGAAGAAGTCCCCGTTACCTTGACCCCTAGCAGCGCTGTCGCCAAACATATCGTACTGTCTACGCTTTTCAGGGTCACGGAGTGTTTCATAGGCGATGGTTACCTCTTTAAACCTCTCAACCGCGACAGCATCGCCTCCGTTTGTATCGGGATGCAACTCCCGAGCAAGCTTTCTATAAGCCTTTTTGATCTCGTCTTCTGTTGCGCTTTTCGAGACGCCTAACAGCTCGTAGTAGTCAGCCACGGATTACCCTTCAACTAAATGTCTA
>JAJYHJ010000028.1 GCA_021784785.1 Actinomycetes bacterium | reverse complement strand
GTTGCGACCATGATGCTGGGTTCGTACGCTTGGCGTCATTTATAAATACGACCAGTTACTCTAACGTAGGCGAGCTGCTGCGGGATCTAGCAGCGCTTTTCGGACTTGAGGTTGCACGTTTCACGGATGGAGTTCGCCTTGAGTATCTTGGCTTAGAGGTAGCTAGACAAATAGACGGGACCAACATTGTGTCTGTAGGAAGCTCTGAAAGAGACCGACAGGCTCGGGATCTAATGTATCTTTCTGGATACGATATTCGGGTGGAGTTAGAGAAAACTCTCTCGCAGCTGCAGGTGAATAGGTTGTCGTTTGGGAGCCTTCATCCTCATGCGCTTCTTTGTAGAGATAGATGGATGAGAGTTTTGGTTGCAAAACGTCCTGAGATAATAGGTTTCCAAATTGTACAACCTCTTGAGATAAGTTCACTAGACGAACCAACGCCTCGCTGCTATGGCATTGGTGAATCGCTGAATGGTTCCTCTACGCTACTGTGTTTCACATCTGGTCCAGATATAGCGGCGCCTTTTGAGGCGCTGTTGCTCCTTAGTGTACTCCGTTGCAGTTCAACAGTGAGACCTTGTCCGACTAAGATCTCTTTCATAGTTCAAAGACGTGATGTCACCGAGGCGTTTAGGACCATCTTGATGAGATCTTCTCAGGACTGGGAGATCATAACGGTAAGTGAAAGATGGTTCGATTTACCGGAGAAGAGGAACCTGTGCTAACCGACAAGATGGAGGAGTTTGAAGAGGAGTATCAACGCGTCGTAGAAGACCTTTCCGACCCCAATGTGTTCTCTGATCAAAAAAGGGCGCGAGAGCTCTCGAGACGACACAAAGAGTTGGACGCCATCGTTGAGGGATTTAGATCTCTAAGGGTTTTGATCGATGACCTAGAGTTGGCCAGGACTATGTACCAAGAGGCCGCGGGTCCTGACCGGGAGTTTTTGCGCGACGAGATCGAAGTGCTTGAGATCAAGACTCGAGAAGCTGAAGAGAACTTGGAGCTACTGTTGCTCCCTAAAGATCCAAACGACGGGCGAAATGTCATCGTTGAGATACGTGGTGCAGAAGGTGGCGAAGAGGCGAACCTTTTTGCTAAAGATCTTTCAGAGATGTACCTTCGTTATGCTGACAGGCGTGGCTGGAAAACAGAGATACTGTCCGAGGACCCCTCAGACATGGGAGGATATAACTCAGTTACTTTGTTGGTCAAGGGAGAGGATGCATGGCGCAGACTCAAACATGAAGGTGGTCCACATAGAGTTCAAAGGGTTCCCGTTACCGAGTCTCAAGGACGCGTTCATACCTCGTCAGCTACGGTCTCTGTTTTACCGGAAGCTGATGAGGTTGAGGTGGATATAGACCAAAACGATCTTAGAGTCGACGTGTATCGTTCGACAGGCCCTGGAGGTCAGTCCGTGAATACGACTGACTCAGCGGTGCGAATTACTCATATCCCCACGGGACTTGTAGTGGCTATGCAAGACGAAAAGAGCCAAATACAGAATCGTGCCAAGGCTCTGCAGGTCCTTAGGGCCCGTCTTTTGAAGATGGAACAAGATCGAGTTAGTGAAGAAGCGTCGATGGCGAGGCGCTCACAGATTGGTGGTGGCGGTCGTTCAGAGAAGATCCGCACCTACAACTATAAGGAAAATAGAGTCACTGACCATCGAATAAAATTGACTTTATACAAGTTGGACCAGGTCCTCCTTGGTGAACTGGACGAGATCGTTGATGCACTTCTTCTTGACGAGAGAACTCGGGAACTAGATGAAGCTCGGTCGCTACAGTAAAAAGAGCCGACAAGAGACCGATTTACTTCTACGGAGAGCCAAGTTCTCTGCTTTTGAGAGAACTTGGATTATTGAAGAACTTGAGTCTCGTATCCATGAAGGTACCTTACATGAGGAGGAGTCTTTCCGATGGATCGAGGATCTTTGTGCCCGCTCTTCAGTTGGTGAACCTCTTCAGTACCTACTTGGGCGATGGGGGTTTAGAGCATTGGAACTGATACTTGACCGTCGGGTACTTATACCAAGGCCGGAGACCGAACTTATCGTTGACATTATCGGAGAGATTCTTTCAAAGAAGATCGCCGAACAACCTATAACTGAGGATGAAGTGATAGTAGTCGAAATTGGTGTTGGTAGTGGGGCCATCACTTTATCGATCGCTTCGGAGTTCGACTTTGTGAAGGTGTATGGGACTGAGATTTCATCGGAGGCGCTTGAAGTTGCTACTGCAAACCTTCACAAAATAACTCGAGATCTTGGTCGAAGACTCTCGGATCATGTGGAGTTCCTGCCGGGGTCTTTCTTTGATCCCTTGCCGACTTGCTTGCGTGGCCGGGTAGATGTAGTTGTTAGTAACCCTCCCTATCTGTCAGAAGAGCTTTATAGCTGTGCACCTGAAACTGTACGTAACTATGAGCCAAAGATCGCTCTTACGCCCGGTCCAAGCGGTTTAGAGGCGATCGAAGTTATCGTGAGAGAATCAACACAATGGCTTCTCCCAAAAGGAGCGTTAGTCGTTGAGATCTCGCCGGAACAGGAGCGGGCGACATGCTCACTCTTTGAAGAGTGGGGTTTTTCAGAGGTCGAGGTGCACTTAGACTTAGCGGGACGGCAACGATTTGTGAAGGGGGTAAGAGACGATGTCTGATCCGCTTCAAGTTGTTAGGATCTATGACGCCCTTACAGATACTGAAACCGTCTTTAGGGATGAGGCTATCGCAGTTGCAGAGGTCAAGGAAAAAGTCAAGCTTGGCTACGTGATATTGTTACCAACAGATACCGTATACGGTGTAGCCTGCTCGGTGGAGAATGCCTACTCGATTGAGTATTTGTTTCAGCTAAAGCGTCGTGAAAGGGCGAAGACCTTACCGGTTTTAGTCTCGGACTTGGAGATGGTGGATAACTACTTTGGCCCACTGTTTCCCGACCAGCGAGTTCGGCTTGAGGCGTTGGCATCTCAACTTTGGCCCGGTGCGCTAACGGTCGTTGTGTCGAGCCCTCGAACCTTGCCGAGAGGAGTTCAGCGAAGTGACGGTTCAGTCGCACTTCGTTCCCCCGGTGCTAGTTTTTCGAGCTTGGTAGTAAGAGATGTTGCACTTGCGTGCACCTCCGCGAACAGAAGTGGGGAAACTCCTGCCACCACCTTTATTCAAGCAAAAGAACTTTTAAAAGGGAACCTTCTGGAAGATCTGCCAGGATCGACTCAAACTATCGTGGTCGGCGACTCAAGACCTATGGCGGAGCAAGCGTCTACTCTTGTTGATATCAGGACTGCTACCCCTAAGATTTTACGAAAAGGCCCGATCTCTTATGAGGAGATCCTGGCCGCGCTTCTCGATTGAGTAGCGTGTTGCGTTGAAAGACTCAAGGAGTTTGCGGCGATGTTGTTCTGTGGTGAGAGCGAGTAAGTAGACGTTGTGGTGTCGATTGCAACGGTGCTGGTATATGCAAAAGGGTTTATTGATGCAGAATCTTTGAAATACGGTATATGCGAAGACTCATCGACTTTCTGGTTGGCTAGGATTGTTACCTAGCGTCAAGGAGGTCATTATGTCTGAGTATCCGTTAGTCGGCAGTCACCTGAGAGGTGTTGACCCAGAGCTGGCTCATCTGATAGACGAAGAGATAGAGAGACAGAGCACCTCTTTGCAGTTGATAGCCTCAGAAAACTTTACTTCATTGGCGGTCATGGAGGCTACTGCTTCTGTATTGACCAACAAGTACGCAGAAGGGTACCCAGGAAAGAGGTACTACGGAGGCAACGCAACGGTGGATAAGGTTGAGTCGCTTGCCATAGATAGGTTGAAAACTCTCTTTAGTGCTCCTCATGCAAACGTTCAGCCTCACAGTGGTGCGAACGCGAACGCTGCTGTATATTTTGCACTTTTGAAGCCTGGAGAGACAGTTCTTGCAATGCGCCTTGATCAAGGGGGCCACCTAACTCATGGGTCACCGGTGAACTTTTCGGGTCAACTTTATAACTTTGTCGGTTACGGAGTAACTCCAAAGGGTGTAGGTGGTGAAGTTATTGACCTCGATAACCTTTATGCACTTGCGAAGGAACATAAGCCTAAGATGATCGTCGCAGGAGCTACCGCTTACTCGCGCATTATAGAGATCGACCGAGTTCGAGAGATTGCTGACGAAGTCGGGTCGTTGGTTATGTTCGATGCGGCTCATGTCGCAGGGTTGATTGCTGCTGGAATATACCCCAATCCTCTCTTTAAAAAAGACGGGTCAAAAGGTGCTGATGTCGTTACCTTTACGACACATAAGACCCTTCGAGGGCCACGAGGCGGGGCTATAGTTTCCCATGAAGAGTACGGTTCAGCTATCGACAAGGCCCTCTTTCCTGGATTTCAAGGTGGCCCACTCGAAAATACTATAGCGGCTAAAGCAGTAGCATTTCTTGAGGCGCTAACTCCTGAATTTAGGTCTTACCAGCAAAAGGTAGTTGAGAATGCGAAGGCATTCGCTAAGGAACTTGAGACGCAAGGCTTCCGAGTGGTCTCAGGAGGTACCGATACGCATCTAATTCTTGTGGATCTACAAAGCTTTGACGCCGACCTTTCAGGGAAGCAGGCACAAGAAGTACTTGATCTAGCTGGTATAACGTGCAATCGAAACCAAATTCCAGGTGACCCGCGCTCTCCTTTTGTTACATCTGGTCTTCGATTCGGCACTGCGGCTATGACAACTGCAAAGATGGGAGTCAATGAGATGTCTTTAGTAGCCGAGTATATAGCCACCGCTTTGCGCAAGAGGGAAGATGAAGGAGAGATTAAGCGAATTCGTGAAGAGGTTAGATCGTTGTGTTTGGAGTTTCCGCCACCATTTTTAGCTAAATAAAAAGAGGAGTAGCTCTTTGGATTATGTAGCGATAATAGCCATTGCTGCGGTCGTTACCTATCTTGGCACATTCCTAGTCAGGAAACTGTCGCCGACTTTTGGATTTGTTGTGAAACCTGGCGGTCGCATGATCCACACGCGTGCTACTCCTACATTGGGGGGAGTAGCTATGTTTGGGGGCTTCATTGTCGCTATAGTAGTTGCTCAGCTCTTCGGGGTATTTAGCCCCGTGTTTTCGAGTTCCTCGGAACCGATTGGTGTGGCTTTAGGCGGTCTTGTCATCGTCGTCGTTGGAGCTTTGGATGACATCTTTGACGTATCTGCACCCGCTAAGTTGGCGGGACAGATCCTGTCTTCTTCTGTGCTATGGATCTTTGGCGTAACAATGTTTTGGTTCAAGCTTCCCTTCGCCGGCGTAGTGGTCCTTTCTGCCTCAATAACACCACTTTTGACGGCGTTGTGGGTAGTAGCCATGGAGAACGCGGTGAACCTTATCGATGGACTAGATGGATTGGCCGCGGGGATCGTTGCTATAGCGTCACTGGCTTTTGGAATCTACTCTTTGAAGCTTCAGTCGTTAGGGCAACTTCCCACGACCTCGCTTGGACCTTTAGTTGCCTTCGCGACTTTTGGAATTTGCATAGGTTTTCTGCCTCACAATATCCATCAAGCTAAGGTATTTATGGGAGATACCGGTGCAATGTTTTTAGGTCTGCTGATGGCCGCGTCTACGTCCGTCGTTGGTGGAAGAACCTCAAACGTTGCTGATCAGACCTTTTTTTTCTTTGCACCTCTAGCTATTCCGTTCGTAATTCTCGGCGTACCTATGGTAGATATGGCGTTCGCCGTCGTCCGTAGAACGGCCCGACGAACTAGTGTGTCTTCGCCGGACAAAGAGCACCTTCACCATCGTCTTATGCAGATGGGCCATGGCCATGCAAGATCAGTTGTGATTCTTTGGGCTTGGACCTCGGTGTTGGCACTCGTCGCTCTTACTCCGACCTTTATAAGTGAGACCAAAGCGATCGTTCCGGTTGTAATTGTATTGGTGGCCGTGATTTTATGGGCGATGTTCCATCCTGGATCTAACGGGAGAAGAAAGCATGCGAGAGTTGGGTTGTTTGGAACGTTCCTTCGCAGTGTGCGCGGCGGAGCTGACACTAAAGAGGTATCGAACTCTGGCGAAAGCGATGCCGTTCCCGATACTGTGCCGAAGAATGAAGTCGACAACATGGAGACGTCAGGTGAGACGGTGTTTCCTTCCAACTCGTAGAAACGCGACGCAGAAAATGTGAGGGAGTTCAGGAGAAGCGCCGCTTCATTGGTAAATTTTATAGATAATCTTCCAGGTTTGCCAGATACTGGAACATCGCATATATTGTGGCAGAGTATAGATTCGATGGTGGTGTCTTGTTGTCTCGTTTTCTGCTAAGTATTTACCAGCAGCTAAAAAGTCCTGTTAGGGTACCTGAGGGTGGATCAACCGCACCGGTTACGGATGCTCTTGCATCCGTGGTCGAGCAGGTTGGTGTGGTAGTACTTATGGCGTTAATAGGATGGTTGCTGACGGCGTCTTTTGGAAGTATATGGTACTTTGTAGTGGCTGTGCTCTTCGGCGCTGTGGGTTCGGTGCTTCGGTCATACTTTAGAAGCCGTCTTGAGATGGAGGAAGCGATGGTTATGTGGACGATGAAGAAAAAGCAACGGACCGACGCTGATAGAGGTGAAGGTTTTAGTGGACTACTTGAAGGTGCAACAGCCTCCGACGTTGATACATTAGACGAGTAACCAAAATGATGCCTTTACAACTTGCGCTAACTATAAGTTTAGTGATAGTTTATGACCTGGTTTTGCAACCCTTAGAGGTTCCAGAGCCGGTAGTCGCTTTAGAAGGGTGTGCCAGTGCCTGGTGATTTGAGTACTGACAGTGGTAACGATGTCGAACTTATTCTCGGTAAAAAGCTAATCGCGTACTCACTCGTAGCCTCGTTTGTTGTGGTGGCTATTGCATTTGTGATATATGGCGAACATGGCTTATACTCTGCGGCTTATGGGTGTTTATTAGTAGTGATTAATTTTGCGATTGCTACAAAAGTTCTCTCGGCAGGCGCTAGGATTTCTCCGGTTGCTTTGATGGTTTCGGCTATTGCGAGCTTGTTTGTTGATTTGATACTACTGACGGTGGGCACTTTACCCGTCGCCAAGGCTGACTGGATGAACTTGAAGGTTTACGGAGGAGCACTAATTATCACGCACCTGACTGCGGTTGTTTTGATGGCGCGCGGTGTAACAGGGAAGCTGGCCTACGCGGGCCTAAGACCACCTAAGAGGAGTATTTAGGGTGTTTGTTCTAGGTAGTATTAGCTTTCCTCCAATTGGGGAACTCCTAAACTGGAAGTCAATACTCTTTGGTGGATCAGCCCTTGCTTTAAACAAAATTGGGCTCATCACACTAGCAGCAGCCATCATTACCATAGTCATGTTTGCGTTAGCGGGCCGAGGTGCCAAGTTGGTACCCACCGGCCTTCAAAATTTTGTCGAGTACTCAGTTGAGTTCGTTACGAACCTGATAGTTCTTGACGCAATGGGTCCGGAAGGCATAACGTGGGTACCGTGGCTCGTTGGCATGTTCTTTTTTATCCTATTTAGTAATCTCTTTGAAGTTATACCATTTATTCAAATGCCAGCCACGGCGAGAACGAGCGTAACGATCCCGTTGGCGTTAATCTCCTACATAACCTTTGTAGCGGTTGGTATTAAAAGACAAGGTCTCGGCAAGTATCTAAAAGGAGCCTTGATACCAAAGGGTGTGCCATTACCTCTACTCCCGCTACTCATCCCTCTAGAGTTTCTCTCGACGTTCATCGTAAGACCATTTGCACTAGCCATTCGTCTCTTTGGAAATATGTTGGCCGGCCATTTGTTGCTTGTAACCTTTGCGATCTTGTCAGAGGCGTTATTTGTAAAAAGTCTTCTATTGATTGCACTTCCACTACCGTTTGCGATGTTGGTGCTCGTTACCGGGTATGAGATATTCGTAAGCGCTCTGCAAGCCTTCATTTTTACAACTCTTACAGCGGTTTACATAGGGGAGGCGATGGCAGGCGATCACTAATTTGAAGTGTGTAGACTCGGCTCGGGTATCCCTAAGCGGAGCATAATGTAGTGTTTAGGGAGCTATCCCAGCAAATTGTCATAAGTAGTAATCTTTGACAGTAACCGAAGCGGTTAAGGTCAGAGGCAGGTAAATCGAGAGGTCAAATCGGTCTCTTTTAGCAACCAGCAGGAGGAAACTGGGTGTTTCATTCAATGCTTGCGGTTACATTCGCAGCGGTATCGAACGTGAACCTTCGGATAGGTTTAGCTGAACTCGGTTCAGGCTTAGCATACGGACTAGCAGCTTTAGGGCCTGGTATCGGTATCGGCATAATCTTTGGTCAAGCCGTCTCTGCCATAGCTCGGCAGCCCGAGATGACAGGTCCGGTTCGTGGCCTTGCTTTCGTGGGATTTGCGCTAGCTGAGGCGTTGGCCCTCATTGGTTTTGTTGTATTTATTCTTTTGAAGTACACAGGCTGATGCATCTCTCATTTATATTTGGGGCAAATCAAGCTTTTAATCCAATTCTCCCAGCTACAGGTGAGATTATCTGGTCTGTAGTGTCTTTCATCGTCCTTTTAGCGTTGTTGGTAAAGTTTGCTTTCCCTCCCGTAAAAAGGATCATGACAGAGCGCACGGCGAAGATCCGTAACGATATAGAAGCCGCCGAAAAGGCTCGTTTAGAGACGGAAAGAGTTCTAGCTGAGTACAGAAACCAACTAGAAGAGGGTCGCAAAGAGGCGAATCGTCTCATTGAAGAGGCGCGCAAGACGGCGGAACTGATGAGAGAAGATCTTTTGAGACGAGCCCAAGAAGAAGCCGCTGATATCAAACGACGCGCCGATGAGTCTCTTATGATTGAAAAAGAACGCGTTATGAACGAACTCCGCAGTTCGGTGGGTGATCTGGCGGTGGAGTTAGCATCTAGGATCATCTCATACGAGGTCGACAGAGTGAGTGTTGACCCACTGGTGGTTCAGTTCTTGAGCGAAGTGGGTGCAAGAGCTAAGTGAGAGAGTGGGTTCTAGGGTATGCTCTGGGCGTGCGCGACGTGGCGGAGTCAAAGGGTCAGCTTGAGATAGTTCGAGACGACTTAAGCAATGTCTATTCAGTCATATCGAGTTCAGAGGAGCTTCTTAGTGTCTTATGCGACTCTAGTTATAACGCCCATGAGAGATCGGAACTTATTGTTGACATCTTTGGTTCTAAAGCCTCTTCGAAGTTTACGACCGAGGTGTTGCGGGCGACAGTTGTAGATGAGATCCCCGGTGAACTTCGACGTACGCTCCAAGACCTCCCAGGGATGTTTCTATCTGACTTCAATCCAGCGAAGATTGGATTTGCGTCAACGCGAAAGCGAGTCGAAGGCTACGCCTTGGCCCTAGTGAGAGTCGATGGTTCGGTCGATTTAGCAAACGCAGAGGGTGATCTTTTCAAGGTTGCTCGGTCTATCGAGGGCAGCGGATCTTTGCAACGACTTCTTTCAGGTGTTGGATCTAACGCTGAACTCAGGAGAGGTTTGGTGTCTGATCTATTCTCGGCGCGTATTGGACAAGTTGCCTTAAAACTCATTTTGTTTGCGGTTCAGACATCGAGAGTGCGAGATATCGTCGAACTTCTTGATGATTTGGTAGTTCTTTTATCTACTGAGCGAGGTAAAGGAATTGCCGATGTGCGTTCCGCTCGAGAGCTTTCTCAACACAACTCTGAGGCATTGTTGACGGTTCTAGAAGGTGTAACGTCTAGGAGTTTGGAGCTTCGTAATAGTGTACAACCGAGTTTGGTAGCCGGTATTGTGGCTCTGGTAGGAGACATATTGTTCGATGTCAGTGCACGTAGAAGGCTGGAAGAAGTACGTTCTTTGGTAGCGGACGCGATTCATTAGATAACTGTTTGGGAGACTTAATTGGCTGATTTTACTATTGATTCAGAGGAGATTTCCGAAGCCATTAGGCGTCGCCTCTCCGACTATAAGCCGTCACTGTCGGGAGAAGAGGTAGGTAGAGTCCTCGAACTCGGAGACGGGATCGCTCGTGTCTCTGGACTACCCTCTGTGGCGGTTAATGAGCTGTTGAACTTTGAACGCGGCGCTGTTGGGCTAGCGTTGAACTTGGACGAAGATACGATAGGTGTGGTAATACTTGGAGCTGCTAACTCTGTAGAGGAGGGCGAGTTTGTTCGTTCTAGCGGATCGATTCTTTCCGTGCCAGTTGGTGACGCTCTGTTGGGACGAGTTGTAAATGCCTTAGGTGCACCTATAGACGATAAGGGCCCTATCGAGTATCAAGAGACTAGAAGGCTTGAGGTCCAAGCGCCGGGTATTGTAGATAGACAACCCGTAAGCGAACCTATGCAGACGGGAATCAAAGCTATTGATACGATGTGCCCCATAGGGCGTGGCCAACGAGAGCTAATCATTGGAGATCGTAAAACCGGTAAAACCTCTGTTGCACTCGACACTATCATCAACCAAAAGGGAAATGGTGTGAAGTGTATATACGTAGCGATAGGACAAAAAGGTTCGACTGTAGCTGCAGCGGTTGCGATTCTTGAAGAACATGGGGCTTTGGACCATACAGTCGTCGTTGTGGCAACGGCTGACGAATCTGCACCTTTTAAGTATCTTGCTCCTTATGCGGGATGCGCTATGGGTCAACACTGGATGGAAAATGGCGAACACGCTCTCATAGTCTACGATGACTTATCCAAACAAGCCGAGGCATACAGACAACTTGCGCTGTTGTTGCGTCGACCACCGGGGCGGGAAGCCTATCCAGGAGATGTGTTTTACCTCCACTCCAGGCTGCTTGAGAGAGCTGCAAAGCTTTCAGATGAAAGAGGTGGCGGGTCTTTGACAGCCCTGCCTATCATCGAGACCAAAGAGGGGGATATTTCGGCGTATATCCCGACGAATGTTATCTCGATCACTGACGGTCAGGTGTTTTTGGATACAGATCTGTTTTACTCTGGAGTCCGACCTGCTATTAATGTGGGAACCTCTGTCTCTAGAGTTGGTGGAGCAGCGCAAATCAAGGCGATGAGAGAGGTCGCTGGCAACTTGCGAATAGATCTGGCACAATTTAGGGAGCTCGAAGCCTTTGCGGCTTTTGGGTCTGAGCTGGATAAGATCTCACAGGCGCAGCTTGATCGAGGTTATCGTTTAACGGAGCTTCTAAAGCAACCTCAAAACTCGCCAGTGCCTGTAGAGGAACAAGTACTCACGATCTTTTTGGGAACCGCTGGCCTCTTAGACGATATCCTAACGGAAGATGTCAGTCGTTTTGTCACGGACGTTTTGGATTTCATGAGAGTTCGTTATGGTGGTCTGCTCGAAGTTATCAGAAATACTGGAAAGCTTCCCGATCGCAAAGAGCTTATTGCTGCGATTGATGAGTTCAAAACCGGTTTTGAACCCACGACAGTTAAGAGCTAGGAGCTATTAGGTGGCCGGTGGTCAGGAGCGTACGCTTCGACGAAAAATTAAAAGCGTACAGTCAACGAAAAAGATTACTAAAGCGATGGAGTTGATAGCGGCGTCGCGAATTCAAAAGGCGATCTCGCGCATGGCTAATGCCAGGCCGTACTATCGAGAGATCTCTGAGATTGTACGTGACTTAGTCAAAGCGGCGTTTTTGCCTAAGAATCCGTATACGGATCCCACCGATACTGCCGGAGTTGTAGTGGTTATTGCAGTGACTTCCGATAGAGGACTTTGTGGTATATATAACTCCTCTGTTCTACGGGCAACTGAGCGATTGGCCGAACGTGTTCGCGCTGAAGGCTCTGCGGTGGAGCTAGTAGGCGTGGGAAAGAAGGCCCAAAATTACTTTAAGTTTCAAGAGATTGAGGTAGCCACCCAGGTAAATGGGGTCACTGAGAGCCCAACTTACGTTCAAGCGATGTATATATTAGGGTCGGTGCTCGATCGTTATGAAAAAGGCGAGATATCAAAGGTCTATGTGATATCTCATAGGTTCGTTTCCATAGGAGTGCAGAACTTGGAGACGATGGAGTTACTCCCTATCTCTAGGGACCAACTTGAGATCGATAGCGCTAAGTCCTCTAGTTCTTTTGACTTTGAGTTCGAACCTTCGAGAGATGCGATCGTCGTTCCATTGTTTCGTCAGTTTACCCTTGCGAGATTGTTCGCTCTTTTACTTGAAGCCTCAGCTGCAGAGTATGCCTATAGACAAAGAGCCATGAAGTCCGCGACAGAGAACGCAGAAGAGCTAGCTAGGAAGTACAAGCGCTTTTTAAATAGGGCTCGACAAGACTCCATTACAACTGAGATCATGGAGATAGTTGGCGGTGCAGAGGCACTCAAGGTTGAAGATGACCTTGATAAGAAAGGTTAGTTGCTAGATGTTTGTAGTTGATCTTATTTCTATGTTTGTCGGTGAAAGGTTAAGATGAGTACGACTGTTGAAGAGATGGCCACTCGAGTCCTTGAAGATGGCAGAGTCGTTGCCGTCACTGGACCGGTAGTAGACGTTGAGTTTCCCCCCGCGTCTATTCCCGACATCTTTGAAGCTTTACGCATGGAGGTGGAAGTAGATGGCAAGACCATCGTTATCATGCTTGAGGTTGCGCGTCAGATAGGTGAAGGTAGAGTTCGCTGCATCGCTCTTCGCCCAACGGACGGGTTGCGCCGAGGTACGGTGGTAAAAAGGACTGGAGCAGGTATAAAGGTTCCGGTAGGTGACGGTGTCCTAGGTCATGTCTTTAACGTGGTAGGCGAGGTCTTAGACGGTAGTCCTTTGGAAAATGTCGAGGACTATTGGGAGATTCATCGTCCGGCTCCGGCTTTTGCAGCTCTTGAGCCGCGAGCGAAGATGTTTGAAACCGGTATCAAGGTCATTGATCTTCTTGAACCTTATGTAGAAGGTGGCAAGGTCGGACTCTTTGGCGGAGCAGGCGTGGGTAAGACGGTGCTTATCATGGAGATGATCAATCGAGTCGCTCAACAGCACGGCGGTGTGTCAGTATTTGCGGGTGTTGGGGAGAGAACGCGTGAAGGAACTGACCTTTGGATAGAGATGCAAGAGTCAGGGGTCATCAATAAGGCGGCTTTAGTTTACGGGCAGATGGACGAGCCACCGGGCGTGAGGCTCAGAGTCGCCCTTTCAGCATTAACGATGGCGGAGTACTTTAGAGACGTTAAGAATCAAGATGTGTTGTTGTTTATAGATAACATCTTCCGATTTGTTCAGGCAGGGTCTGAGGTTTCGGCTCTGTTGGGACGGCTCCCATCCGCGGTTGGGTATCAGCCGACGTTAGCTGACGAGATGGGCGAGTTGCAAGAGCGAATCACCTCAACGAAGGGACGCTCAATTACCTCTCTCCAAGCTGTGTATGTGCCGGCAGACGACTACACAGATCCAGCGCCTTTTACCACCTTTACCCACTTGGACGCCACTACGGAGCTGTCCCGTCAGATCGCTTCTTTAGGTATATATCCAGCGGTTGATCCGTTAGCATCCAGCTCTAATATTTTGGCCCCTCACATAGTTGGAGATCGCCACTATCAAGTGGCTCGGCGAGTTCAAGAGATCTTACAAAGAAACAAGGAGCTTCAAGATATAATTGCGATCTTGGGCATCGACGAACTTTCTGAAGAGGACAGAGTCATCGTTGCACGAGCGAGAAAGATTCAACGGTTCCTTTCGCAGCCGTTTTTTGTGGGTGAGGTGTTTACGGGTCTCAAGGGTATCTATGTGCCGATATCTGAGACGATCGAATCGTTTGAAGCGCTCGTTGGAGGTGAGCTCGATCACGTCCCAGAACAAGCGTTTATGAATGTTGGAGGCGTCGAAGGAGTATTGGCAAAGGCAAAAGTACTTCAAGAGGGCGTTTAGTGGCTAACTTTCCATTTGCACTCGTCTCACCTGAGCATGTCGTCTTCGAGGGTGAAGTAAACGCTGTGACTTTGCGAAGTGGCTCCGGGGACATAACCTTTATGGCAGGACATTCACCGTTTATCGGCCTTGTCGAAACTTGTGCTTTGAGGATAGTTCTAGCTGACGGCTCTGTATCAATGGCAGCTGTCGATGGAGGTTTTGTGAGGGCGGCTTTGAATAAAGTGAGCGTTGTCACATCCTCGGCAGAGTTGGCCACGGAGATCGAAGCCGAGACGGTTCTACACATGAGAAGTCAAGCTGAGCAAGCCCTTCAAGACGGAGACGTGGAACTCGGTAGTCGATTGATGCAGTCAGCTAAGGTGCGAATGGAGATTGCTGGCATAGCAGAGTAGGTGATCTGTGCGACAGCGTTTCGGTGTTGTGGTGACGCCACAAAGAGATGCATCATTAATGTTGAAGGGGATACAAGCATGCTTTGGTTATGCAGGGGTCTCCTCGATTGACCCGCATATAACTCTGGTCCCTCCGTTTAATCTTGACTGTAGGGAGATTCCGAAGGTACT
>JAJYHJ010000141.1 GCA_021784785.1 Actinomycetes bacterium | reverse complement strand
AACTACCTCCTCCGTGATCTCGAAATGCAGTATTAGCAAGGACCATGACTAAGAACGAACTGTCCGTTGCCACTTGTCCAAGCCGGCGCAATCACCGCAGTGGCACTAGTAACCATCTCATCCAAGTACAACGTTGTGTCGTAGTGTGCAGCACCACCAGTTACCTTGGTAAGCGGAACTGTAGCAGTATTGCTGTAGTCCCAGGTCACTGTTATATAACTTGGTGCCGTATATCCCTTGAGCTGATTGATAATGAATCCCCACTGTGAAGAGTCGCAGCTGTAACCACCTGATGTTATCGAAGCTTGTTTCACGTTTATTAAGGTGCCAGTCGGAGCACCTCCACCAACTATCTCAGCCGCACTAGCTACCGACGGCGTGAAGGCTATACCAACACCACCAACGGCAACTACTGCACTGAACACCTTGATTGCCATAGACTTCTTCAACGATACCTCCTACTTAGAAACACATACAGTAATCGTATCGTCACTAACCGTTATTTTGTTACCGAAAGTGGTAATAAATTATCCAAAGGGAGGACAATTTCTGTTTCATTGTTTTATTCACCGAGACTTCAAGCCCGCACCTGTAAGTACAACCACGCACGCATCTTCAATACATCCACTCTTTCGAAGCGCTAGGTAGCCAGCGTAAGTAGCAGCTGCCGTTGGTTCAACGTCTACTCCTCGCTGGAGTAGACCTCTTTGGGCATCAAGTATCTCATTCTCCGATACGGCTATTACGTCTCCGTTAGACTCAGAGATCGCAGAGATAATCTCGTTCACTCTCGGCGGTGAAGTAATGGCTATGCCTTCCGCTATGGTCTCAGTAGGACTACTATATGAAGAGCTTGGAACCTGTCGAAAAGCTTCATATATCGGCGCACACGCTTGAGCCTGTACAGCCATTATTTTTGGTCCAGTCTGGATAAGAGAAGCTCTCTTTAAGTCATTTATGGCCTCATGGATCCCCAAGACCAAGGTTCCATTGCCTACCGGTACCACGATCTCTGTCGGCAACCTCATTTGAAGCTGTTCAAATATCTCAAACAGTACCGTCTTCACACCATGAGCAAAAAAAGGATTGTAGACGTGACTTGCGTAAAATATCTCTGGACGTCCGTCAAGGAACTCTGCGATCGCCAATGCGGCGAACGAGCGATCCCCTCCCTTGTGAACCTCTGCGTTAAAGAGCTGAAGTTGCCGAACCTTTTTAGGGGACGTTGACTCAGGCACAAAGACATGAGCACCTATCGACGCCCGCCTAGCATACGCCGCAACCGAAACGCCCGCATTTCCGCTACTATCAATGGCTACTTCTTTGACTCCAAGCGCCTTGGCTAACGCAACGAGTACGACGGAACCCCGGTCTTTATAAGAAAGTGTTGGATTTAGAAAGTCTAACTTCAAAAAAGAACCATCTGAGTCCGCCACAAGCGGTGTCATCCCTTCACCCATAGAGATGGTTGGCGTTGAAGAACTGTCAGTTATGACTGGTATTAGAGATCGATAACGCCAGAGTGACCAATCCGATCGATCAACTTCCAATACCGAATTCTCTATCTCTAGAACAAAAAGACCTCCACAGTCACAGCGATAATGCTCTGTCGTAACCTCAAAGGTAGACGAACAAATATAACATCGGTATCTCAATATTTTAGACTCCTACGAAGAACGTCGACGTGACAGTTAAGCACATCGGTACCGAGCTTATCTAAAGAAACAACGTTCGCAACCGCTCTAAGATCAACGGTGTTCTTTCAGGAAGTCTGTTGCGGTGCAAAATCATCATTTCGTGTTTGAAGCGATTGCAATTTGGTCTCATGGCTTTCTAAATCAGTCCTTGATCATTCAACCAGGATTACAAACGTTCGATTTCACTCGTTATGACCTCGCTATCGATACTAAACCGAAGCGTATGTACACTTAGAACTACCGTACTTTCGCTGCACGCGCTGCTGATACCACCAACTACCGGCTGAATTCGTTTTGCTCTCCCAAGACTTCTTCACAACGCCTCAAAAATATGTAAACTCTTTAGCATAGCGTACAACCGTGAAACTCTGAGAAGACGCGTCAGCACGTCCAAGTCACTCAAATTAGTAACAATCCAAGAAATCCGCTGATAGGCGGGTTAGGCTCATCTTCAGAACAAGACAAGTGGTCAAAACCCCACTTAGTTGAACATACAGAGGCGTTTACTTCTGGACGAGGAGGCAGTCTTGATAAGTTTTGACCCAGCGATTGGTGCGATAGTAGATCTGAATCATCCTGACACGTATGTTCACTGGGGGTTCATCCTCATATCAGTAGCGAACCTAGTAGTGATCGTGGTCTTGGTTGTTCTTTTCATAGCAGCTATCGGCCTTCCGTTCCTCAAAGGAAGGTCAATAGGGCGCAAGGCCTTTCATGCTCCGACGAACCATGAAAGCACTATGGAGGGTGAGGGGTGGACAGCGCGCAGCAGATATTTGGGCCTTCGTTATCTGCCGCCGGAAAAACTCTTACCAGACGGACAGCCATCATACGTCTCTTCATGGGTCTATGTCTTTGGGGTATTGACCATTGGAGCGCTTGCGATGGCTATCCTCAGCGGTTTTATATTGGCGATTGAAGGTCCCAGTTGGTGGCAGACGAGCAACATCGGTCATCTAGTCAACTCGTTACACCTCTGGTCGGTCGAACTTTTCATGGGGTTTATGACCGTACATCTCTGGGCAAAATTTTGGATGGCAGCGTGGCGAGGAAAGCGCTGGTTGACATGGATGACAGGAGTTCTCGCCTTTTTAATGTCGGTCTTTGAGGCTTTCACTGGGTACCTGTCTCAGACGAACTTTGACTCGCAGTGGATCGCTTTTGAATCAAAGGACGCATTCAACTCCGCTGGAATTGGAGCGTTCGTGAACGCAATGAACTTCGGCCAGGCGTTAATGCTCCATATAGTAGTCGTTCCAATCATCTTGGTGCTCATCGTTGGTATACATGTTCTTATGGTCAGAGTTAGAGGAGTCGTTCCCCCAATTGATGCTGAACCAGATCATTTAGCGAGCGATAGTGAGCTGGTGTCCCAAGGAGTCGTCCAACCAGACAAAGAGAACATCTCAAAGGAGGCGAAGCTATGATTGGTTGGTCAAAGAGTGAGAAGGTTTATTCGTCGCCATGGATCGGTCCACAGCGCCACTACGACATTATCAAAGAAGCTTCGATCGCGTTCGTCGTGGTTCTGCTGCTCACCATAGTCCTAGCGGTCACATTCTCTTCGCCAAACACCCCTCCAATTACTATTCAAGCGTGGGCTAAAGCGCAGCCGACCGGATTTGTAGACATAGCCCTGACCGAACTTAATCACACCAGCGACTCTGCAACCTACGGTCCGCCGTATAATACATCGAACAATCCTGCGACCGACTCCGTTCAGTCGCTCGGTCCGATCTCGATACAGCGAATCTTGGGAGTTAAATACCCTATCAACACCGCTCAGACGTTTGTTTTACAGCCACTCTCCAGTCTTCCAGGGGAAGCAGCACTACACTCAGCAATCAAGCAGTTCGACCAGGCTAGCGTTCAAACCCAGGACAAGTGGGTGGCTGCGTATCAATCGGTGATGAAATCTAGAGCATTGACCTCAAGCAAGTTGCAATCGAATGTACCTACCGCTGGACCAGTACCGACGTTGATGATCCATCTTTTATCAATGGCACAGTCGGGGGCGCTTGACGCGCAGTTGCTGACACACTCCAGCTTTTTCACTACCAACTATACCAATCCCATACTTTTCCTCGGCGATTCCTGGAAGGCACAGCACGGTGCGAGTTACTGGGGAAAGATCGTGACGTCCCAGCACCTTGCGGGTAACCAATGGGGTGTAATGAATGAGACCGGAAGTTGGCCTGGACAACCGTGGCTCTGGCTTTACACCATGTGGTACCAGATCCCGCCTTTGTCCACATCAGACAAGAGCAACTCTGACGTAACTGTCATCGCCATAATGGCCGTGCTCAGCGTTACGCTACTTATGATACCTGTCATTCCTGGGCTACGCCGAATTCCTGAGAAAGTTCCCCTATACAGGCTTATCTGGAGACGCTACTATCGAGACCCTGAGTTTACTAACGCTGCGTCAAATGTCGAAATAAACTCACAAACAAGCTCCAGTGTTAGACCAGGTAAGTAGCGACAATGCATCTTTAAGGTTCAAAGAGCGTATTTAGACTCCCAAGAGTGACGTCATTAATCCCTTATAGATAAATCTGGACAATTGGACTTCGAAGACCAAGGCAACAGTCTCGATCTCCACCACGGCAGCTTAACTCCGAAGCCCGGACTCTAGAGCCGGACTGCTCGGCTCTGCTCTTCAAAGAGGCCGTGCCTACAAACACACCTCGAAAACATCTCTGCAAGATTAACTCGTCCATTTCTTTGCAATCTTTGCCAACTGTGGAACAGAACAACTCTGACAATCGCCATGAATCCCATTAGAAAGCGGTGCACAGCCAATCGTTGGAGAGTCCCGCCACACCACTTCAGTCCTTCAATTATCGGATCTTTTGTTTCACACCTGGCGAAGCTACAGTGCTCCAGTCTCAGATCCTCTACCAAGGTGATAGCTGATGACCCTAGGACCCGCTAAATGCTGAAGAGCCGGACGCCTATCAACTTTGACCTCTTAAAAAACGATGGCCTGCAAAGTTACAGGCCATCAGCAGAGCGGATGACGGGACTCGAACCCGCGACCCTCACCTTGGCAAGGTGATGCTCTACCAACTGAGCCACATCCGCAGTGTCATATAACTTAGTCGCTTCGACCCAGATGTTCGTCATGGAATTTATCTAGAACTTCGCAAAAGATCTCACCTAGACGATCAGGATATTTTACGAGATCAGGGCACGATGCAACCCCAAAATGAGTGAGATCTAAGTAGGAAACGAAGGTAATGTTCAAAGGAGCGCCCTCCGCAAGCGGTCCAAACGGTATCACTGACTCCACCAAGTTGCCCTCTATGTAAAGCTCATCGGTGGTTCCAGAGATGTTAGAGACTATGAGATTGAAAACGGGGTCTAACCTATCAAAGATCTTTGCATCGCCTATCAGTCGCATGAAAGGAGAGAGAAGCGGCGAAGCGATCGAAGACGCAAAGGACTCAAGTATCTTTGGTCCAAAGCGAGAATGCAGTCTTTTCGCCCTCCACGCCTCCTCCTTGACCGCTAATAGGGTCTCACTAAGTGACTCTGTTCCATAAGGCAAAGCGACGAGCTGCCCAGCGACTTGATTGTGAGCTAAGATATTTCCGCCTCGTCGAGTAGAAATGGGCATGAGGACTACTGGTGAGGAGGTCAGCTCGAAGGCGTATATTTCCTTTAAGTATCTCTCAAGTGCCAAAGAAGTGACCGCTAGCACGACATCATTCAACGTAGATTGTGAGTAACGGGCGACCTTGCGTAGCCGTGACGTCTCCACGGAGAAAGCATAAGCGTCACGAGTGCTCCTAAGAGCACCCGAGAACGGGAGTTTTGGAGCCCCAAAGTTTAGTACTTCAGGTAGAGAACCTTCCTTCCCTTGTGCAACTGTCGTGACAAGTTGCGACAAGGTATCTTGAAACGCAGAGGCGGATTCAAGTCGGGTCACCGCTTCTTGGGGTAGATCCAAAAGCGCTCGAAGAAGATTGGGCTTTGAGCCTGAGTTCGACGCGATTTCCTTACTTTCCCCCGTGAAGCTCTGTATCGCCAAGGTATCAGATCCCTGCTGATCCATCAACGAAGAGAGGAGAGAGAACCCACCCGCTCCATCTAACAAGGCGTGATGGATCTTGCTCAATACTTGAATCTCATCACCAAGATCAAATACGTGTATCTCCCAAGGGGGAATGTCCCGTCGGAGGGGCTCAGCTAAGATCTCACCGATCATCGATCTAAGGCGAAACGCCGTATCAAGAGAGCTTCTGGCGTCGTCGCTAGATCTAAGATCGTGTACGAACACATGTTGATCAAAGTCTAAGACCTTGACCTTGCTCCAGTAGGGCATCGCGAGTGGAATCGGAGAGTCAACCACCGCCAGATGCAACATCTCACTAGTTGACACAGCGACCCGAATGTGCTCTAGGATTGACTGCGAATTTAAGTCACCCTTGGGATAGGGCTTTACCTTCAGCAAAGCTGAGATATGTAGCGGCTGACTTTTAGAGTCCATGTACCAGATCGCCGTATCGATCCCCGCTAACTGGTTCACAAAAGACCACCTAACCCCTTGGACATACCCCTACTTTGAGGACGAAGTCTCTCTAACCCCACTGTGACCAAAGCCTCCCTCTCCCCTCTCGCTTGCCTCTAAGGTATCGACGACCTTGAAGTACACCTCAGGATAACTTACAAATACGAGCTGAGCGATCCGATCTCCAGCTTCGACAACAAAGGCGTTATCTTTGTCTGAGTTAAAGAGAACAACCTTGATCTCACCTCTATAGCCTGAATCGATAAGACCAGGTGAGTTCATCACCGTAACTCCGTGTTTTAGCGCAAGTCCGCTTCTAGGCAGAACCAGAGCACACACCCCTTCGGGCATAGCTAAGCGAATCCCCGTTTGCACGACTCCTCGCGATAAAGGTTCAAGCTTCACAGCGGTAGTAGAGGCTAAGTCATAGCCGGCATCGCCATCACGCGCTTTTTTCAAAGGCTGCGCACCGCCATTTAGTACTAAATCTACGTTCATAATCAATTTTTCTTGGCTAACGCTTTATAGGCAACTCTAGAGGTGGAGTCATAGAGTTTCATCACGATCTCAGCAAGAGCATCTTGTCGTCCTTTGTCTTGCAACAAACGAATCTTTCTAGCCGCTCCCCAGATAGTGCAGAGAATCATCGCCTCTGCTACGATACGTGTGGACATCTTTGATCCACCGGCGACTCGGTCATGGAACACGATAGGGATCTCAACGATTTTCCCACCGTATTTGTGGACCTCATAAGCCATCTCAACTTGGAACCCGTATCCATCCGCCTTGATCTCACTGATTGCGATCTTTTCCAAAGCCTCACGGCGATAGGCTCTAAAACCGGCAGTTGCATCCTTTACCGGAAGTCCAAGAATCCAGGCCGCATACAGGTTGCCGCCACGTGAGATAAAAAGTCTGAAAGGAGACAGTCCAGGGGCTGAACCGCCCGGAACATACCTAGATCCAATAGCGAGATCGGCGCCTTTATCTAAAGCCTCAAGAAGTTCTGGAAGATACTTCGGATCATGAGAGAGGTCCGCGTCTATCTCAATAAGAGCGGAAGCACCGGCCTTGAGGCCATATCTAAAGCCGTCTCTATAGGCACTTCCAAGTCCTGATTTAGCAGGACGCTCCATCACTTCAATGTTATGACCTTTAGAGGCAAGTTTTCTTGCAAGATCGGCCGTTCCGTCGGGAGACGAGTCGTCCACCACCAAAATGTTAGCTTGTGGTAATGCATCGAAGATCTTTGAAACTACCGATTCAAGATTTTCGGCTTCGTTGTACGTTGGAATTACAACGTATGGATTTACAGACGGATCTCTCGACTCAGTCACCTACTTCTAACCTCCGTGGTAAATAGGGAGTGCTAACCCTCTAGCATAGGAGCATGATGGTATGGATGGACCTAGAAATGACTGGGCTTGACCCTAGACGTCACGTCATCGTCGAGATTGCCACGGTAATAACCGATAGCGACCTCAACATCATCGCCGAAGGTCCAGATCTAGTAGTTTCAGTAACCTCTGAAGAGTTAGCCGAGATGGATGAGGTCGTTACCTCCATGCATCGTCGCTCTGGGCTTCTCTCTGAGATTGCATTTTCAAATGTAAAGCTTGAAGAAGCCCAGCAAAAGACGTTGGAGTTCATCAAAGCTCATATCCCTGAGGCAAACACCGCACCTTTATGCGGCAACTCCATCGGGACAGATCGACGTTTCCTTGAAGAGTACATGCCCGAGATTGAGGAGTACCTACACTATCGCAATATCGACGTCTCATCGATAAAAGAGTTAGCCAAACGGTGGTATCCAGGCATTATGAAACATGCTCCGCAAAAACAGATGGGACATAGGGCCCTCGATGATATTAGGGAAAGTATTAGCGAGCTGGCCTTTTACCGCAAATCCATCTTTCGAGAGACGCTCCTGTTGCAAGAGGAAAAGGATCAACCACCAGAGAACACCAAAGACGGCTCCTAACACACTAAGCCTTCTCTTCCCTAAGAGCTAAGGCCCTTCCATCCTCCTTGATCGTGGGGTACAGTCTCTCAAGACGCGCTCTATTGTAACGCTGGGCGATAAGACATGGAGTATTAGCTAGCACTGCATAAACTACAACCACCTCACGAAAAACACCAAACCACACGACCACCGGAAGAAGTTGAAACACGACCAGGTATCGATGCGTAAACTCGGCCCTTTTCGTCTCTAGGTAGAAACGAACTGTTGCATTGTCAGTACCAAAACTCAATGACCGCTTAGACACACCGCCTTTGAACATATCTCCAGCTTCAGGTAGGTATCTTTTCCATTTCCTTATAAAGAGATACTTTTCATAGACTACCCCTCTTCGCTCAAACGGGAGGATTCGATACGATCTTTCCCAAAGGCAAAGTCTCCCAAGGGAGATTTTAGACGCCACATACCCAACGACAAAGGAGATAAACGCCCAGTATAACACTGTGATCGCCATTGCTATAAGTACGTCATGCGATGACATAATCATATGAGCCACTAGGACTCACCAAGGGAGATCGAACGATCCTTCCAAGCGATCGACCTAGCCAAATAGACCTTGACAATTGAGCTTGCAAACAAAAACATAAAAAATAGCAGAGCTAAAGGAGACAACAGGTACCATATCGGCGAGTATTTCCCGATCTGACGACCTAAAACGAAAGTCTCAACCATAAATAGAACCACGGCAGCACCAGCCGCAATAGTCAAGAATGAAAGAAGCATCCGACTGCTTCCCAATCGGCTAATGAGTGAAACTATAGAGCCAACAAAGCCTACAACCCATAAAAAGCTAAGAGTACCGGGAATTAAAGACGTTCTAAACGCTCCAAGTGCCAAGTTTTTCATAAAGCCCTGAACAAGTTGCCTGAGTCCCTGTGGATACATCCTAAAAGTAACCTCGCTCCTACCAGCGAACACCTTGACCATGCATCCAGAGTTCAAAAACGATCGTGCCAAGCCAGCGTCGTCTAGGACATCCTTTATGATACGCCGATGTCCTCCGACTTTTTGATAGATGGCCTTGTTCACAGAGATAACCGGTCCAAAGGCTACCGTTGAGTGATGCCTAGGGTTCCAAATCGAAAAGGCTCCTGAACCCATAAGTGCGACAAGGTTCGGAAACAGGGACAGCGACTCAGATATGGAGCCACATCTGTGATACGGCTGAACTGACAACAGGCACTTTTCGCTCTTTAGCTGCGTAGTTCGTAACTTATCTAAGAACTCTCCATCCAACAAAGTGACATCTGCATCTACAAAGACCACCACCTCACCCTCTAGCTGGGATTGATACGATGCAAGGGCATTTGACTTAGGGTTATAGCCCGGTTCCAACTCTCGTGCAGAGACCACGTTAACGCCAAAAGAGTCTGCAACCCTTACCGTACCGTCATTAGAGCTGTCGTCTACGACCGTTACAGTTAAAAGAGATGATGAAATTCGTTGTCTAGACAATGACGACAACAGATTGGAAAGTGAACTCTCTTCGTTGCGTACAGGCACTACAACCTCTAACGTCTGCATATCTGTGATGGGGTCTGCCATAGACGACTCATCTCCAAGACCACCACCGTCTTTTAGAGAGTCCCCAACACGCCACAAGAGAGCGGGGGCTATCAGTGCAAGTAGTAAGTACATATATTGTAGGTACATAAGTCTCCAAAGCAGGACCTAATCCTCAGCAAGAACCACTTATCCGAACTTTTACTCTTGCGGAGCGCTGTTCATACTTAAGCATTTCGTAACTACTTTACTGAGTCATCTCTCGAAAGATCTCAAAAGACTCGTACCTACCTTCGCCAATAGGAGTCACCGAGAAGGTACCAACGCCGGCATCTTTGAAAGCCTCAACTCTATCTTTGACAAAACCCTTAGAACCCACGAAGTTGGAGAGTTTTAGGAGTTCCTCAGGAACCTTCTCTGCAGCCTCCTTCTTGTACCCCGAAAGATACAGCTCTTGAATCTCTTGTGCTTCTTTCTCAAACCCGTAACGTCTGGCTAAGTCGTTATAGAAGTTCTTACCTTTGGCACCCATACCGCCTACATAAAGAGCAATTAGGGGACGAGCCAGATCCACTAGCTGATCAACGTCATCTCCTATAGCAAGGAGTCCGCCCGCAACTATATCAAAGGGGCCAACTTTAGGATCTCTTCTGCTAAGACCAGAGTCAATAGAGTTCTTCCAGATCTTATCTTTGAACTCAGGGACGAAAAATATCGGCAGCCAGCCCTCTGCTATCTCAGCGGCAAGCTCTACGTTCTTAGGACCGATAGCCGCAATGTAGATTGGAATACTCCTTCGGATCGGGTGATTTATTAGCTTTAGCGCTTTACCAAGGCCAGTACCTCTTTCAAGGGGTAGAGGGATCTCATAGAGGCCGTGGTGGACAAGGGGTTCCCGTCTCCAGACGTTTCTACAGATCTCAACCACTTCACGGGTTCTCGCAAGCGGTCTGTCATAAGGGATGCCGTGCCAGCCTTCGATGACCTGTGGTCCCGAAGCGCCTAGTCCTAAGATCGCTCTTCCTCCAGATAACTCATCAACTCCGGCGGCTGTCATCGCTATTAGTGCGGGCGTACGACTATAGATGGGAAGGATACCCGAACCGATTTTAACGGTCTTGGTCACAGCCGACAGATAGCCCATGGCAGTTGGGGCATCAAAGGAGTAGGCCTCAGGAATCCAAACTATGTCCAATCCCCTCTTCTCATACTCAAGTACGTCCGCTACCATATCCGAGTTATTACCTGAATAGTTGAGCTGCATACTTATCTGTGCCACGAAACCCTCCTAAAGTCAATGACTACTTACAAGATCTCTTACGTTCAGATGCTACTCCAAAGTCAGAGCGCTTATCTGGACAAGGCAACGTCGGTGTTCGATCCAAAACCGAAACGCTTAGATTGTGTACCAAAGAGCTGTTGAGATAACATCTAAGAGTAGATATCAACTTCGAAAAGGCGATCCACGTTGGCAGAGTTCAAAGAAAAAGGTCTTAGGGCAAGTAGCCTTCCCAAACTCAGCATATCATTGGCCATCTTTGCCTTCTCCCTTGGGTGGATACCAACCTTCGGTGTACCAATAGGAATCTTCTTCGGAGGCGCCGCTGTAGTATTTGCTGGGATCGGGTTAACTTATGCTCCCAGTGCGGGTGATAAACGACTACTCGTAAGTGCACTACTTTTGGGAGTAGTCTCTGTGGCGCTCAAGTTCATACCCGGCGTTAACGTTCTTTAGACTACAGGGCCAAGGGGAGTGCCTAGAATTCTCCTAAATTTACCGATATGTTATAGGGATGGGGGAACTAAACGATCAGATAGCAAATAACCTAACCGGACCTGGCGGACAGTTCGAGGTTGAGGAACTGGAGATTCATGGCGTACTAACGAAGACCTGGAAGACCGCCCCAAAGAACCTTGCTGCAGTATTTAACTCTACTAAATCCCACGGCGGAAAAACGTTTTTGGTCTACCGAGACGAGCGTTATAGCTACCACCAGATTCATCAACAGGTTTCGGCACTTCAACGAGGCCTGACAGCGCTAGGGATAAAACGGGGTGAGCGCGTTGCAATAGCCATGCGCAACTACCCCGAGTGGATTGTCACTTTTTACGCAGCGGTCTCCATGGGAGCAATTGCAGTACCATTGAACTCGTGGTGGACTGGTTCAGAACTAAAATATGGTCTAGGTGACTCTGGCTCTATGGTCCTCGTCTGTGACTTTGAACGCCTAGGGAGACTCGCCCCTCATATACCTGACATACGTGCCAAAAACTCAAGCTTTACTATCATTGCTACAAGATCGGAACATGAAGATGTCGAGTTCTTGACAAGAGACACCCCTACTGCAAGCTTTCAGGAAATTGTAGGAGATGCCGTTCAAGGAGGCGAGGTTCCTGATCTTGATATCGACCCAGAGGAGGTTGCCGCCATATTTTATACGTCCGGTACAACAGGAAAACCCAAAGGCGCAGCGATTAGTCACAGAAACATCATTAGCTGCCTAATGAATGCGTTTTACTCCTCCACATACAGATCCTCAGTCGCCAAGAACGCTCCGTATCAAGCCAAGCAAAATAGCAACGAATCTAACAGCATCGACTCTCAGAACTCAGTACTTCTAAGCGTGCCGCTTTTCCATGCCACAGGATGTTTTGCCACCTTAATCCCGAACTCTGTCGCTGGATCCAAGATCATCCTAATGCACAAGTGGGACCCAACAGAGGCCTTGAACATCATCGAACGTGAGAGGGTAACCACATTTGGAGGGGTACCTGCTATGGTATGGCAGGTATTGAATCACCCAGACTTCCACAACTACGACACGTCGTCGGTAAGGGGGGTTGGTTATGGTGGCGCACCCTCTGCTCCTGAACTGGTTAGGAGGATCAAAGAGTACTTTCCAACCTCAGCACCGACTAATGGATACGGTCTCACCGAGACCGCTGCGATTGTTACACTCAACATAGGCGACGACTACATAAGGAAACCAGACTCTGCTGGCCCTCCGATGCCGGTAATGGAGCTTCTAATAGCTAACCCCGACGGCAAACGTGTGGACACTGGTGAGGTTGGAGAGCTGTGGATAAAAGGGCCCACCGTTATCCAAGGCTATTGGAACAAAGAAGCAGAGACCAAAGCGTCATTGCAAGACGGCTGGCTCAAAACCGGTGACATTGCCTTCCTAGACGATGAGAACTTTTTGCACATTGTAGATCGCTCAAAAGATGTCGTAATTAGAGGAGGCGAAAACGTCTACTCAGTCGAGGTCGAGTCAGCGATCTTCGAACATCAAGGAGTTGCAGATGTAGCAGTAGTTGGACTGCCCGACCCCGTGCTTGGAGAAGAGGTATGCGCAGTAATCGAGCCGAAACCAGGATACTCCCTTACTGAAGCCGAGATTCAAGCGCATGTCGCAAAGCGCCTTGCCAAATTCAAAGTTCCCACATTCGTATACTTTACCGACAAAGAGCTGCCGCGCAACGCAGCGGGAAAGGTGCTTAAGAGAGAACTTCGCGACAAAGTGTACAAGGCACTTACAGAACGACGTGATTAGACGATCAGACATCCGTACATTGATCAGAGACCCAGCCTTTGGATCTATTATTACGTTCGATTCACCCATTCTCTGCAAAATCCCTGGACCTCACCGACCCCAACAATTACCGGACGCGAAAGCACTAAAGGGGGGCGCAGAGCGATCGGTCCAACATTTTTTACAAATCGAATGTGCAGACAATCGTTTTAGTTGGCCCCCAGACGACACTCAAGCTTTGAACGTAACGTTCGATGTCAAAACAACGACTAAGACTCCGAAAGATCTAGTAGAGTAGTCTCTGGGATTCGGAGCAAACGGTTGGGAAAACGGTTACTAAATTACGCGCTCGGTTTAAACATAGCCCTAGTCGTGGGTCTATTTTTTGCTGCCTATTTTGCACATTCCTTTGTGATTGCGGCCTCTGCCGTGCACCAACTCGTAGATACAGCTGGTATTGCCATTACGATCGTGGCGCTCAAGCTCTCGTCTCGACCACCCACCAAGAAACATAGCTTTGGATTCGTAAGAGCTGAAGTCCTAGCTGCTCTCACAAACTCAGTTTTACTTGGCATTATTACACTGGCAGTTCTAACCTCCTCCATCATCGCTATGTTCTCCGACCTCCACCCCAACGGTGAGATCATATCGATAACGGGACTTGCGGGTCTCGGCGTCAACCTCATATCTCTTTTCCTTCTATCACATCGACCCGATGCCCCCATGAGTGTAAGGTCAACAGCCCTTCACTTTCTGGCGGACTCAATATCATGGGTGGTTGCAATCGTTACCGGAATCTTGGTAGCGGCTACACAGCTCTCATTCTTCGACCCAATCGGCTCTCTGATAGTGTCAATCTACGTACTTATATCAACGTGGAAGTTGATAACTAGAACACTCAACATACTGCTAGAGGCGACGCCGGAGAACACAAGTTCTGAGGAAATGACAGATACTCTGCTCTCAAATCCGTTCGTATCCTCGGTTCATCACATCCATACATGGAACTTATCCTCACTCGAAAGAGCGGTGTCAGCGCACGTGGTTCTTGAGAACATATCATCGCTTCATCAAGCTGAGTTGGTGGTCTTTGAACTCAAGGAGCTTCTACGAGAGCAACACAACATAACCCATGCGACCCTAGAGGTTGAATGCCACCCCTGCCCTTCTGATATTCACGAGACAGAGTTGGGCGCATGGCATGGACACTGAGTTTGGAAGTGTCCTTATTTCCCCCAGCTAGACTGTTGGCTTGCTGACTTTAACTTTACGCAAGGCTGGGAAGTGTCCTTATTTCCCCCAGCTAGACTGTGAACACGAAGAACATAAAGAAGATAATGGCTGGGAAGTGTCCTTATTTCCCCCAGCTAGACTGTTCTGGCTTTT
>JAJYHJ010000182.1 GCA_021784785.1 Actinomycetes bacterium | reverse complement strand
TTTATTCGAGAGCTAGAGATTCCCGTTATCGTTGGAGGCTGTGCGTCATACCAAGCAGCACTACATCTTATGCGAACCGGTGCAGTCGGCGTACTTGTTGGAGTCGGACCTGGTAACGCGTGTACGACGCGAGGTGTCCTTGGAATTGGAGTCCCCCAGGCCACAGCTATTGCGGACGCCGCTGGAGCTAGGATGCGACATCTAGACGAGACCGGTGTGTACGTACATGTCATCGCAGACGGTGGCTTGAGTAAAGGAGGGGACGTAGCCAAGGCTATTGCCTGTGGAGCTGACGCAGTCATGATGGGCTCCCCGTTAGCCTCGGCTTATGAGGCTCCGGGGCATGGATATCACTGGGGGATGGCTACCTTCCATCCAACGCTACCGCGAGGAGCGAGAGTAAAGACGGAGCAAAGAGGTTCCCTCAAAGAGATTCTTCTGGGGCCAGCGCATGAGAACGACGGAAGACTAAATCTCTTTGGGGCGCTGCGGACTTCGATGGCTACATGTGGATATGAGACACTCAAAGAGTTCCAAAAGGCCGAGGTGATGGTGGCTCCAGCACTACAAACGGAAGGTAAAGCACTTCAACAGAGCCAAAAAGTTGGGATGGGGCACTAGCGGTTGAAAGAGATTCGAACCTCACCGGTTCTTGTAGTAGATTTCGGTGCTCAGTACGCTCAGGTAATTGCAAGAAGAGTTCGGGAGCTTCACGTCTACTCAGAGATTGTTCCTCATGACATTTCAGCCGCTGACGTAATTGCGAAAAATCCGGCTGCGATACTTCTATCAGGTGGCCCTAAGTCTGTCAACCAAGAGGGTGCTCCCTCTTTAGATACTGCGATATATGAGCTAGGTATTCCCATTTTTGGAATATGTTATGGTGCCCAACTCCTAGCTAGGGACCTAGGTGGCGATGTTGCAAAGAACACAGTCGGTGAGTATGGCAGAACGTCTCTTCATCGTCACAAAGATGTAGAATCGCTCCTGTTAAAGGCGTTACCTCAAAAGTTTTCTGTATGGATGAGTCACTTTGATGCGATCTCAAGACCTCCACTTGGAGCCCTTTCAACAGGTAGTACTAAAGACTCAACTGTTGCTGCGTTCGAGGACACTAAACGGCGCTTTGCGGGAGTTCAATTTCATCCAGAGGTAACTCACGGTGAGTTCGGGAAAGAGGTACTCTCGAACTTCTTATTCGAAATCGCTGGGGTTCCAAAGGGTTGGACTAACTACTCAATAATAGAGGAGGCCGTCAAGGAAGTCCGGGATAAGGTAGGCGATCGAAAGGTCATCTGTGCACTGTCAGGTGGCGTTGACTCCTCGGTAGCGGCGGCTCTGGTTCACGAAGCCGTCGGAGACCAGCTTATCTGTGTGTTTGTCGATACAGGACTAATGCGTGAGGGTGAGGTAGAGGCTGTTGAGAAAACTTTTAGGGATCAGTTTTCAATTAAGCTAATAACGGTAGACGCTCGTGACCGATTTTTTAGGGTCCTGCGAGGTGTCGAGGACCCAGAGGTAAAGCGCAAGGCGATTGGAGAGGCGTTTATCCGAGTCTTTGAGGAACTTGGTCCAGAGATTCAAGATGCCTCCGTACTTGTGCAGGGAACGTTATATCCAGATGTAATTGAGTCTGGCACTTCTACCGCAGCGAAGATAAAGTCACACCATAACGTTGGAGGCCTCCCAGATGTAATGAGTTTTGATCTGGTGGAACCCCTCAGGTGGTTGTTCAAAGACGAAGTGCGTTCGGTGGGATCGGAACTTGGCTTACCGAACGAGATTCTTTGGCGCCAACCTTTTCCAGGCCCGGGGTTAGCCGTTAGAATTTTAGGTGAAGTAACGCCGGAGAGAGCTGATACTCTGCGAAAAGCTGACCGGATCGTCTCTGAAGAGATCCAAAAGGCTGGCCTCACCAAGGCTCTATGGCAGAGTTTTGCAGTTTTGGTCGCAAACGTGAAGACTGTAGGTGTTATGGGGGATGAGCGTACCTATGAATGCCCGGTGATTCTACGAGCTGTAACGTCTGAGGATGCTATGACGGCCGACTGGGCAAGACTGCCCTACGAGGTACTAGAGAGCGTCTCTCAACGTATCATCGCTGAGGTTCCTGGAGTCAATAGAGTAGCTTATGACATAACCTCAAAACCTCCTGGAACTATAGAGTGGGAGTAGAGTAAAGGCCGAGGAGGTTATCAGTTGGCGAGTCAGATCTTAGAGGGGTTGACCGCCGCACAGATGGAGGCAGTCGTCTGCGATAGAGGTCCCGTTTTGGTTGTAGCTGGAGCAGGTTCAGGCAAGACAAGGGTTCTGACTCGCAAGATGGCGTACCTCATAGAGACTGGTGTATCTCCTTACGCTATGTTGGCGATAACCTTTACCAACAAGGCTGCAGAGGAGATGCGAGAACGGGTTAGAACGCTAGTTGGCGAAGCTGGTTGTTCTATGTGGGTCTCGACTTTTCACTCGGCAGCTCTTCGGATCTTACGGTCGCATCCTGAGCCAGTGGGATATCGACCATCCTTCGTGGTTTACGACCAAAGTGATGCGAGAAGGCTTATGGAGTACGTCATCAGAGACATGGGTCTTGATGCTAAGCGATTTTCCGCTCGGGGAGTGCTCTCGGTTGTATCTCAGGCAAAGTCTCTATCTTTATCCCCAAAAGAGTACGAGGAGAAAGCCGTGGGTCTGTACGAAAAGACCATAGCTGAGATCTATGCCGCCTACCAAGATCGTCTACTGTCTTCCAATGCGCTTGACTTTGACGACATTTTGATAAAGACTTACCAGTTACTTTATGAAAATCCCGAGATAGCTAGCTACTATCAACGCAAGTTTGACTACGTTCTTGTCGATGAGTTTCAAGATACCAATGAAGTCCAAAGTCGATTGGTCGAGATACTTGCAAAACCTGACGACAATGTCTTTGTAGTTGGAGACTCTGATCAATCGATATACGCCTTTAGGGGTGCTCAGGTGAGTAATATTTTGGAGTTTGAGAGTCGTTATCCAGGGGCGAAGGTTGTCGTACTGGAGGAGAACTTCAGATCTACTCAAGCGATTTTGGACGTTGCAAACGCGTCAATAAGTCGAAATAGGTCTCGCTACTCAAAGAAGCTGTTTAGCTCTAATGAGATCGGCGACAAGGTTAAGGTGATCAAAGCCTCCTCTGATCTTGAGGAGGCTAACTTCGTAGCATCAGAGGTGTTGTCTAAGACTTCAACAGGGAGCGCAAGTTTTCGGGATTTCGCCGTATTTTATAGAGCAAACTCCCAGAGTCGTACCGTTGAAGAAGTTCTTATGCAAAGGGGAGTTCCATTTCAGGTATTAGGCGGCGTTCCTTTCTATGAACGTCGAGAGATAAAGGACGTTATCTCTTACCTCAGATTGATCAGTAACCATAATGATGAAGTCTCACTTAAGCGAGTAGTCAATGTACCAAAGAGACAGATAGGAGACGCGACGCTCGCAAAGATTGGTGAGCTACAGAGAGTCCTGGGCGTGTCTCTCTACGAGGCTCTTGAAGCCGCAGAAGCAGCTGGAGTATCCAAGCGTACGTGTAAACAGATCGACGCGTTTGTGCGGGTTATTCGCCAAGGGACGGATCTAATCCTTGAAGAAGAGACCCCGCTTGGTATCTTAGACTTTGTGTTAGAAGCCTCTAGTTATCATGAGATGCTTAAGGCTGACAGCTCTCATGAAGGCGTTGGACGGTTGGAAAATATTGAAGAGTTGAGAAGGGTGGTAGATGAGTACGCGTCTCTGCAGTCCTTTTTAGAGAACGCTGCCTTGCACTCCGCGGTCGACGAACTCGACGACTCTTCCAAGGTGACTATCATGACACTTCATGGCGCAAAAGGGCTTGAGTTTGACACCGTTTTTATGCTTGGCCTGGAGGATGGGCTCTTTCCTCACCTTCGGTCATTGATCGATTCACACGGAGTAGAGGAGGAGCGGAGACTGTTTTATGTTGGTGTAACTCGAGCTCGGCGGAGACTGTATCTAGTGCATGCGCAGACGCGTCGTTCCTTTGGAGAGACAACTTACAATCCTCCATCAAGATTTCTTGAAGAGATCTCAGAGGAGCTTTATGAGACGGTAACGCTCGGTGACCTTGGCTCCTTCGGTACCGCTCTGCAGGGATATAGCGACTCCTCCTCTCGGAGAGGATATGAGAGAGGTGACCAGTTCCAGGGTCGAACCAAGGGTTTTGAAGCGAGTATCTCCCAAGTGATCCCCGGCGAACTAGTGTTTCATCGCAAGTGGGGTGAAGGACTAGTTCTAGAGCGCATCGGAACAGGGGAGAAGGCAGAGATTGTCGTCAACTTTGAGGAGGTTGGGGAGAAACGCCTATTGGCATTGTACGCAAACCTCAAGGTAATTGGCAAGGCTCGTTAGTCATACAACCATACGGTTTCGGATAGATGGGACCGCGTTAGAGCAGAAATTAGTGACCTCCAATACCTGTGTGTTGCGAGAGCGAAAAATTTTGATTAGGATCTGCCCTTGTGGAACGTCCTTATCGTGTGGTGGTAGCCAAGCCTGGACTTGATGGTCATGACCGTGGTGCCAAAGTGGTGGCAAGATCTCTTCGCGATGCTGGCTTTGAAGTCATATACACTGGGCTACATCAGACGCCTGAGCAGATAGTGCAGGCTGTGATACAAGAGGACGCCGACGCTTTAGGGTTATCTTTATTGTCGGGGGCGCACTTGACTCTGGTGCCCAAGATTATGAACGCTTTGATATCTGAAGGTTTAGGTGATGTCATCGTCGTAGTTGGTGGAATTATCCCTAAAAGCGATGTTCAAAAGCTGAAAGAGCTAGGAGTCAAGGAGGTGTTTACACCTGGATCTTCTCTTCACTCGATCTCAGCTTGGCTGGAGAAGGAGTTGGACGAGAGAGAAGTACGATATTAATTCAATAGGGGTTTTTGTTTTTAAGATGGCTTTCGGGCTCCAAGTTTGGTAACTCGTGAAAGAAGGAGAGAGTTGGATCTATTTGAGTATCAGGGAAAGAGATTTTTTTCCTCCTATGGAATTCCTACCTCAAAGGGTGAGGTAGTCGAAGAGGTTGAAGAAGCTGTACGAGTAGCCAAAGAGGTCGGATTCCCAGCCGTTGTAAAGGCTCAAGTTCAAGTAGGTGGAAGAGGCAAAGCCGGTGGCATAAAACTTGTCAACTCTGAAGGAGAGGCCGAAGTGGCCGCTCAGGCCATACTGGGCATGGATATCAAAGGACACCTGGTGAAAAGGGTATGGATCGAACACGCCTCAGATATTGATAAAGAGTACTACGTGTCCGTGACGCTGGATAGAGGATCCAAAGATCACCTAATCTTGGTCTCGTCCCAGGGAGGTGTCGAGATTGAAGAGGTAGCAGCATCTGCTCCTGAGGCTATAAAGAGACTACACGTAAATCCGATCGACGGATTTACAGAGGATGAAGCTCGTCGATTAGTAGCCGAGGCGGAGATCGACGTCCAAGCACGACAAGGAGTTGAAGAGACACTCTTGAAGCTCTATCGAGCCTATGTAGATGGAGATGCAGATCTTGTAGAGATCAACCCGTTGATCCTGACGACTTCCGGAAAGGTCCACGCATTAGATGCCAAAGTTACCTTGGACGATAATGCGGCGTTCAGACATCCAGAGTGGGAGGAGTTTCGAGCTACTCAGGAACTTGACGGAAGGGAGAGACTTGCAAAAGAGAAGCATCTCAACTACATAGGTCTAGAAGGTTCAGTCGGAATTATCGCTAACGGTGCAGGGCTGGCGATGTCGACACTTGATGTGGTCAATCAAGTCGGAGGTAGCGCGGCCAACTTCTTGGATCTCGGAGGTGGTGCAGGTGCAGACGTCATGGCTGCTGCGCTAGAGGTTATAAATACTGATGAAAACGTCAGATCGGTTCTGATAAATGTGTTTGGTGGAATTACTCGATGCGATCAAGTGGCAAAAGGTATAGTAGATGCACTGCAGCGTGTGGACATAAAGTCGCCACTTGTTGTCAGGCTTGACGGAACCAATGCCCAAGAAGGGCGAGAGATTCTGGCAAACTACAGGAGCGATAAGATCCAAGTTGAAACCACGATGATCGATGCTGCAAAAAGAGCTGTTGAGCTGGTAGGGGAGGTGCGCTAGTGGCGATCTTTGTAGATGAAAATACCAAAGTGATTGTCCAAGGTCTCACCGGTTCTCAAGGACGTTTCCACGGCCTACGGAATCGTGACTACGGAACCAAGATCGTGGGTGGCGTGACCCCTGGTAAGGGGGGGTCCGACGTCGATGGTATACCTGTTTTCGATACCGTCGAAGAAGCGGTAGTGGCAACCGGAGCGACCGCTTCGTTCATTGCCGTTCCCCCAAAGTTTGCCTCGGAGGCGATTTTGGAAGCGGCTGCCGCGGGTGTGTCGTTCATAGTCTGTATTACCGAGTTCATACCAGCTCGAGACGAGGCTATGTTTTACAACATCCTAAGGAGAAACTTTCCAGGAACAAGATTGCTTGGTCCAAACTGTCCGGGAATTATCTCTCCAGGTAGATGTAACATCGGAATTACGTCTGGAGACATAGCTCTAGCCGGTGGTCCGGTCGGTATTGTATCTCGGTCGGGAACGTTGACCTATCAGGCCCTTTACGAACTCTCTGAAAAAGGCGTAGGTCAGACGACATGCGTAGGCATCGGTGGAGACCCGGTTCCGGGCACCAACTTTATCGATTGCCTGGCTGCCTTCGAAGCGGATTCCGAGACGAAGGCCGTTCTCATGATCGGTGAGATCGGGGGTTCAGAGGAAGAAAAGGCCGCTGACTTTATCAAATCAAACATGACTAAACCGGTCGTTTCATACATAGCGGGCGTAACAGCTCCGCCGGGCCGCAAAATGGGTCACGCGGGAGCAATAATCTCGGGCTCACAAGGTAGCGCTCAGGCTAAGATGTCTGCTCTAAAAGAAGCTGGCGTGACTGTTGCGATAAATCCGACGGAAGCTGGCGAGATGATGGTTGAACTGGTCAAATCTTTGTAATGAATGAGGTTTAGACTTAGGGCATGCTGATTCCAATACTTTGTTGGGAAGGCATGCCCTTTTGGTGTCCCGATGACTCCTAACTGATAGTACTCTTTGATTCGTAGACCATGTATTTTTTAATGCACATTGATCGCGCGATCCGCTGATGAGGATGATGCATGCCAAAATAACGGCGTTACGGAATGGTCTTTTATCTCGAAACTGACGTGAACTGACTTGATAACTAGATCTGAGCTATGAGTTCAAGGAGCTGCACAAGGACTGCTGCGGTGGCACCCCAGCAAAGCTCGTTGCCGACCTCAAAGAAGTGCATAGTGCGAGAGGCGTTCGCTGAGAACCACCACTTCTCTTGGTGGTAGTTCCCGAACTTCAGAAGTTCATCGATGGAAGGTGTGAGTACTTTCTCAACCTCTTTGGGTGAAAGGGATAGATTTGTGAGATCGTCCACGACTCCAACAACTGAAATAAAAGAAGTGTTTAACACTGTGGTGCGGGATCCTAAGGCACCAAGAATCTCGATGGGGCTTATCCCAATCTCCTCTTGTGTCTCTCTAATTGCGGCCTCACGGTATGTCTCTCCGGGTTCGAGTTTTCCCCCAGGGAACGCTAGCTCTCCTTTATGTCGGGATAGGTTTGACGTCCTTTTCGTAAGGAGGACTCTGAGTTCGCCTAACGGGGCGGTTGTTGTTGGCAGGAGCAGAGGTACAAGTACAGCAGCAGTCGGCCCTTGAGCAGCTGTCTCTTTATTGCTATCAATTTGTTTACTTAGTAAGTTCGAAAGTCGAACGGGAAGTTCAGCGATCGTACCTAATTGATCAAGCGACTCTTCGTAGCGCAAGTGTAGAGCGCTAAGGCTTACATTTTCCTTACGAATTGGCTTCGGAAGAGTTTGGGGATATGTTCCCTCTATGGTATCTGACCAAGCTGGGAGTTGTCGTGACATTAAATCTACCTCAGTGGGACATAGTTTCACTCATAAGTCACCAAAGCCGCCCCCTTTGGCGCACATTCAATTATCCTATTGTTGTGAATTTAGCTGTCCTTGCTTCGGGTTCTGGAACTATCTTGGAGTCTATATTAGATAACTGTGTAGGGGTTGTTGCAGTGGTCGCAGATCGACCTTGTAGAGCCCTTGATGTAGCCAAAGGTAGTGGTATAGAGACAATACTTGTCAAACGCGAAGACTTCTCGGAAAGCTTTGATCGTGACGGGTATACCACTCACATGGTTGAAACCTTGAAAGTTCATGGAGTAGACCTCGTAGCCATGGCTGGATTCGGAACCATCCTTTCGCCCTCTCTTTATGTGGACTACGGTAATCGGGTTCTAAATACTCATCCCTCTCTGCTTCCGGCGTTCCCGGGCTGGCACTCCGTGAGGGTAGCACTTAACTATGGAGTGAAGGTGACTGGATGCACCGTGCATCTCGCTACAGAAGTCGTTGACGACGGGCCCATTCTTGCGCAGATACCTGTACCCGTTGTGAAGGGTGACGATGAACAAAGGCTTCATGAGCGTATTAAGGCGGTCGAACGGCGCCTTTATCCAGCGGTCATCTCCTCTTACCTGACGTTTTTGAGTGATGCGAACGTGAGGTATGTTGACCCAAAGCAGTTTTGGTTTGATCTAGCTCTAATAGATGAGGGAGTTTGGCGATGAGGGCTTTGATTTCGGTGTATGACAAGATGGGCTTGGCAGAGTTTGCGATGGGTCTGACAGAGTTAGGAGTTGATATCATAGCCAGTGGAGGGAGTTCACATGAGCTCCAGAGCCATGGGATCGAGCACATGCAGATTGAGGAGCTTACCGGCTTTGTCGAGTTGCTTGATGGAAGAGTAAAGACGCTTCATCCAAAGATCCACGGAGCTATCTTGGCAGATAGGGGCAAGGATGCCCACATGAAAGATCTGAAGTTCTTGGATGTAGAACCTATTGATATTGTGGTTTGTAATCTATATCCATTCTCATCTAATCCATCGATTGAACTGATCGATATCGGTGGCCCAGCGATGTTGCGAGCGGCTGCAAAGAACTTTGCATGGGTTAGTGCCATAGTAGATCCCAAGGACTATACGGGTTTCTTGGAAGAGTTGAAGACCTTTGGAACTATCACTCAGAAAACTCGCAAGACCTTGGCGAAGAAGGTGTTTGCCCACACTTCAAAGTACGACTATCTAGTCTCGTCTTGGTTGGAAGAGAGCAAGCTTGATCGTCCTGCGACTCTCGATCTTGCGTTTAGTTTTCAGCGGGAGTTAAAGTACGGAGAGAATCCTCATCAACGAGGCTATCTTTATCAAGGAGTGGGTGACTCGTTTTGGAAGGATCCTCAGTGGCTGTTAGGCCCCGAACCCTCTTATCTAAACATCTTTGATCTAGATGCAGCATGGAATCTAGTCAATAGCTTTGAGACAGAGAATGCCGTGGTCATTGTAAAGCATGCAAATCCGTGCGGCGTCGCGTTGGGTGAGTCTCTTTATGACTCATACGTAAAGGCGTTTGACTGTGATCCAGTCTCCGCCTTCGGTGGAGTGGTAGCATTTGCGGGCGAGGTCGATAGCGAGATTGCTGGGGCGATCTTAGAACGACCCAAAGCAGATGTTCTAGTAGCTCCGAGCTTTACCGAGGAGGCGTTATCTGTCCTCTCATCAAAGCGGAAAAATACCCGAGTCGTTGTACTTGAGCGGCCAAAGTCTCAAAGATGGAGCATAAGGACGGTTAGCGGAGCGCTACTTGTTCAAGAGGTTGATGTGGTGGAGTCGACTGATCGACTCCCAAGCGTGACTCAACGCAACCTTACGCCTTCGGAGATCGACGACATGGAGGTTGCGTGGAAGGTATGCGCTGCGACATCTTCGAATGCCATTGTGATCGTCAAGGATAAAAGAGCCGTAGGTATTGGATGTGGGCAACAAAATCGCGTGGACTCCGCAAGGATTGCGGTGGGAAAGGCTGAAGGTGATGCTATTGGAGCTGTCGCGGCGTCAGACGCATTTTTCCCTTTCCCGGACGGTCTTGAGACTTTGGCTGCAGCTGGTGTATGCGCTGTAATTGCACCTTCTGGATCTATTAGAGATGCTGAGATCGCTGCGAGGGCCGCTGAACTGGGCATCTCCTTTGTCTTTGCTGCTAACCGTCACTTTAGGCATTAACTAAATTGGGCGCGACGTGTAGTTTGTCGAGTAGTCACCGATCTCACATTGTTTTAGGAAGGTAAGGATTTGTCGGCTCAAATTCTAGATGGTCAAGCGCTAGCTGTTGAGATGAAACTCGTTGCTAAACGAAGAGTGGACGAACTCAAGGCGAGCGGGGCCAGTGTCGGACTGGGAACTATCCTAGTAGGCGACGATGGACCAAGTTCAAACTACGTTGCGATGAAGCATAGGGACTGTTCTGAAGTTGGAATAGCCTCATTTCATAGACATCTACCAACTTCAGCATCTTTGTCTCAGATACTTGAGGCGGTAGATGAGTTCAACGAAACACTTGAAGTTAGCGCCTTTTTGGTGCAACTCCCGCTTCCTCGATCTGAGTTCGAAGAGGTCGTCCTTGAGCGAATCAGACCTGAAAAGGATGTGGATGGACTGCATCCTATGAATCTTGGCAAGCTGGTTATGTCAAAACCTGGACCACTCCCTTGTACGCCAGCAGGAATTTTGAAGCTACTTCAACACAACGGCGTCTCGGTTGAAGGAAAGCGAGTGGTTGTAGTCGGGCGCGGCCTAACTGTGGGTCGCCCGCTTGCACTTTTACTTTCATCGGCTCTGCCTGGCTGCAACGCCGCAGTTACGGTGGTTCATTCTCGTGTTAAAGATATTGGAGCAATTATCCGCGAAGGGGAAGTCGTAGTTTCGGCCACTGGAGTTCCCGGCATAATAAAAAAGGAGTACGTAATGCCAGGAGCTGTCGTGGTGGGTGCGGGCACCTTTTTTGAAGGCAGGAAGCTCATATCCGATGTAGAAGAGGCGGTCGCTGAGGTCGCTTCAATGATAACACCGAGAATTGGCGGTGTAGGTCCGATGACTCGTGCGATGCTTATCGAGAATACACTTTTAGCGGCTACTCATGGAAGTAGCTAACGTGAGCTCTGTTTTGGTGTCAAAGGTGTATGGGGAAGCACCTACTTTTTCGGTGGAGCTTTGGCCCCCTAGGAGTGAAAAGTCTCAGCAGCGCCTTGAGATCGCCTTGGACGCTCTCAGATCAATTGGCCCAGATTTCGTTTCAATAACTTACGGCGCGGGTGGTTCAACCCGAGATAGAACGCATGCTTTAGTTGTAGAACTAGCGGACCAAGGCTGGACGATCCCTATGGCCCACTTGACATGTGCAGCCCACTCCAAGGATGAGCTGGAGTCGATACTACGGACCTACCAGGCGTCGGGTGTTACCGATATCTTAGCCCTAAGGGGCGACCCTCCGTTAGATTCTGTAGCTTCACTACCCAAGGGCGAGCTGACCTACGCTTCGGAGTTGGTTAGTTTAGCAAAAAGTATCGGTAACTTTGGAGTTGCAGTAGCGGCTCACCCTGAGGGCCACCCGGCCTCTTTAAGCCAAAGGTCGGACAGGCTTTACTTTAAGCGTAAGTTGGAGTTAGCAGACTTTGCGATAACTCAGTTTTACTTTTCTCATGATGTGTTTTCTAGTTTTCGCGAGGATATGGACCGCTTGGGCGTTGAAAAGCCTATTATTCCGGGAGTGATGGCACCGACCTCTTGGGCAACCCTGAGGAAGATGTCTTCGCTTACGGGTACAACAGTTCCAGCATCGCTAGCTGAGCTCTTTGATTCATGTGAAGACAACCCTGAGGAGATGCGAAAGATTGGGGTGGAGATCGCCGTCGATCTATGTACTAAAGCTTTGGAGGAAGGAGTTCCAGGAGTCCACATCTACTCGATGAACTCTGCTAAGTCGACCCACGAGATATACGATGCTATAAGGTCCTTTTTCTCTTAGTGTCCTTAGCTATAGTCCCTTCAAACGGTAGTTGACCGGTTGGTCTCGGTAGTGCTATAGGAGTGATGTATGGCAACATCAACCAAACGCCGAAGCTGGAAATCCTGTCCGCAATAGTAGAGAGGCTCACGCAGCTAACTTAAGAACTCGAGTCTGCATCTCATGTGCAAAGCGCGTTATTGTAGCTATTGCCTTGTTTCGAATAGACGTGAAGCTTTTCAGTCGCTAGGATGTGACCATGCCTGAGAAAATTTCTACTTTGCCCGACGGTACTCTTCAGGTGCCATCCAACCCGATAATACCATTTATCGAAGGAGACGGAACGGGAGTTGATATCTGGCCCGCCTCCCGGCTGGTCTTCGACGCAGCCTGCCTCAAGCATGGACGTAAGGTCGAGTGGATGGAGGTGCTTGCTGGAGAGAAGGCGTTCAAAGAGACAGGAGAGTGGCTTCCTGAAGAGACTGTGGCCGCTTTTCGTGAGTATTTGATCGGAATCAAAGGCCCACTGACAACCCCAATTGGTGGGGGAATAAGATCTTTGAACGTGGCACTTCGTCAAGTACTTGATCTTTATGTATGTCTCCGTCCGATTCGCTACTTTAGTGGAGTCCCTTCCCCTGTAAAGCACCCGGAGAAAGTAGATATGGTGATCTTCAGGGAGAACACAGAGGATGTGTACGCTGGCATGGAGGTCGAGGCGTTTACTCCGGAGGCTACAAAGCTCAGGGAGTTCTTGCTTGCCAACTTTGGATGGAAGATTCGCGAGGACTCTGGTATAGGCGTAAAGCCAATATCAGAGACCGGCTCTAAGCGGCTCATTCGCGCCGCTTTAAACTATGCACTTGCTAGGGATCGACGTTCGGTAACGTTGGTCCATAAGGGCAACATCCAAAAGTTTACCGAAGGTGCCTTTAGGGGATGGGGATACGAGCTCGTCAAGGATGAATTTCAAGACACTGCAGTGTCTTGGGACGACTGCGGAGGTAACGCGGGGGATAAAATCCTTGTAAAAGATGCTATTGCAGACATCACTCTTCAACAGACTCTTACTAGACCCGATGAGTTCGATGTAATTGCGACCATGAACCTAAACGGAGACTACCTCTCTGATGCACTTGCAGCCCAAGTTGGTGGAATCGGAATCGCTCCTGGGGGAAATATAAACTACGTGACCGGGCATGGTATTTTTGAAGCAACGCATGGTACAGCACCCAAGTACGCGGGTCTCGATAAGGTCAATCCAGGTTCGGTTATCTTGTCTGGGGTGATGATGTTTGAACACCTAGGGTGGTTTGATGTAGCAAGTGATATCGTAAGTGCTCTTGAAAAGACGATTGCAGATAAGGTTGTCACCTATGACTTTGCTCGTTTGATGGACGGAGCGACGGAAGTAAAGTGTTCAGAGTTTGCATCGGCGATCGTCGATCGTCTATAAATCTAAAGAGGGAGTGAAATATGAGTGGTTCTAAAGTTAAAGTGGCCGTTACGGGTGCCGCTGGGCAGATCTCTTACTCTTTGCTTTTCCGAATAGCTTCTGGTGAACTGTTTGGTCCGGAAACCAAGGTGAGCTTGAATCTAGTTGAAATTGAGCACGCTATGAAGGCGCTTGAGGGTGTGGCTATGGAGATCGACGACTGTGCCTTTGCGGCGCTCGAATCGATGACGTTAACCTCAGACCTCAAAAGTGGATTTGACGGGGTCAACTGGGCTCTTTTAATCGGTTCAGTGCCTCGCAAAGCGGGCATGGAGAGACGAGACTTGCTCTCAATCAATGGCGGAATCTTCAAACCTCAAGGAGAAGCTATCGCTAAGTATGCTGCCTCTGATGTTAGAGTTTTTGTGGTCGGCAACCCGTGTAATACCAACGCGTTAATTGCTCGTGAAAATGCAGATGGTGTACCGCATAGTCGGTTTTTTGCAATGACGCGTCTTGATCAAAACCGTGCTAGGACACAACTCGCCAAGAAGGCTGGAGTCGGAGTTGAAGAAGTCACCAACGTTGCGATCTGGGGCAATCACTCTTCAACTCAGTTCCCAGACTTCGAAAACGCGAAGATCAGTGGCAAGACGGCTGAAACGGTAATATCCGATCGGATGTGGCTGGAGCGTGACTTTATCTCAACGGTGCAGAAACGAGGAGCAGCCGTTATAGATGCACGCGGCTTATCGTCGGCGGCCTCTGCAGCTAACGCTGTGATGGACTCTGTACGGTCAATCATAACGCCGACACCTAAAGGTGATTGGGTTTCCCTTGCGGTGTGTTCGCAGGGTGAGTATGGAGTACCTGAGGGTTTACAGTTTGGATATCCTGTTGTCTCGGATGGAACTTCGTGCTCGGTCGTAGAGGGCTTAGAACACGATGACTTTGCACGTGAAGCCATTATGAAGACGACTGAAGAGCTCGCAAGTGAGCGGTCCGAGGTAAAGGATCTAATCACTAAGTCTTAGCATGGAGTTGTGGAAGTGGAGATGAGCTGCGCGCCAATGCTTTGAAAATTACTGACGACACTAGGAACTAGACTACGAGATGCTGATTCAACTCGAACAGTCTGCTAAATTGCAGGTGGGGTAGCTGAGCGAATTTTTGCGGGGTCTTCGGAAATTAGCGGCAATCAGGGGCAAGAATCGACCAGGAATCGGTAAACCGGGTATCGTGCAGTGGCGCTGAGCAAGAGAGAATGATCAAT
>JAJYHJ010000061.1 GCA_021784785.1 Actinomycetes bacterium | reverse complement strand
CGTTGAACCAACGAGAGTTGGTCAATCGACGGACTATGATCAACTGGTATTGGACATTGAAACGGATGGCTCGATAACGCCGCGAGAGGCTCTTGCCTCGGCTGGAGAAACCTTGAAGAATTTGGTGACTTTAGTTGCTGAAATCTCCGAAGATCCGCAGGGTCTTGAGCTATCTGAAGCGGAGATTATTGAAGAACGTTCGCCAGATCTTGACCTGCCAATCGAGGATCTAGAGCTTACCGAGCGTCCACGTAACTGTCTGAAGCGTGCTCAAATCAACTCGATCGGGGAACTGATTAACCGGTCCCCTGAAGACCTTTTGTCCATAACCAACTTTGGTCAGAAATCTTTGGATGAGGTGGTAGATAAGTTGGAGCGCAGAAATTTATCACTAAGGAGTAAGGACTGATGGTTCCTGGAAGACCTAAACAAGGCCAAAGACTTGGAGGAAGCGCAGCCCACCAGCGCGCGCTTTTAGCTAACCTTGCTGCGTCATTGATTGCAGCGGAGTCTATCCTTACGACTGAAGCGAAAGCCAAGCGTTTGAGGCCAATTATTGAACGAATGATTACTAAGGCGAAAAAAGGTGGTGTCCATAATCAGCGCCAGGTTGTAGCGTTTTTGCGTGATAAGGACATGGCACACAAACTTTTTAGTGAGATCGCTCCAAGGTATGATGAGCGACCCGGTGGCTATACGAGGATTTTAAAGCGCGGTCCGCGTCAAGGTGATAATGCCCCTATGGTTGTTATCGAGCTGGTCTGATAGAGTTTAAGCGTTAGAGTAAAGGCCAGGGGGCTTTGACTTTATCAGGTAAGTCTACGCGATGGGCAGCTCTGGTTTCATACGATGGATCACAGTACCACGGCTTTAGTGTCCAGCCTCATGGCATTAAAACGGTAGGTGGCGCTTTAACCTCCGCTTTAAGCGTCGTATTTCAGAGTCAGATTGAACTTGTGGTTGCAGGCAGAACTGATAAGGGAGTGCATGCCGTTGGACAGGTCGTGACTTTCGATGCTGGAATGCCTAAGTCTGATCGACTGTTAAAGTCGCTGAATCGGCTCCTGCCATCATCGGTTCGCGTCCATGAAGTCGTGGAGGTTGAGGAGTCGTTTTCTGCGAGATTCTCAGCCAAGTACAGGTGCTACCTCTTTCGCGTTAGCAAAGTCGGGAGTGTATCTCCATTTCTGGATAACCGAACATGGCAAGTGGACAAGGTGTTAAATGTAAAACGTATGTGCAATGCCTCAGGGAGTTTGATTGGAAGCCATGATTTCAAGGCGTTTTGCAAGTCTGGAGGTAGTGATGGGCGTCCTACTAGACGGATGTTGTTCGGTGTAGAGATTATTGAATCAATCGAGTTTGTTGACATTGTTCTGTGGTCTAACTCGTTCTGCCACCAGATGGTGCGTTCTATAGTCTCTTTGTTAGTTGATATTGGTACCGGTCGTTATCCCGGGGTGGTTATTCACCAAGCTATAGTTAGTGGGAATCGTTCAATTTTGCACTCTGTGGCACCACCCGGCGGACTGTATCTCTTCGGAGTTGGTTATGAGCCCTTCGATGCTGAAGTTAAAAGAGTTTGGTTAGAAAGAATCAACTCCTGGAGCTTTTCTGGTCCGAGTTGGACTGTTGGGCGTGTATGATTTTGACTTGTGTCTCGTGCGCAGAGTGCGCCGACTAAGACCGATACCCGGTGAGGATTATGAAGACCGTAGCGACTAAACAGTCAGATGTAACGAGGCAGTGGTTCGTTGTTGACGCCTCTGATATGGTTCTGGGACGGCTCGCGACTGAAGTTGCGAGAATATTAAAGGGAAAACATAAGACTTCATACGTTCCTTATCTTGACTGCGGTGACAATGTCATTGTTATTAATGCCTCAAAGATCATGTTGACGTCTAACAAGGCAGAACGTAAGTTTGCCTATAGGCACTCGGGTTATCCAGGCTCTCTTAGAGCAACTCTTTACAAAGATCTTCTTGAAGATAGACCAGCATTTGTAGTTGAAAAGGCGATAAAAGGCATGCTCCCCAAGGGCCCGCTGGGTAGGAAGATGGTTAAAAAACTAAAGGTCTATGAAGGAAATACGCACCCTCATCAGGCACAAGGTGCGATTCCCATAGACTTTCCTGGTGCCCGAAGAAGCCAAGAGATCGCTGAGTCTGGAGTATAGGTAGGAAATTAATGGCAACGAAACCTTTGACACAAAGTACAGGTCGTCGTAAAGAGGCGGTCGCTAGAGTTCGTTTGAAGGAAGGTGGGGGGACCATCAAAGTAAATGGGCGTCCCGTTGAGCAATATATTCCTTCCTTGACTAGTAGGAATTATGCCCTTGAACCAATGATGTCACAAAACCTCACGGAATCCTATGACGTAGATGTCACCGTGGATGGAGGTGGTATATCGGGGCAGGCTGGGGCTATTCGATTGGGATTAGCTCGAGCTCTTGTCGAGGTTGACCCGGAGCTGCGTTCAGTCATGAAGAAGGCGGGATTCTTGACCAGGGACGCGCGAGAGAAAGAGTCTAAGAAATATGGACTTAAAAAGGCTAGGAAAGCTCCTCAATATTCGAAGCGATAGTCTGTGATTTCGTTCGGTACCGACGGTATTAGAGGTGTTGCAAACGCGGAGTTGACGCCCGAGCTGGCATTGGCTTTGGGCGTAGCTTATATGAACATCGTTGGTCCGGGATCCGATGTTCTTATTGCTAGGGACACAAGGGTATCTGGTACAATGTTGTCGGCTGCTTTAGCAGCAGGCCTGGCTTCTGGAGGAGCCAACGTCATAGATGTTGGAGTCATGCCTACCGGGAGTTTGGCTTTTCTTTGTTCCCATATGGCAGTGCCGGGAGCGGTAATCTCTGCCTCTCATAATCCTTACCTTGATAACGGAATAAAGATATTCGGAGCCGGAGGTCGGAAACTTACCGATCAGGAGGAGAGCGATCTTGAGAGGCTGTTGATCGAGGTCACTTCATCTGGAGCACGCGGGCGCTCCTCTGACGTGGGGACGATTGTGTCCCGTGACCTCTCAAGGTTATATATCGGACATGTTGAGGAAGTGGTTGAACGTCGCTTTACTGAGGGGATCAAGGTTGCTGTCGACTTTGCGAATGGTGCTGCTTTCCCGATCGCTAAAGATCTCCTTGATACTTTAGGGTGTGACGTTGTCGCATCGTTGGGGAACTTTCCCGATGGATATAACATTAACAAAGGCGTCGGATCCACCGCCCCACACGTTCTTGCTGATTTAGTTCTTCAAAGTAAAGCGGATGTTGGACTGGCCTTTGACGGGGACGCTGACCGTCTTATTGCTGTGTCCAATCTTGGAGCGGTAATAGATGGTGATGATCTTTTAGCGCTTTTCGCTCTTGACATGTCGGATCGCGGAGTACTAGCTAAAGATGCCCTTGCAGTGACTGTCATGAGCAATATGGGTTTAGAGCTGTTCTTGAAAGATAAAGGTATTGCCTGCTTTAGAACGAACGTCGGTGATCGGTATGTTCTTGAGGCTATGGAAGAGCACTCTTTAACGTTAGGTGGAGAGCAGTCAGGCCACATAATCTTTTCTCAATACGCTACAACTGGTGATGGACTTCTGAGCGCTGCGCTCCTTCTTGAATTACTTGGGAGGAAGGGCATTAGGTTCTCTGACTTACTCCAAGGATCGTTCCAGAGGTATCCTCAGGTGTTGAATAACCTTTCAATAGACCATGGTAAGGAAGTCGTCAATCTACAAGAGGTCTCAGATGCGATATCGGAACTTTCGGACGCGCTCGGAGATCGAGGTAGGATCCTAGTTAGACCATCAGGTACTGAACCTGTCGTTCGAATAATGGTAGAGGCATTAACACAGGAGCTGGCAGAACAGTTGGCTAAAGAGATTGAAGAGATTATTCGTTCGGTCACGAGAAAATGAGGCGAGTAGAGTGTGTGGAATTGTTGGAATCGTAGGAGAGAAGGCCACTGCTAGGGCTGTAGTGGAGGGTCTCAGGCGACTTGAGTATCGAGGTTACGACTCCGCAGGTATGGTCCTGGCCACAAACTTAGGTTTTGAGATAAAGCGGATCGCACAGGACACGTCCTCGATAGCAGTCTTGTCCGACTGGGTGGGCGCAAATAAAGATCCCGTGAAGTTAGTCTCTGCTATGGGTCATACGAGATGGGCTACTCACGGGAGACCCTCTGAGATGAATGCACATCCTCATCTTGACTGTTCCCATCAGTTTGTAGTCGTTCATAACGGTATCGTTGAAAACTACAAAGAAATTCGCGAACAACTCATAACTTTAGGGCATGAGTTCGCCTCGGAGACTGACACCGAGGTTATAGTCCACCTAGTCGAGGAGCGCTACCGGCTGAATAACGATGTCCGTGAGGCCGTAAACGAGGCATTTCGTGAGTTGAAAGGCTCCATGGCTGTCGTCGTCATGAACTTAAAAGAACCAGACACGTTTTACATGATGAGGCGGATGGCTCCTTTAGTAATCGGAACGGACGAAACCAGCCTCTTTGTTGCTTCAGACATTCCAGCACTTTTGGACAGTGCAACTAAGTACTTCTCGGTTCCGGAGAATACTTTGGTAACTGGGAGCGTTTTGCGTGGAAAAGTTGTGCTAGAGCCGATTCCAGAGATACTTGAAGTTGAATGGGATGCTTCGAAGGTCGACGTTGGCGGATACATGGACTATATGTCGAAAGAGATAGACGAACAACCTCGAGCTCTAAGCGATACGTTAGCGGGAAGAGTCGAAAGAGGCGGTGTAATCTCCTTAGATGAACTCAAAATAGCTCCTGACGAACTGAAGACGATTCAAAAGATTGTGATAGTCGGTTGTGGTACTTCGTTACACGCTGGAATGGTTGCCCGATACGCTCTTGAGCACTTTGTTCGGGTGCCTGTTGAGATTGAGGTGTCTTCTGAGTTCCGGTATCGTGATCCTGTACTTAGCCCTACGACATTAGTGGTGGGAGTATCGCAATCAGGTGAGACCTTAGACACCATGGTGGCGCTTTCTGAGGCTAAGGCTTCTGGAGCCAAGACTTTGGTAGTCTCAAACGTTGTGGGCTCGTCAATGGCGAGAATGGCAGATGCCGTACTTTATACGAGGGCTGGCCCGGAGATATCTGTGGCATCTACCAAGACCTTTATCGCCCAGATCGGAGCGCTTGAGATCTTAGCGTTATATTTGGCCGATCTAAAACGTACACTTTTCCCTGCTGAAGTGCAAGAGTTGATCGCGCGGTTAAACGAAGTACCTGAAGCGGTAGGCCAGGCCATCTCCCGAGTCCAAGAGTATGAAAAGACCACCCAGGCGCTGTTGGGGTATCAGAGATTCTACTTCATTGGGAGAAATGTTGGATACCCAGTGGCTCTCGAAGGCGCTCTCAAGTTGAAAGAGATAACTTACACTCCCTCGGAAGGGTACCCAGCGGGAGAGCTCAAACATGGACCGATCGCCATGATAGACGAGAAAGCGGTTGTTGTTGCAATCGCATCTAAGAGCACCCTTTATGAGAAGGTATTGGCCAATGTGGAAGAGGTAAGAGCTCGTGGAGCGAAGGTCGTCGTTGTTGCCAACGAGCCTCCTTTGGACTCTGAGCTAAGCGGAGACGAAGTATTTTTGGTTCCGAGAATACATCAATTGTTTTCTCCAATGGTGGATGTAGTCCCTCTTCAAGTTATGGCGCACTACATATCTGTATCAAGAGGACTAGATCCGGATAGACCGCGTAATCTCGCAAAGACAGTCACGGTTGAGTAAGGTCAAAGTAATCTATCGAGTAGATCCTGTGCAGACCTTTCAACTCGGAAGGTTTCTACTATGAAGTCACGGTTAATATAGCTTGGAGATCTGTTCAGTTCGAGAAGGACTCTAGCGAACTTGGGAGTGTGCAAAGGATCTACGGCAGTTGCGCCAAGCTCTGTCGCATGTGAGAGCCCTCCAAGGTTAGAGGTGACAGTCGGAATTCCTAAAGCCAAAGACTCGTATGCGACTAATCCGAAGCCTTCTGGTTCCACAGAAGGCATTAGGACTCCGCTGTACCTGCTCATAGCCTCGGCGACCTCTTTCGGTGTTGTCAAAGGAGGAATAGCCCTCGCGTTTGGTGAAGCCTTGATCCGTGCCAGTACTTTTTGGGTAAAGTTCCGGTCTCTGACGCTAGGTGATCGACTTAGGGTTAGATCTACGTGAACCTCGGAGTCGTGTAAGAGATCGAGTGCATCCAAAAGAGCCCAGACTCCCTTTTTATACATGAGTCGGTTGGGGAATAGATAGCGAAGTTGGTCCGAATCGTCCTTGACCTGGGCGACCTTTGCCTCTAAAAACGCCGATGCTAGATAAGGGAAAATGTGATGAAGCTGTTCGTTTTTCGGGTGCAGGACCTCGTTAGCGTGAACAAAAAGTGGGTGCGAGAGGGCAACCACTCCCGAAGAGGATGGAATCTCGTTTACAGGAAATTGATCTAACTCCCATGCGCTTGAAAAATTGTGCAATATAACCGCACTTTTTGTTCTGATGGAACCAAGCCAACCCGGACGGTTGTTTACTATGCATAACTCAATGCGGTGTTCTTCACAGAGATTGGATAGGTCGGTGTAGTTGTTGATATACAGGTGAGGAAGGTGACCTACCTTGGAGACGCCCCCGGAAAGCGCCGGTGAAACTGACACAAGAACGACATCATGTTTTTCCTTGATTAACTTTGCCCAGCCGATCACGAGGCGTTCGAGTGCTCCGTTGCCGTAGATTGGGAGAAGTTCCGTGGATACGAAGGCGATGCGCACGGATGAAACTCTAGCGGTAAAATCTTCGGCTTCGATGATTACGGTAATTCGAGTTTGATATGGAGAGCCGTGGTACATTTGAGCTATCTTGACCTCGAATATAAGCAACAACCGTTAAGGAGATCTCAGGAGTCGAATCGGTTGTGTTCGCTTTGAAGCGACCGCTAATGAAAGAAGATTCTGAAAATTATTGAAACCTTTAGATAAATTTGATGGGAACGAAGAAATTATTTTACTATTGTCTATCAATCCAACTTTTTTTATAGTAGATAGTAGATGTGGTTAATTTCAGCATGAGATGTAGGCGGTCAAAGATTGATGACATTACATAGGCTTCAGAGAGTGAGTTCCGACTATCTCGTGACCTTGGTCGTAGTTGCAGAGACCGAAAACCTCTCGGAGGCTGCATCGTTACTTGGAATATCGCAACCGGCCGTGTCTCAGCAGTTGAAAGCGCTTTCTCAAGCAGTTGGAGAGCGGCTCCATGAAAGGTCGGGGCATGGAGTGACGCTGACTCGGGCTGGTCGTGAGCTTGCGCGGGAGTCAGCGTCTTTACTTCGTGGCTATAGAGGCGTAATGGAGTACTTAAACTCACTAGAAAAAGGCGAGGCTGGAGTGCTGTCTGTTGCAGCCTCAAATACGGTGGCGGCTCACGTACTTCCAAGTTGGCTAATCAAATTTCGGCGAACTTACCCAGGTGTGCGTGTGAGCGCACGGTCTACGAACTCCGAGCTTGTGGTGTCGTCATTGGACAACGGAGAGATGGAGGTTGGATTAATTGAATCTCCAGAGTACTCACACTCCAAGGAGTTGGTCGAGCGAGTGGTGGGGGGAGACGAACTAGTTCTAGCTGTATCTCCGACGCTTTTGGAGTTCACATCAGATGAGATATCATTCAAAGAGATAGAGCAACTTCCTATGGTTTGGCGCGAGAGCGGCTCGGGGGTTAGATCAACCGTAGAAGCGGCGATGGTTAAGGCCGGAATCTTGCCTAGAACCGTCTTCGAACTCGCTGGAGGTGAAGCGGTGAAGGAGGCTTTGATTGCTGGACTTGGGGTGGGTTTCGTGTCGTCGTTGGCAGTTGGCCGTGAAGTAAAAGACGGACTGTTGCAATTGGCCACAATCGAAGAGCTAGGCCGTATTACGAGAGCTTTCCGCATAATCTCGAGACCCTTTGAGGAGCTTTCGATTCCAGCTCGTTCTTTCTACCAACTCGTAACTGGAAAGTCATAGTTGTCGGAAGCGTCCTTTGATACGACAGGCGGTTCCATCTAACTGTGAGAGTTCTTTGTGGGACCGATGTGATAGAGATTGCCCGAATGGCTGAAGTATTAGAGAGAACTCCTCGTTTAGTCGATCGCATCTTTGATCCGAGGGAGTCCGAGTATGCGTACGCCCATGTTGATCCGACTCCTTATCTTGCGACACGATTCTGCGCCAAAGAAGCGGTAATGAAAGTTTTGGGGAAAGGCATCGGAACGATAAGCTTTCGCGACATCGTTGTGGTACGAGTGCTACTTGAACGCCCGAAGATTGAGCTGACGAATACTGCTGCTACGATAGCGCGCAAAGTGGGCCTCGTAGATCTTGATGTTTCACTTTCACATTCCAAAACCATTGCGACGGCCATGGCTGTTGGCGTTATTCAAGACTAACCTGACTGGTTAGATCAGATCTATATCTATGGGGGCAACCTTTGAAAAAGATAGCTTACGTGACAGATGTACGCTTCTTAGACGACGAGATTGCGAAGCGTGGTGGCCTTGAGATGACCATTGACAACGTTGGCTTTGCGATCTCGAAGATTGCGTTAACGATGTTAGGAGGTAGCTATGGGAAACGGGTTCTGATAGACGTGGGTCCGGGTAGCAACGGAGCCGATGCGCGTGCTACTGCATTGCAACTTGAGAGAAGAGGGGTCAAGGTAGTTCTAAAAGAACTCAAGGATCGTTCGTCTTCGGATGTAGATGGAGTTGACCTCTATGTAGATGGAGTCTTAGGGGTGGGTGTAAATAGGGACTATCTGCCGCGATTACTACCCGATGACCTTCCTGTTTTGGCGATCGACGTTCCGTCGGGTCTTGACGCTGATAGAGGAATTGTGCATGGAGGATGCCAACGAGCTGATGTAACCGCTACCATCGGTGCGTTAAAGCCTGGGCTAATGCAAAACCAAGGTCCAGAGTTTTCTGGAGAGATCGAACTCGTTCTTTCCGACATCTACAAAAATACACTTGCAACCTCTTTGATTGAAGACAGTGACGTATTGGAGTACCTCCCAGCCTCAAGTCTTGCAGACCATAAGTGGTGCCACTCAGTCTTTACCTTGGCAGGATCCGAGTCGATGATGGGGGCGGCAGAGTTGTCGACGTTGGCTAGCTATAGAATTGCCTCTGGAATTGTGCATCTTTACTACCCCTTAGCCACACCTGTTAAGCAGGGTGTAGATCTGGCGCTGTCACCTGAGATTGTTCGCGTTGGCCTTGAGAGTCTTTGGGCCGAACCCGTCATCGACGCTGCCAAGCGCTTTAGGGCGATAGTTATTGGGCCGGGACTTGGCCGCAGTTTGCAGATCTCGAACTTGGTCCGAAGACTCCTCGCCCATAGCAATGTTCCAGCTGTCGTTGACGCGGACGGCATCTTTGCACTTGGCGAGCCTGCTCGCTTGGAGAGATTGGCCAGGGGACGTAGCGCTCCAATAGTCATCACACCGCACGAAGGTGAGTTCAACTCATTCTTCGAGCCTATTGGATTGGCTGTACAGGCAAAAGAAGACCGAATCGACGTAGCTAGACGGGCTGCTTTAGCGTCGGCATCAATAGTGTTGCTAAAGGGCAGTCCTACGGTGGTTGCGACGCCGAGTGGTGTCGTGTATGTTGTTACCTCTGGCTCATCCCGCCTAGCGGTAGCTGGAACTGGAGATGTTCTATCTGGAGTGATAGGTGGTCTTTTTGCACGAGGCGTTGAGCCAGCATTAGCGGCTGCACTAGGTGCACATATTCACGGTCGGGCGTCATCTTATCTAGGCGGATACTCTATTAGAGCCTCAGAACTGATCGATGCTTGTTCCAGTTGGTTGTCAACCTTGGATAAGAGATGGCACGCCGGCCCAGAAAGTATTTAGGCTGATCTAAAGCGAGTGGCTATTGTAGTACCGGGATCGATGAGGAGCAGGTGTGACCTTTCACTCTAGGGCGGTGTGGGCTGAGATTGACCTAGTGGCACTGAAACACAATATCTCGTTATTGAAAAGAACCTTTTATCCAGCAGAGCTAGCTGCTGTCGTGAAAGCAAACGGATACGGTCATGGTGCCGTAGAGGTAGCAAAAACGGCTAGTAGGGGTGGTATAAGGACTTTTTGCGTAGCGACGGTTGAAGAGGGGGTGGAGCTGAAAGACGCCGGAGTGGAAGGACAAGTACTGGTTTTGATGGAACCAGAGCGCGAGTTTATTGAGGATGCTCTGGTAAACGACTTGACGCTAACGATCTACAGCGTTAGAGCTCTTTTAGAGGTTGTGGCATCCTGGGAACGCATTGGCAGGAGCGGAAGGATTTTCCCCCGACCGCGAGTGCATATTAAGGTCGATACCGGAATGCATCGGCTGGGTGTGACCGAGGATGAAGCACTGGAGTTGGCCAAGTTGGTCAAAGACAGCGGTGTTGTTTTTGAAGGTCTGAGCTCCCATTTTGCTATGGCTGACCGGGGAGAATCTGGTAAAGGTCCAACTTTGGAGCAGTTGACCAAGTTGGTCAAAGACAGCGGTGTTGTTTTTGAAGGTCTGAGCTCCCATTTTGCTATGGCTGACCGGGGAGAATCTGGTAAAGGTCCAACTTTGGAGCAAGTTGCCAAGTTTGAACGGGTGATTACTAAACTGGCTACGCTTAACATCCGTCCCCAGCTCCTGCACATCGCTAGTACTGCTGGAGGGATAGCATATCCTGCCGCTCGTTACGATCTTGTACGATCGGGGATAGGGCTATATGGGTACCTACCGAGTCCGGAGGTTAACTTAGTGGGATTAAAGCCGATTCTTTCTCTAAAGGCTAGAGTTTCAGCGCTCCGCAGACTTGAAGCTGGCGAGGCCGTCTCCTACGGTCTTAGGCGCCCTCTCGAGCGCCTTTCATATATCGCTACCGTTCCCATTGGGTACGCAGACGGTGTTCGAAGACTTCTCTTTGATAAAGGGCAAGACGTTCTGATAAAGGGTGAGCGGGTACCTATTGCGGGAACTGTGACCATGGACCAGACCTTGATTGACTGTGGGGATTTGGAGGTTTCACCCGGCGACGAAGTGGTCTTTTTGGGCCGTCAAGGCGTCGAGAATATTACGGCTCTAGAGTGGGCGGAGTCTTTGAATACGATTCCATACGAAATACTCACTTCCTTGGGCAATCGAGTTCCTAGGATATATGTTGGGGAAGATCTAACGGAGGAAGATACACTTTACCAATGACGCCTTGCGCTCACTTCGACGACTTGAGTAAACTTCCTACAAGTGAAAATATTACGAGACTTCGCTCACTCAATGAACAGGTACAAAGTTGTCAACTGTGCCCTCTATCTATAACTAGGACGAATGTAGTATTTGGCGAAGGTTCTCCATTGGCACGGGTTATGGTTGTCGGAGAAGCTCCTGGGAAAGATGAAGATGAACAAGGCAGACCCTTTGTAGGTCGCTCGGGCCAGCTGCTGCGCAAGCTGTTGGGAGAGAGTTTCGATGATCTGGACTCTGAGATCTTTATTACAAATCTTTTAAAGTGTCGGCCACCAAACAATCGGAACCCAGAACCTAAAGAGATTGATCTATGCTCGTCATACCTAACTCGACAAGTCGCTGCTATCTCACCGGAGGTAGTACTTGCTGTGGGAGCGTTTGCGGCTCGTACTTTGCTGAAGACGAAGCTGGGAATAGGGGAGTTGCGTGCGAAGGTTTACTTCGACGGCGAGCAGGTTGTCGTACCAACTTACCACCCGGCGGCTGCTCTTCGGGGAGGGCCATTGGTAACTACAAAGATGCGAGCAGATATCTCTTTGTTGAAACTTTACTTAGAGGGTCAGGCGTCAACATGTCCATTTCCCTAGAGGTATTGTCGGAGAAGGGTATGGTGGCTTTAGGCGCAGCTCTTGGCGATGATCTAACTCGACCATCCCTAGTTCTGTTACGTGGAGATATGGGAACGGGCAAGACACGCTTCGTTCAAGGTCTAGCGAAAACCTTGAACGTGGACAATCGGGTAACATCTCCAACGTTTCTTACAGTGAAGGAGTATCCGACTCCCAAAGGCAAGTTCATTCATTGTGATCTGTATCGGGTGTCATCAGAGCACTATCTTGAAGAGGTAGGCGTACTAGATGATCTTGAGCAAGGGGCTATCGTTGCGATCGAATGGCCGGGAAACTACATAGTGGATATGGAGATTATGGTAGTAGAGGTGGAGATCCGAAAGGGCAAAACCGATGCGTCTCGGTGGGTAACGTTGGAGGTTTGTGGTAGTGAACGTCCTCTTAGTAGCGTATATCGTTACTCTAAGTCCTTTAGCAAGGCGAGTACATAAGTGGCGTATATCTGTATAGATACGTCAGGTAATCCACCTCTTTAACTTTGGCCGAAAAAGGTGCTGCAAAAGCTACTTTGACCCACGAGGGACCTTACCACGTAGAGAGTGTTGCGCCGCTACTCGTTGAGATCCTTGCAACTAACGGTATTCGAAAAAAAGATTTAGAGTTCGTCTCAGTAGTAGTAGGTCCTGGTGGATTTAGTGGACTTAGAGTAGGGGTGACTTTTGCATCCGTATTCGCGGTCGCTTTGTCGCTGCCGGTAGTTGAACTATCTGCTTTAGAGCTTAGGGTGCTTGGCATCCAGGGATCATGGGACTACGTGTTGGCTGTTGAAGACGGCAAACGCAAAGAAGTGTTTTTTGGCGTTTACCAGACTGACAAGACGAGGCAGATCCTCGTACTTGAAGGGCATGCAAAACCCGAGGACCTAGCCTCTTTGTTGTTGGAGGAAGTGCCAGATCTATTTGACTGTTCAAAAAGAGTCGTCGTGGCAGGTGGTGGATTGGCTAGATACCGCGAACAGTTGTCCTTTACCTCCTCCTTTAGCCTGGATGAGGGTGTGTCGATGGAGCAAAACGCAGAGGTGCTTGCGCAGCTATCCTTCCTTGAGTTTAGCTCCCGCCGGGCTATAGATCCAAAAGCAGTGACTGTTAAGTATCTGCGAGACGCGGATGCTCGCTCTAACTACTTGGTATTACGTAAACAAATTTCAGGGAGTGAAGTTGAAACGTAGTGCGTTGGTCGCCGACGTGATCGTTGTTCCAATGAAGAAGAGACACCTTAGCCAGGTTATGCGAATCGAAGCTAAAGTGTATCCACGACCCTGGTCACTTGGAATATTTCTATCGGAATTGAACCTCCATGACTCCAGGCACTACTATGTGGCTCAGTCGGGTCGTAAAGTAGTAGGGTACTGTGGCCTCATGGTGGCCGTTGACGAGGGTCATATTACAAACATCGCAGTTGACCCCGAGTTTTGGGGTATCAAGGTGGCTACACGGCTTCTCGTAAACGCATTTGAAGTAGGGCGAAGAACTGGAGTGAAGGATATGACTCTCGAGGTTAGAGCTTCCAACTCTCGAGCACAGAAGTTGTACTTCCGATTTGGGTTTGTTCCAGTTGGCGTTCGTAAAGGCTACTATCAGGAGAACAGTGAAGACGCTATAGTTATGTGGACCTACAATATTGACTCGCCTTCTTTTGAGGCGAGACTTAATGAGATCAAAGAAGGTCTTCTAACGGGAGAGGCCGATGGTAACAACTGACGAGCTTGACTTTCCGAAGAATCTTTGCGTATTGGGAATCGAGACCTCCTGCGACGAAACTGCCGTAGCAATGCTGAAAGACGGCGAAATCGTAGGAGAAAAGGTAATATTCCAAAACGATCTCCACGCGGACTTTGGAGGTGTGGTTCCAGAACTAGCGTCGAGGCAGCATGCGAGAGCGATATCTGATGCAATTTCACAGACTATGGAGCAGTCCAACGAGAAAGGACCAGAACGAACCGTCGATGCTGTTGCTGTAACGTACGGCCCTGGACTTGCTGGATCTTTGATGGTTGGCGTATCGGCTGCAAAGGCATTGTCTGTGGCGTGGGAGGTGCCATTGGTGGGAGTGGACCATATGGAGGGACATCTATTTGCAGGGACGTTGTTTACGTCGATCAAACTCCCCTCTCTAACGTTACTAGTCTCCGGTGGACATAGCCAGCTTATAAGCGTTCAAGCTCCGGGAGTATATGAGTATCTAGGTGGAACCCTAGACGATGCAGCTGGAGAAGCCTTTGACAAGGTTGCGCGTCTACTTGGACTGCGATTTCCCGGGGGGCCCGAGATCGAACGACTTTCTCAGTTAGGCGATGCAACGAAGATAACGTTTCCCCGGGGACTAAAAGGTAACTCTTTGGATATGTCCTTTTCCGGTCTAAAAACTTCAGTGCTTAGATATCTCGAGCGGTGTCCTTCAGCGAAGGCTGAAGACGTTGCTGCTGCCTTCCAGGAGGCGGCTGTCGATTCACTCGTTGACAAAGTGTCACTGGCGCTAAAAAAGGACAGGTATCGATCGGTCGTGATAGGAGGTGGCGTAGCCGCAAACACTTTATTAAGGTCTAAAGTGGAGATACTGTGTAGAAAAGCTGAAGTGGACGCGGTCATACCGCCGAAGTACTTATGTACGGACAATGGAGCGATGATAGCGGCGGTCGGCGCTTTTCGGTTACATGCAGGGTTCGTATCTCCCCTTGATCTCTCCATTAATCCTTCTTTGAGCCTCGTCTGAGAGTTATAGACAAGCAGTTGGGTAAAAACTTTGTTATCTTTGGCGGAAATTAGCACTCAAGAGGCTAGAGTGCTAAGTGGTCATTAAGAGGCTTGATTCAACCAAGGAGGCTTGAAGTTATGAAGCTCCATCCCATGGAGGATCGTAT
>JAJYHJ010000007.1 GCA_021784785.1 Actinomycetes bacterium | reverse complement strand
TTCCGATCTCGAGCACACACTGGATTCGGGACGAAAACGCTTAGGAAGCTACTACACAACAAGCGTCATTACCACGGAGTCCCTCGAGATGCTCGACCTTTCGACGATCAACCCAGAAGCGCTCCGAGTACTAGACCCAGCCTGTGGTACCGGCAACTTCTTGGTTGCCTTCTATAAAGTCGCTCGTCAACAGGGTTTGGACTCAAGCCTCATAAAACGCTCACTTCATGGTATCGAAATAGACAACGTTGCAGCAAGGCTCTGTCGCGCTCGGCTTATTCTTTTGGAACCCCACACCTTTGTTCCCACCCCCACACAACTTGAGTCACAGATCATCAACGCCGATGCCCTTGGTCATCTCCTCAACTTTCGCATGCTTCAGCAACAAGGAGATAGCAAAGTACATAGACTCACAACAAAGTACAAACTACCCCTGGGAGACTTTTCCCACGTTATCGGAAATCCGCCTTTTATAAATCGCACCGATCTCGCTAGCTCTGGGGGTAACAACAGTCCGAGCCTACTAACGCAAGAGACAAGAAATCTAATAAAGGCTGCTCCATATACAGATATAAGTGCCATCTTTTTAAATCTTGCTACCTACGCCGTAGCTGATCGAGGATGGATAGTTATGGTACAGCCTGTTTCCTTTCTAGCGGCTAGAGATTCAGAGGCAATCAGGGTTGAACTTCTAAGTAGCACCCAACTTATAGCCGCTATCTTTGATCACTCGAAGAGCTTTTCAGCTGTCGTAGACACCGTTACCTTGGTCTTTTACAAAGAGCCTCCGATGGTCCACCATAAAGTTACCATTAAGGCAATCTCTAAAACAGGAACCATATGTACGGCTGTAACCACCCTATCCGCCAAATCAAGGTCCCTATCACAACTCGCTGCGATAGCGAGTGGTGTGCCACTTCCAGCGCATCTCCCTCACGGACAAATTAACAATCGAAGATCTATCGATGAACTAGCGTTCTCCACCGCTGACTTTAGAGACCAGTTCTACTACATAAAAGCAAACGTTACAGAAGAGCCGACGCAAGACTCATTAAAAGAAGCGTCTCTAAAGGTCATCACCGTTGGCTCGATAGAACCATCTAAGATCCTTTGGGGAGAGAACCATGTGCGGATAGGTGGGAAGAGGTACCTCCGTCCAATCCTAAACAAAAACGGACTGGATAATCCGAAGATTCTTGAGTGGATTACGAAGCGATCTAGGAGTAAGGTGTTGGTCGCGACTCAGAGCGAAGTAATCGAGTCGGTCGTAGACCTTTCCGCTCAACTCATTGGTTCTGTTCCAGTAATATCAGTAACGCCAAAAAATCAGGACAATATCTTCGCGCTACAGTCAATGCTGTCCTCGTCGACACTCTCAGCAGTTGCAATCGGAAGACATCTTGGCTCTGGACTTTCCCACAAAGCTCTGAAACTATCTGCCTCACAGATTGCAGCCCTCCCACTTCCACCGAATCAAAAACCATGGCACAAAGCGGCTCAAATCCACAGCGACATTGTAAAACACCGAATCAGCGATATAGAGGAGCTTCTTGAGATGCTAAAGGAAGCTGATCGGTATATGCAACACGCTTACGGACTACAGTCTCAAGAGCTGCACATTTGGTGGTACAGTCGGGTGGCACATTATCTACAAAGACACCTAAAAAGTTAGAACTCCTAGCTAACACGTTCCTCACAATATCTTTGCCTCGTAGCAATCACGCCGCGCACACCACCAAAAGGATCTTTTACGTCTCCTAAGTGTCGTGGAATCACGTGAATATGGACATGGTGAACACTCTGTCCAGCCGCAACGCCATCATTTATTCCCAAATTGAAACCGTCCGCACCAGCAGACACAGCATTTCGAGCAACCTCAACTGCTACTTGAAAGAGTTCTTCAGCCAAAGTCGGAGTAAGTTCTAATAGACTCTCGAAGTGATCTCTCGGAACAACCAACCTATGCCCTGGCGTTACTGGATTGATATCCTTTACAACCAGGATACTTTCTCTTCCGCTCTCCGATAACCCCTGAAAGTCAACCTTGCAAAATGGACAAGTGTCTACCCTCTCCAATTTGGTTTCCACGTCATTGAGTCTAAAATCGCTGAAACATCAGCTTCCGTGGTCGTTGGGTTTACAAAACAGAATCGCAAGATCTTCTCGCCATTATGCATGCTAGGCAGAACAAACCCAACCTGATCTCTAAGTGCTGTCTTCGACCAGGCATCGTACTCCGATGCACTCCATCCCTTACGCTTGAACATAACAACAGACAACTCAGGATCCATAACAAGCTCTAGGTAGTCTCGGGAAGATATCTCCTTAGCAGTCCACTTTGCAAGATCAATCGAAGCCTGTACCGCCTTCTCATAAGCGTCGGTTCCGTTTACAGCCAACGAGAACCAAAATGGAAGGCCGCGAGTTCTTCTCGTCAAGTGGTATGCAAATGAGGCCGGATTCCACTCAGGCATGGAGTTTATATCATCTAGATATGCAGCCTCTTGAGTATGAGCCTTGGCGGCAAGAATAGGCTCTTTGTAGATAAGAGCCGCGCAGTCAAAGGGGGCAAAAAGCCATTTGTGTGGATCCACCACAAAGGAATCAGCCTCTTCTACCCCCACATATAACGGTCTTTTTTCTTCCGATAACAGTCCAGCCCCACCGTAAGCTCCATCCACGTGAAACCAAAGTCCATGTTCCTTAGCAAACTCCGAAGCACCTTTGAGATCATCGACCATGCCTGCATTAGTGGTTCCCGCCGTCGCAACCACCGCAAAGACTTGAGAACGCTCCTCATCAGTTAAAGAATTCCACTTTGAATCTAAGGCGCATTTGGTAAGTCGACCCTTATCGTCGCCTTCCGTGACAAAAACATCTACGTCCATCACGTTTGCCGCGGACCTTATCGAGGAGTGTGCCTCAGGCGCGCAAATGATGCTCCAGCGACTCGGGCGACTACCTCGTGTCGTAAACATGTGATGCCTACCCGTATGTAGACCCGAAAGATTCCCTGCCGAACCGCCCGAGACAAAAGTACCACCAGCTCCTTTTGGCATACCGGCGAGTTCGGCCAACCAACTAAGGGCTTCGTTCTCTAGAAATACAGCTCCCGCCGCCTCTAACCAAGAAGTTCCGCAAATCGAAGAAGCCGAAACCACAAGGTCAAATAAGATAGATGCTTTCGTCGGCGCAACCGGAACAAAAGCTAGAAACCTTGGATGATCAGAGGATAAAGTGGCTGGCGCATAAGAATCCACAAACCTCTTTAAGACCTCCTTGCCGCCTAACCCTTCCTTTGTGATGTTGGTAGGATACATTCTTGCAAGTTCTTCGGCCGACTTTGGACCGTCTAAAGGCGGAGGCTGCATTGCGATCCGTTCCATAGCGTAGTTCACAACCTGGTCCGCTAACTCTCTAAGGCTTTGGTCAAGATGGTGCATCTTGTCGTATGACACAAGGATCTCCTATTCATATATGCAAAGAATGTATAAGTCACTTCCACCACTACCACTATAGGGTTGTCGTATTAAACTAAAAGGGTATACATAGTATTAGACATCATAAGAAAGCGTTACAATCGTTCTCTAGTCAGCGATATGAGTGTTGACTAGTTTAGTAACGTACACTCTTTATTCTCAAAGGAACGCATCGAATGCAAAATGAGAACGATCCAACCCAACAAAATGACGAAGAGCTTGAGCAACACGTAAAGTCGCTTGAAACGGGGTTGTTCCAGCTTGCACGATCTCTACGTAAAATACGCGCTGGCGATGAGTCGATGCCGACCTACGCGACAGGTGCGGGATTCTGGGAGTTGGTCCTACTAAAACATGGGCGATCAATGAGGTCTTCAGAGATCGCAGCCTCTTTAGCAATTGACATCTCAACGGTTTCAAGACAGATCAAACAACTCGAACATGTCGGGCTCGTTCAACGCGAACCAGACTCAAACGATGCCCGTGCAGCACTCATCTCACTGACTCCCAGAGGCGAGGATATTGTAGAGCAACTTCTAAAAAAGCGCAAAGACAAGGTGCGTTATGCACTTGAGGGATGGGCTATCGACGATCGCGAGTGCCTCGTCCGCTTGTTAGATAAACTGGTCATAGAATTAGACACCTGCGGAGACGCCTGACCCTGGTCCGCTTTAAAGGTAACGCGTGACAGGACGCTTCGATCTCAGTTAGGCCTTCGGGAGCCACGCACAGACGGTGTTCGTAGGCTTCAGAAACTACAACTCTCCCACAAGTTAGCTTGACGGCTTCGCCTTTCACGGGAGGTTCGCACAGACGCAAAAGACAAGGATCTCCATATTATCGCAACTACATCTATGAGATAATCACGTATAGAACAATCGCAAAGAGATGCTGGTTCATAAGATGCCAACTTTCTTAGTATCTTTTATTGAGGTGCAACACCACGTTTCGATCTTGTCGATCCCCGCTGAAACGTTTAGGAACCAACAATGACGCGTTGTACGCAATCAATCGGTGCCAAGACGCCAAGTCCGCCAAAGAGTCAACCTCGGCGCTTTGGATAGGAACATCGATGTTGCCCATCTCTAGATGAATCTCTAAGTGGCAGTCACCCTCAAGGATCTCCAAGATGCGAAATTGAGAGGGCCAGTCCATGATTGATACCGTTGTCACCTCAAAAAAACCTAGTCTCCGGTCGTATGGCGACAGAGCAGGTATGACTTTATTGATGTGCGTATGACCGCTTAACCACAAAATCACGTTGGGATATCGGTGCAAAAGATCCCGTATTCTGTCCACAGATGCCTCCGCTTTCGCCGGATCTCTAAAGGAGTTAGTCATCTTGGCCAACGGGTGATGTGAGGTTATCACAACGTAGCGATCGACTCCAGAGATGTTCATAACTGGCTTTCCATCTACAATGAATCGACTAGAGCACTCTCTCAATCGTTCTTCCAGCCAGAGCAACTGCTTTTCATCTATTGCACCTTCAGCGTCTCCTGAACAAACCGCAGTATCAAGTGTTATAACTCTCACCCTCTCATTGAGGTCATAAGCAAAGTACGCTACCTGCTGGTCGAGATTCCAATGGGTAAAGCCATGGCCCACTGGACGGCCAGGGGCATTGAGATAAGCCTCAATTACACCGCTCAAGTCGACATGCGTCCGTCTTTCATCTGGATTAACGGAACTTTGAGGTCCATTTAGGTAAAAAGAAGCTGGGTCACGAATAAAGTCCTCGTACAACAAACCGTCTCCAACGGGTCCAATATCTACGGATTTGAAAGAACCGACGGTCACATCTTGTAATGATGACGATACTTTACCGACCCCTTGGGTCAGAACTTCATGATTACCATTACACCCCAACCAAGGCATCTTCAGGCCTTCGCTGACTATCGGACTCATAGCACTTTGCAAAATTCCTTCAACTCGAGGAAACCCAAAGTTATCCTTGAACAGATCGTTACCACCTTCAGGTTGCCAATACTCAGACGATCCAAAACTTTGATCGGCAACAAACTCCATCTCTTCCGAACCGGAAGGAATATCGACGGTACCTCCGCCCAGAAGTGCCGAGACCCACGAGAACTCATTTGATTGAGCGTTATCGATCAGATCACCCGTAGTAAGAACAACGTCCACCTCTCTTCCAGAGATCTCTGAGTGTGGAAGCCTGTTGAGAGTTTGCACGAGTTCATAGACCGTAGCGTAGATAAGAAATTCCTGCGGACGGTATCCCGGAACCAGTCCCCCAAAACGAGGGTCGCCGGCGTAACGATTTACATATTCAAACCTTGAGGGTGACTTTACGTCCGCCAACTGAAAGTCAGTCACATGAACCACACGACACAAAGACTCAAGCGAACTCTGAACATGGCCGTCTCCATACAATTCACTTCTATGAATAACGTCTTCACCCGCGGACAATCTAAGCGCTCTGAAGTCTTGTTTGTAACCTCGCGACAAGATCGCACCGACCTCTATCGACTCCTTCGAAGTAAGTGGGTTTATAGATTCACCAACGCTTCTCTCCAAATGGAACTACCTCCTCTATGGAACCCTCACAGGTATAGATTATGCTCCGCCAAACTAGGGGGCGCTAGTTTGGCGGCCGATATGCTCGGTGCATAACCTTGACTCCGAATCTAGACTCGCAGTCACTTAGCGGCCGATATGCTCGGTGCATAACCTTGACTCCGAATCTAGACTCGCAGTCACTTAGCCGAAGCTAGGGGCACAACTTCGACTGCTAGATACGTTTTAGATGCAAAACATTCCCAAATGCCAAAGAAGAAGTGAACTTATGAAGTCAATTAGACAAACTGTCTACTAACCGAATCGCAGCGGAAAAGTTACCTGCTTCTTAGCCGCCGATGAAAACTATGCTGAGACTAAAGGAGTCCCCATGGATCTCCGATGCAGTAGGTGAGAGGTAAGGCGCATGAAAAGATTTTCGTTCATTCGCACTAAAGAATCACAGAATCGTGGCGAGAGTTACTCTAACTCTGATAAACCTTCAAAGACTACCTTCGTACTCGGAGGCGGCGGAGGCAAAGGCGCCTGTCAAGTAGGTATGCTCATCGCACTCGTAGAGAGGGGCATCCAGGCAGACGAAGTCATCGGCGTGTCTGTTGGAGCGCTAAATGGAGCCGTGTATGCAAGTAATCCATCGTTGGAGGGACTTAGAAGTCTTGAAAGTCTTTGGAGTTCTCTCGATAAAGACACCATCATGCCAAAGCGAAAGCTGGGCACCACCTGGAGATATGCACAAAGAGGAGAGTCGGTATACCCAGGCGAAGGACTACGCAACCTGATCGACTCACATCTTTCTTTAAAAGACATTGGAGATACAGCTATCCCCCTTGAAGTACTCGCCGCGGACTATAGCACTGGTGAAGAGGTCTGGTTCGGCACCGGGCGGCCTCGTGATGTACTTTATGCCTCCGCAGCGATCCCGGGCGTATTCCCTCCGGTACGTTTTGGAGGCCGTTTACTCGTTGACGGAGGAGTTGTCAACGACACGCCAATAGATCGAGCCGTAATAAACGGGGCTACACATATCTACATGCTTTTATGTGGAACGCCATTTGCTCACTTACCTGATCCACAACGTCCTTTAGAGGCACTGATTCGATCCGCTACACACACCAAATCGGCACACTTTCGCCATCAAGTTCATCATCTTCCAAAAGACGTCACGATTACCCTACTTGACTGTCCTGATGCATCGGGAGTTGAATCTCTTGACTTCTCGAAAAAAAATCTTCTCCTAGCCTCTGGATACCAGAGAACCTTGAGAATATTAGATGGTGAGGAAACGCCGTCTTTTGAGCCTCCGCAAATCCAAGTTCACACCCTAAACACCCTACAAAATAGTACCAGTGCGTACACTTCAAGACCCAAGGTTGATCGCTGGAGAATTAGGTACACCTCAAAGATGCTTCCCATAAAAACATTACCACACCACAAGTGATTGCCATATCAATAACGGATTATTAGCGACTACTGGAACTGTCATCTGCAAAGATACTCGAAAACACTTCAGAACCAAAAGAGCTATACAGCTGCCACGGGCTTACTCAAAGTCAAGTAAGACAACTAATAACTAACACACCTGTGCCTCAACCAAGGCCCCTCCAAGAAACTTGCCTGCACGCTCAACAGCTCTACGTGCCTCATCGACAAGCCCTTCCATCGAGAAAAACCCATGAATCATCGAGTCGTATCTCCAGAGATCGACCTCGATTCCGGCATCTTTAAGCGCGTCTGCAAAAGCAACGCCTTGGTCTCTTAGTGGATCATAGCCAGCTACTACAATCAACGTTTTCGGCATACGTGATAGGTCACTTGCTAATAAAATTGAGAACCGCGGATCTAACAGATCCTCCTCACCACGTAGGTACAACTCCCCAAACCACTGCATATCTTTAGCAGTAAGGAAGTAGCCTTCACTATTTTCATCATACGAAGGAAAACTTTCCTGGTGGAGACCGTCGGTCACGGGGTATGCCAGAAGAGCAAAGTCTATCTTCTCAACTTTTTCTGAAGCAAGATACGACACAACAGCGGCCAAGTTACCCCCAGCAGAGTCACCTGCAACCGCAAGCGGAACCTTGGATAACGAACGGTTAGGACAAAGTTCTAATCGCTTTAGAACTACATACTCAAAAGCATCAAAGGCGTCTTCCACCGCCGCAGGAAATTTATTTTCAGGCGCCAGCGCGTACTCCACTGATACAACCACAGACTTTGAATACTTGGCCAGCGATCTAGCGAGTTGATCATGCGACTCTATGCTACCAAGAACAAAGCCGCCTCCATGGTAAAACACCGTTACCCCGACACATTCGCTAGGAGCTACGGGCCAATAAATCCGAATCGGGATCTCCCGGAATCTTCCGTTTATAACCTGTTCGTCGATCCTAGTTAGTGGTGTGCTATCTTTAGGTTGCAACCGTGCCATCAACTCTATACTCGCCCTGGCAGCCTCGACTCCCCCTGACGACAGATCAGCATCACCCACAATTTGCAAGGAGGCTAATAAGGATACGAGTTGGCTATCGAGTTTTGACATTTGCTAGTTCGTCCTTTCACCCGTTGTCACCATCTGTCTTTCTATGACAAATCATAGATCGAAGAAATCAACGAAAGCTTTCACCAGATAGAGTCTTATTACTTCAAGAGTTCTCGCAGCTCTTCGATGTCACGTTCTGACAGCGTATGTTGTTGAGTATCAACGTTCGACCTTATCTGCTTTTTGGAGGTTGCACCTGCTATTACTGAGGAGACCTCCGCGGTGGCCAACAAGAAGGCAAAGGCTAAATCCAAAAGCCTCATGTCACGTTGCTCGGCAAATTGCTCAAGAGCTTCGATCAAGTCAAAGTTCGCTCGCTCCACTACCTCAGGACGACTTGAAAGACGAGTTCCCGCTGGAAGCTCCTCGCCTCTTTTAAACTTCCCTGTTAGCAACCCGGAGGCGAGAGGAAAAAACGGAAGCAATCCGACATTGAACTCTCTACACGCCGGCACTATCTCACTCTCAACATCACGTTCCAATAGTGAGTACAGATTTTGAGCAGAGATAAACCTAGCGGCACCCAGCTCCTTTGCCAAAAGATCTGCTTGGGCAATCTGCCATCCTGAAAAGTTCGAGGATCCGATATAAAGAACCTTTCCCTCTCGAACTAGATCATTTAAAGCAGAAATAGTCTCGTCGATCGGCGTATGCGGATCCGGCCTGTGTAACTGATATAGGTCTAAGTAGTCAGTCTGGAGACGACGCAGAGATGCTTCAACCGCACGTTTTATGTACCTTCGCGATCCTAACGCAACATCACCGGTTCCCATATCCATTCCAAACTTCGATGCCAATACTACTTCGTCACGTCGGCCTTTTAGGATCTCGCCCATGAAGGTTTCAGATCCACCTCTATTTCCATAGATATCCGCCGTGTCGAAGAGATTAATTCCTGCGTCCAGTGCCTCAAAGATTACTTCGCGAGAACCATCCAAATCACAACGCGTTCCAAAGTTATTACATCCCAGACCTACCTCCGATACCGTTAGGCCCGATCTACCAAGCTGCCTAAATCTCATCTTTTCCCTCTCGTTTACCTCTAAAGCCAACCATTGCCCTATTTATGATCTCTGAGACCGGTAGAGACAGTTTTTTTGCCGCTACGACTGCATCATCAAACTCCACCTTATGACCGAATCGTGTGTATTTGACGTTTACAGTTACGTCTTTAGCTACGTCGACAAGTTCGAAGTCGTGGGGTACAACGTCTCTAGTTGCAGTAGTTATCCTCAGCCCTGGAGACCGAGTAGTTACATGGAGGCATTCTACTAACGTAGATAGATGAGACACTTTAGTTAAAACCGTAATCTCATATCCCGGCCTCGATTTCTTCCCCACAACTGGAGTTATCCAAGAGTCCAAAGCTCCTTGCGAGATCGTCTCCTCGACGATCAGTCCAAGCTCCTCACCGGATAAGTCATCTACATGAACTCCGATCATGTAGATCTCTTCTCGACCGTCTTGGACCCCCGCGTCTTCTAAGAGGTACGCGCTAAGAACTCCAGAGAGACCCGGTCTAACCTTATGGCCTGCACCGTAGCCAACACCGGTCAAGCTACCCCTTCCTTCACCATAGTGATAGACCCCAGCTTCACTGAGCGTTGCCAACAAGACAGCGGCAGTAGGTGTCACGTACTCAAAAGCGTCATCAGTTAAAGTAACCGGGACCTTCGTTTTCTGAAGGAGCTCTACCACTACTGGAACTGGATTCGGATAGCGTCCATGAGAGATCTCAATCTGCGAACATCCAAGATTTAACTTAGAGCTTGTTATCTCATGCACATTTAGACGGTCCAACAAGCTCAACACTCCCACAACATCGACAAAGGTATCTACAGAGCCGAGTTCGTGAAGGTGTACTTCTTGTAGGCCACCATGTACCTTTACTTCAGCCGTACCTAAGATAGCAAACGCTCTTTGCGCGAGTTCTGTAACTATCGAGGTTCGAGGATTCAACTTGGCGAGTGTATCGATCATCTGATCAAGAGTCATATTTCGATCTCCACCTGCGATACTCACCTTTGTGGCAGAGAGCGAAGAGCGATGAACTGTCTCGAAGATTACCTCGGCGTCCACTATCGATGCTACAGACGCTAGAGTCTTCTCAAGATCACTTCGATCTACAAATAGGTCCGACAAGGCCGCAATAAACATGTCCCCAGCGGCGCCGTTCGAAAGATCAAGGTGGAGTCGCCTCAAGAAAGCGCCTCGATAGTAGGACTAGAACTCACCTTATTCACAACTCTAAATGCCGCGCATGCTGCTCCGAAGCCGTTGTCTATACCCATCACCGAGACTCCTTGGGCACAAGACGACGTCATCGCTAAAAGTGCTGTCAATCCGTCAAAGGATGATCCGTATCCTGCCGACGTAGGAACCGCTACAATCGGTTGAGGAAGAAGACCACCAACCACCGATGCTAGTGCCCCTTCCATTCCAGCTACCACTACCACCACGTCAAAGTAATAGAGCTCAGGGAGTATCTCTAAAATGCGGTCAACGTGAGCAACTCCCACGTCAGCAAATACTTTAGCGTTGATACCGAGAGCGAACAGCGTACCTTTGCATTCATTCGCTACTCTTAAATCAGAAGTCCCTGCGGTAAGGATCGCCACCTCGGAGGAGATCGGTTCGGCCTCTCCTATCACGACCGTTCGATAACTCGATTCGTATATCGGATCAGGAAAGATATGAATGCGATCCACGTCAACGTCGTCGATCACCTTGATCTCTTCGACAACATCATCCCTGCAACGCGTGATGATAACAGGATCACCACTACTCAAGAGGTGGTGGTGAACAATCTCTACCACCTCTTGAGTAGTTTTTGACTGCGCGTAGATAGCTTCGGGCATCCCCAAACGTTGTTTACGAGCGAGATCTACCCTCGCCACTACGTCTCGGCTCGTGCCGATGGAGAGACGTTCGTAGTTCATCTTCTTTAGCCTAGCTGCAGGAACTTTGTTCCGTATGCTTGGGATATCACATTCACGACGAAGCCTCTAAACGTTTGTCGACTCGCTTAAATCCATGCTCCTTCGCTTACGTTGCACGACAAAATACCGTCAAGAGTTGTGATGGGTTTCGAATTTGAGAATTTTAGGTCTAGGATCACTAGTGTGAGTTATGGGGAGGTGACCAAGTGAAATCATCGAAGCCTTTTAGAGGGATGAAGGATGTACTACCCGGTGAGGTAGAGCGACGCAACGCTCTCCTTGGTGTAGTCCGCTCGATATATAGATCCCACGGCTATTTGGAGATCGAAACGCCAATCGTTGAGTCGCTTGACGTCCTCTTTGGTTCTGGCGGAGGAGAAAATGAAAAGCTAACATACAAGCTGTTGAAGCGTGGCGAGAAGCTAGATTTCAACGAAGCAACTTCGATAGACGATCTTGTTGACGGTGGTCTTCGTTTCGACCTCACCGTACCGCTTTGTCGGTTCTATGCAGAGAACCTCCATAGACTCCCCAAGCCTTTTAGATCCATTCAGATTGGATCTTCCTTTAGAGCAGAAAGACCTCAAAGGGGTCGCTATCGTCAGTTTACCCAAGCCGATATCGATATCTTAGGGGATCCAACGGTGCTAGCTGAGATAGAGCTCATAACGGCATCTGGTCATGCGCTCCACAGTCTTGGCATAAACGAATTTACTGTTCATATAAACGACAGAAGAGCAGTAGACCAGATTCTCCTCAAGTCAGGCGTAGAAGAGCACCAGCTTCAAGCTGCAATGATAGCACTCGATAAACTAGATAAAGTATCTCCAATCCAGGTAGTCGAAGAGATGCAGCAGCGAGGATTACCTATCAAAATTGCCGAGACAGTCGTAGATAGACTTAGTCAAGTCGCTCCACACAGAGTCTTTGACGCGCTATCCGACTTAGGGGCGGAAGAGACCTCTATCTCTTCTCTGCAAAAGATTCATCAATACAGCGCACATGCAATAAAGGGCATGAAGGTCGTGGTCGACCCACTTTGTGTTCGCGGACTTGGATACTATACCTCAACTGTATTTGAAGTATCCCACGCTCTCTCTCCGAACTCCATTGCAGGCGGAGGACGATACGACAACATGCTTTCTAGGTTCGGGCTAGAGATTCCAGCTTGTGGAATCTCTTTAGGATTCGAGCGTATCCTCAACACCTTAGAAGAGTTGCAACTTGAACGGCCTAAAGGCGCTAAACGAATCTACGTAATCTTCGATCAAGACATTGAACTAGAGAATGCCTTGGCTGCATCTAGAGAGTATCGCAGAGCCGGATACTCTGTATCTTTGGTGTCACATAGACGCGGCTCGCGCTCGCCCATGAAACGGCTCGCTACCGAAGCTGAAGAGCTAAAGCGTCAAGGTTCTCTTGATGAATTTTGGTTTCAAACGCTCGGCGAAGACCCTGAACCTAGGCTTCTCATGCACTAAAACACATCACATCATCCCGAATTTTCATAGTAACAACCAAATGTCTAATATCTTTACTGTTCATTAACACAAAATAATCTTCATCGTTAGCAAACGCCTGCTAGAGATAAGAAGGATAATTTCTTATCAATTTCTATAAATTCTAGGAGGGTAAGTGACTGATACAGGCACGAAGGCCGATTCTAAAGAGAACGGTCTCAAGCGCGGTGTCTTGACGCTGTTCGACTCCGCAGTGATGGGTGTCGCCGGTGTTGCACCGGCCTACTCAATAGCGGCGAGCACTGCTACGCTTTTCGGAGCCGTAGCGCTTGGAGGTCCAGCTGCACTTTTATACTGCGGAATCGCTATGTTTGGAATTGTTTGGGCTTTCAACTACCTTGGGAGGGTAGAGACCAACTCCGGCGCAAGCTACTCATGGGTTAGAAACGCACTTCACCCTCTGCTGGGATACATAGCTGGATGGGCACTCATCGTCTCAGCATTGATCTTTATGGTAGCGGGCTCGTTCCCGGCTGGATCTATAACGCTCGGGTTGTTCTCGACCTCTCTCGCCAATAGTACCTTGGCGGTAACGATACTAGGATCAGTATTTTTCTTGATCATGATAGTTGCAGTAGCAGCTGGTGTTACTATCACCACCAAGTTGCAAGTTATCATGTCTTCAATCGAGCTCGCACTTCTCGTACTATTTGCGGTTTTGATGCTCATCCACGGACATGACGCTCATGCCTTCTCTTGGAGTTGGTTCTCACCAAGTATCTTCCATGGATCTTCAGGATTCTTCGCGGGAGCGCTAGTTGCTGCTTTTTACTACTGGGGCTGGGACGTGACGGCAAACCTAAACGAAGAGACCAAAGCTGCTAAGGTAACTCCAGGAATCGGTGGAATAATAGGTGTCCTCGTGGTCTTCGCACTTTTTGAGGTCTTTACCGTAGGTTCTAACTTGATTCTTACAGCCAAAGACATCAATAACAACTCGGGAGACGTTCTTGGTGTACTCGGACAGATCGTATGGCCAGGAATCGGCGGAAAGCTAGTCGTCATAGCGGTTATCCTCTCAACCGTGGCGACGTTGGAGACCACCATCATCCAAGTCACTCGAACGATGTTTTCAATGGGGCGTGACGGCACTTTACCTAGAGCTCTAGGTAAAGTACACCCAAAATGGAAAACCCCTTACATCGCGACCATCATCGTGGCTATCATCTCTGTCGGCATGTTCATAGGATCTAATTACATTGGTACGATCGGCAATATTCTTACAGACGCCATCAACGCCATTGGTCTTCAGATCGCTATCTACTACAGCCTTGCTGGACTATCGGTCGTTGTCTTATACCGCAAGCAGCTTACAAAAAGTGTAAAGAACTTTATCTTTATGGGGCTCTGGCCACTCTCCGGAGCGGTGTTTATGGCCGTCATGTTTGTGAAGACGATCCCAGGACTAAACGCAACAACACTATACGTGGGATTAGGTGCTATGGCTCTAGGACTTATTCCAATGGCGATCTATTGGGCTAAAGGGCGACCTTACTTCAATACACCAACTAAGCAAGAGCGAGTTGCTCCAGACGAAGACACGTTAGTCTCCGCATAAAAGCGCCTTAAAAGATAGAGATAGAAACGAGCATGGAAACGTCTCCATGCTCGTTTCTCTTTACCAAAAGAACAGCATCCATGCACTTTTTATGAAGCGCAGATGTCCATCATAACGAAACATGAGATCAGATGAGCGCGTTAGCGACAAAACTAGCCCTAGCAGCTAACTCTAGTCGATTTAGTGGATCAGATCCCATGCTAAGGGTGTAAAAATCCCAGTAGTGGTTTTGGCTTTTGTCTGTGTCT